>JAAHHN010000206.1 GCA_010672165.1 Spirulina sp. SIO3F2 | reverse complement strand
CATGCATAAGCTGATACGGATTGTTTTTGGTGTTCTTAAATCGGGCAAGCCGTTTGACCCGTCTCTGTTATCTTCAAATAATACACCTGTCTCTCTTGCTTCCTAAGCTCTAACACAGTATCTGAGGGGGAGATTGCCCCCTCAGACTCCTGCAATATCGGAGCCAGTATTCTTGACCCAGCAAGTGTTTAGTAGATTTTCTTATCCTGAACTCAGCTTAATGGATAGCTCCCAAGAGGAGATGTTTAATCTCAACATCCCCTCTTGGGAGGATTCGCCCGCAGGGGGAGGTGGGTCGGGTTTACTGAACTTTCTAGGGGTATAAAAATCGGATTCAGTATGATGGGGTCTTTAACCTAACAGCGCGATCGCCCGTTTCACGAATGCCTCGGCTGTCAAACCATTAATCGCCATCACCGCCGCCGCATTGGCTGCTGTTTCACCCCGCCGCCAGGCAAAAATATCCCGAGGCGCAGTACTGCGCAACATCACAGGTTCGAGCATGGCGCTAGAGCCCCCTGTCACGCCCAAGAGCACGTCGCCGCCGAACAATGTGGCAAACTCCGCATCACTCAAGAAGCCATCATCGGGCTCACTGCACATATCCCAAGCCACATCGCTGCTGCGATAGAGACGACGGGGGCTAATGATGCTAACAATTTTGGAACCAATACCCTGAGCTTTAAGCTGTTCAGCAGCTTCGAGTACTGGAATCAGCGTCATATCACCAATAACAGCGAAAACGACAGTCTTTTCTCCAGGTATTTCTTGCAATACAAAGCCCCCGTTGCTTAAGGCTTCACGGGTTTGGGCAAACGTACTCAAAATAGGCAAAGGTGACTTGGAGGCGGTAATCGTCACACCCCTGTTTCGGATGTTCAGCGCCCATTCGTAGCAGGCTTGAATGCTGTTGGCATCGCAGGGAAACAGGGGGAATACATTGCCATTGCGCATCATCGCAGCAAAATAGTTCTCGATTTCTGGGCGCTGATGCGTCCAGCCGTTGCGACCTTGCTCCAATGCCCCGGCAGTAAACAGACAAATGGTGGCAGGTGTGGGGCGACGCAGTTCGGCCATTGCCTGAGTAACGGTTTGCCAAATGGGTAGACCATTGATCACAAACGATTCATAGGAGCACCAGAGCGATCGCGCCCCCAACAGCGCCTGACCTGCTGCCAAACCTGCACAGGCATCCTCGCTTAGGGGTTCATACACCTGACCCTGAGGCTGCTGGAAATAGAGCTCATCGGGGGTGGGATGGAGGATCTTCAGACCAATATTAATGTTGTTGATCCCTGAGGCGGCATTCCCATCCGCATTGGTGACGATAAAGCTGGGATCTTGCTGACCTACATGCACCACCAGTTCGCCCATTGCGGTGGTGGCAACTTTTTTCTCGCCGCCGACGGCATACTCTGTCAAGGGTAATTGCCCCAAATCAGGAACTGTCCGCACCATTTCGGTTACGACAGTTTGAGCCGCAGCACCGCCACCTGCCCGCTCGTAGTTGGTGCGCACCAGCTCCCACGCAGCCGGAGTTAGCGATCGCGCTTTGAGGGCTTTAACAATATAATCTTTCTCAACCGAATCACCCGGATAGAGGTTGTGGGCTTTTGCCCCTCGTTTGTGGACACCAGCGCCTTTAAGTTGCTTGACAATTAAAACGGTAAGCTTGCCATTGAGAGCGAAGGTTGCAGCGTGCTGGGTCTTGTGAAGGAGCACCTCCATAAAGCGCATCCGACCTCGCAGGTTGAATGCAGTGCTATCAACATAATCTCCCCGTTGCCCGACATCATCAAATTCTTTCGCATCGACCAAGACCACCTCATCAAAGCCATTGCCATACCAATATTCCATCATTTCAGCATTGCCCTTGGTCGAGACCATGCTGTGGTGCTCTTGGCTGTAGCCGTTCCAGACTAAAACGGGCAAGAAGTTGGTGACTTGGGGGAAAGCGGTGTTGAAATGGCCAAAGCTGCTCATAATGTAAGGCTCACCCAGGCCACCATCGCCGATCGTTACGGGAAAAAGGATACCGGGATTAAGCTTGGCTGCGGCCATGGCAAAATGTTGACCCTGACCCAAGGGGCCAGCGGGGTTAAGTAGCCCGGGAATCTGGCCGGACAAATGTCCTAACAAACCGTCGGTTTCTCGGAAGCGATCGCGCATCTGCTGCACGGTGGCGATGCCCATCTGTTCTAGGGAGCGATCGAGAAAGACGTTGCTATAAAAACCAGGGGCATGATGGCCGACTTCCGTAAGGATATTTTTGTGACCTAACATCACTAGGGCCGCGATCGCATCAGCAATACTGGCAAAACCGCCGGGATGCCCGGACTGTTTGCTGGCGGTGATCTGGAGGGTCAGGTAGCGCAGGGCGTCGGCTGCCAAAATGGTTTGATAGATGGCTTCGGGGTCATTGACAGCGGCGATCGCGGTTTGGCCTGGAGCGATCGCAGGTTCGTTGCCATAGTCTGCAAAGCCGGTTAGGGCTTCAGCAAAGTGGTCAATCCCTTCACAAAATGCTGGCAGAGTGGATGGTGCAGCCATGGATGAAGTTTCCCTACGAAAGTTTAAGAAATACTAAAACAATAGTAGCGTTTCTAAAGTCGATTCCCAAGGGAAGATTTCGATCGCGCCATCTTGCGGGATTGTATTGCCCATGATCTCAACAACATTGTCCCTACCAATTTTGGCGAGAGAGCAGAGTTCAAAATTCGCCAATACAGGTAAGGACTATATTTATTGAAGGAAATTCTGGGATTCTCTGTAGGGGCGTGGAGACTGATGTCCCTACCCACTTGTATCTCAACCAACGCGTTGGAATAAGATGGATTGCCGGGTCGGGAGACCCGTCTTCTACAGAAACATTCAAGCGATGGGTTATTTTCTATCTGCAACGAATAGGGCGTGTTGCCAGTTAACACCAGAAGCCTGACAAAAGGATAGAGCACTCGAACTCAAAAACTGAGAAAGGGGCTGTAAGTCAGTGATAGCTAGAGTTTGAAGTCTAACTGACGACAGCCCCTAATCTTAAAGACTACGACTTCGCCTTAAACGCCTGACGCTGCTTCTTCTTACGCTTCTCCTTTTCCTTTTCGTAACCAATCTCCTTGAGCTTGGTCATAATGCGGGAGAAATATTCCTGCAAATAGCCCTCTAGGGTTGTGGTGTCTTTTTTATCCAGACCAAATGTGGCGTAGACCTCATCCATTTCAGCATTCAAGGGTTTGTCGCTAGCCTGAACCTCCGCAAACGCGAGGCGCTCAGACGCGTTGTAACTCCACTGGAAAAAACCCAAAATCCGGCGAATAACCCGAAGAACCGGCAGTTCTAGACGTGCAGTCTTGGCAGTTTTATCCGAGAGCCGCTCACAGAGGCGAATAATCTCATACGCACCCCAAGCCCGAGTCCCCACCATGGGGAAAGTCCGATTCTCGGTTTCTGGCACGTCCAAGGCCCGGATTGTGAACTTGGCAATGTCGATTGTGTCCATATAGGCAGTCGGCGCACCCACCCCAGTAATCCAAACCAGTTGATTATCCAGAATCGGTATCGCATATTGGCCAATCAAGCCTTGCATAAAGGCACAGGGTCGCAAGATGGTATAAGGAATACCGGATTCCGCCAAAAACTTTTCCGTACAGGCTTTAACATCCATCAACGGCACTTGGGGAAACTGCTCAGCGTTGAGGATGGAGAAGAAGATGTAGCGTTGAATGTTGGCAGCGGCAGCAGCCTGGATCAGGGCAACTTTACCGTCCCAGTCCACTTCATACATGCGGTTGGGGCCATTCGCACGGGCGGTGGCGGCATCAATAACCGCGTCAACGCCCTCTAGGGCAGTGGTCAATGTTTCTGGCTCACACAGGTCACCTTGGATGAGGGTTGCTCCCCATTCCCGCAGAAAGGCCGCTTTGCGTAGCTTCCGCACCAAACAACGGACAGTATGCCCCTCATCCAAGGCACGACGGGCAATTTGTCTGCCTAGGGTGCCTGTCGCACCGACCACCAACAGTTCCATATATTTTTATTAAAAATCTGCAATATTTCTACACAATTCTACCAGATGAGGCTGCTTAGGCGCAGGGGCGATCGCTTCTTAATTTCTTCTTTAGGGGGGGATCAAGGGGATCGGGCTAGGGTAGAAGAAATTTATTTCTTACATTGCGCCCCACTCCAACCGTAGACAATATGACTAATCGCACTTTCGGGGTCATTGGCCTCGCAGTAATGGGAGAAAACCTGGCCCTCAACGTCGAAAGCCGAGGTTTCCCGATCGCCGTCTACAACCGTAGCCGGGAGAAAACCGATAAGTTTATGGCCACCCGCGCCCAAGGCAAAGATGTCAAGGCAGCGTATTCCATTGAAGAATTTGTCCAAATCCTAGAGCGTCCCCGCAAAATTCTGGTGATGGTTAAGGCTGGTAAACCAGTGGATGCCGTGATCGCCCAGCTTAAGCCCCTGCTAGACAAAGATGACATGATCATCGATGGCGGCAACTCCCTCTACGAAGATACCGAGCGGCGCACCCAGGAACTGGAAGCCGAGGGTTTAGGCTTTATGGGCATGGGCGTCAGTGGTGGTGAAGAAGGGGCGCTGAAAGGCCCGAGCCTAATGCCTGGTGGCACCGAAGCCGCTTACAACTATCTAGAGCCAATCCTGACCAAAATCTCAGCCCAAGTGGATGACGGCCCCTGTGTGACCTATGTGGGTCGCGGCGGCGCAGGTCACTACGTCAAGATGGTGCATAACGGTATTGAATATGGGGATATGCAGCTTATTGCTGAGGCCTATGACCTGCTGAGTCAGGGTCTGGGATTGACCAATCCGGAGTTGCATGAAGTGTTCGCCGAGTGGAATACCACCGATGAGCTGAACTCGTTTTTGATTGAGATTACCGCTGATATCTTCAAGCAAATTGACCCGGAGACCGATAAGCACCTGCTGGATCTGATTTTGGATAAAGCTGGGCAGAAGGGGACGGGACGTTGGACGGTGATTTCTGCCCTTGAACTGGGTGTTTCTGTGCCCACCATGTATGCAGCGGTGAATGCCCGAATTATGTCGGGGTATAAGTCCGAGCGCCTGGAGGCAGCGAAGGCGATTACGGCGAAGACCACACCGTTTAATGGCGATACCAAAACCTTTATCAATCAGGTGCGGGATGCGCTGTATTGTTCCAAGATGTGCTCCTATGCCCAGGGCATGGATCTGCTGCGTCAGGCGTCGCAGGAATATAACTATGGTTTGAACCTGGCCGAAGATGCCCGGATCTGGAAAGGCGGCTGCATCATTCGTGCTGGGTTCTTGGACAAGATTAGTAAAGCGTTCACTGACAATCCTGATCTACCCAATTTGCTGTTGGCTCCTGAGTTCAAACAATCTATCCTAGAGCGGCAGGAAGCTTGGCGCACAGTGCTCTCGACCGCCAATCAGATGGGGATCGCGGTGCCGGGCTTTAGTGCGTCACTAGACTATTTCGATAGCTATCGGCGCGATCGCTTGCCCCAAAACCTCACCCAAGCCCAGCGCGATTACTTTGGAGCGCATACCTACGAACGGATTGATAAGCCCAGCGGTGAGTTTTTCCATACTCAATGGGGTAGTTAAGTTTGTAGTTAGCACTTTAGTGCTATTAGTACTCACTTAGCGCTCACTAACGTGAGCATTACGAACTGCAAGCCGTATGGTTGGCAATCAAAGGGACTGTCTATGATTAGATCAAGACAGTCCCTTCCTGATGACGAGGGAATTTAACCATGAACCTGAAACCTTCAATTAAGTACGGTATACCTGTCGCAATTCTTTTTTTTATTGTGATGGGCGATCAAATTCTGCCTGAGCCACTCAAGAGTGCAAGCTATAACACCCGCACTGCGATCGTGAATTATGTGGGACGTACAGTGTTTAAACCCCGCCAAGTGAATTTGAATGAAGGACGCGAACAGCAACTTGAAGATTTGGAGAATGGTCAACCGAGCCAATAGGGTAGGGTCAAGAGTGCATCGTTGAGTCTAAGTAACCTGAGTTCTGGATAAGCAGATATTGCAAAAGACTTTGAAACCCAGCAGCATCAGTAATACTGGCTCCGATATTGCAGGAGTCTGAGGTGGCAATCTCCACCTCAGCGGGCGGTGTCGGAGGGCTGGCCCTCTGACGACCGGGTTTGACAACGAGATTTCAAGACTTTGAGGAATGTGATAGTCTCGCTTAACGAAACTCACGTTGAGTATTTATCGCACAGGGATAATGGGGAGAGATGACAAATTTAACTGCACGAATGCGTTGGCAGTCTGGGGACTATACCCCCGTGACAGTGGTGAATTGGGATGCCGCCCAAACCACCGTGCAATTTCAGATGGCGGGCATTTCTTGTTTGCGGCATTTTGCCACGGAGACAGGTGTGCCGCTGCAAGAGGATGGCACACCAGAACAGCAACCTGATGTTTGGTTGGAGTTTACAGAGTCGGTTTGATTCAAAATCTGAGCTTGAGCCACCAGGAACAAAACACCTTGGAGAGGAGGGGAGGAGGTTTGGAAATCCTCCCCTACCGTTTAGCTAACGCTAGTCTTCTCCGGTTCAGGCAGGATAGAATGCGGCACAGTTGGATCGCGGCGGCCTTTGACATGAAAGACCTCCACCATTTGCTTTTTACCCTTAAGCGCCATTTCACCCCAGCTTTCTACCTCAAAACAGTTATTGAGATAGTCCAGGGTCTCCCGGGCAATTAAAACACGGCAATCGCTGGGCTGACGCTCCTTCGCACAGGATTCCAGACGTGAGGCGGTATTAACGCTATCGCCGAGCACCCCATATTCTAGGCGATCCTTACCCCCAAGCGATCCCACCACCACATCGCCAGTGAAAATGCCAATGCGCATCTGAATCCGGGGGAGACCCGCAGCGTCACAGCGTTGGTTGATTCTGACGAGGCGATCGCCGATCGAGAGGCCACAGTCCACGGCATTTTGGGCATCTAGCTCGATCTCACGTCGTTCAGTGTGATTCAAGGGCACCCCAAAGACGGCCATAACACCATCACCCGTGAACTTGTTGACAATGCCATCTCGTGCCAACACTTCTTCAGTGATTTCACTGAGCACATCATTCAGCCAATTCAGCAATTTCTCTGGCGTCATACATTCTGAGACCGTACTAAAGCCTTTGATATCGAGAAATAGCATTGTTGCCACGACGTTAATTCCGGGTAGCTTACCCGCTTTGAGCAGCTTGTCTCGCCCTTTCCAGAGGGCTTGAGCAATTTCGGGCGAGGTGCTCTGACCCAACAGCCGCATCACAATCTGTTGACGGCGGTGGTCTTCATAGGACTGGTAGGTAATTACCACAGCGGCTGTAAGCACCAGACTCAAAACGGGGGCAGCAATGGGAATCCACACCCCATTGATAAATAGAAGATAGCCCGTACCTAGAATGATCATCGTGCCGCCCGTCAGTGCAATCAGCAACAGCAAGGGATGACGGAGTCGCCAAGCTACCCCACAAGCGAGCAATGCCCACGCCACTAACCAGCTCAATTCCCAAGACTCGGGCCAAAAGGTTGTTAATTGGCGTTCTCCTGTGGCCGCATCAATAATTTGACTGACCATTTGACCATGGAGCATCACACCGGGGGTTTGGCCATCACCCCTGAGGATGGGGCTATAGGGGGTTGATTTGCGATCTTGAAGACTAAGGGCGGTACTACCGATAAGCACCACTTTGCCTTGAACCCAACTGGGTTCGAGCGGGCCATTCAGAGCTTGCTCTAGGGAGATTTCTCGGGCGACTTGCTCCGAGTCCCGATATTGCAGCAGCATCTGATAACCCCCGGCATCCAGATTGCGATAGGCACCTGAATCAATTTTTAAGGGGAAGAATGTACTCTCACCCAACTTCACCACGTTGGCTTGCTCTTCACTTTCCACAGGATTAATCCCTAGACCTGCTAAATGCATCAGGGCAAGCTGTAACGAAAAAGCAAACACGATGTTCCCATCCGGGTCAGCCGCATAGAGCAGGGAACGACGCACCACATTATCTAGGTCAATGGGGATATTGTTAAACCCCACTTGTGCAGGTGGCGACGCTGGTGGTGGGGGTGTTCCGGCAACTGTATCCAGGCTGCGGATCGTAACCACATTGGGTTTGGCAAACTCTTCAGCGAGGGCTTCATAGCCTTCGCCAACAGGAAAATCTCGGTAAATATCCAGGCCAATGGCGCTGGGTTCGTAACGCTGTAACTGGGATAAAAGCTGGGCCATAACGCGATCGCTAATCGGCCATTCTTCCTGAGCCCGCAGATCGTCTTCCGTAATACTGACTATCAATAGATTAGGATCAGGCGGCAGTTCTGGGCTCAAGCGCACCCAGCGGTCATACATGCCCAGTTCGAGGGGCTCCAACAGGCCATAATGGCGCAAGCCGTAAAGGCTGCTGAGAACGGTAACGAGGGCGATCGCGGCCACACGCAGCCCCGTCAAATCTGGCACAGAAGTTTGAACCTGTTTAGCCAGGCGCGTCAGCATTGAGAATCGGGTTTCCATAGCAGGAGCAGGAAATACTGTTGAGCAAAAGAATTGAGCAAACGTCTGGACAGTTGTAGCTGGGAGGCTACTATTTTTCTCTACGCACCCGAAAATTCCCAACCAGACATCTATGATACAAAGAGATAAAAAACGTTACATAAAGTCACCTTAATGTTGAGTTCCGCGTCTCCTTGGGAGCAGTTTAAAGAAACCTTGATCGATAAACTCATGTTTGGGCAGCGTCCCAACCCAGAGCTTATTGCTATCTTAACGGTTTACTTCGTCCAAGGAATATTGGGTCTGTCGCGGTTAGCCGTTAGTTTTTTCCTCAAAGATGAGTTAGCCCTGAGCCCGGCAGAGGTTGCCGCTTTAGTAGGGATTGCGGCGCTGCCCTGGGTCACCAAGCCCTTGTTCGGTTTTTTATCAGACGGTGTGCCCCTATTCAATTATCGCCGCCGACCTTATCTTATGTTATCTGGCATTGTGGGTACGTTAGCTTGGCTAGCGTTGGCAACCGTGGTGCATACAACTTGGGCTGTAACCCTAGCGCTGTTGGCGACATCGGTTTCAGTGGCGATCAGTGATGTCATTGCTGATTCGATTGTGGTTGAGCGTATCCGGGGTCAGTCTCTAGGAGAGGCGGGTTCGTTGCAGTCTTTGACCTGGAGCACCGTCGCACTCGGAGGGCTGATCACAGCCTATCTCAGTGGCTGGCTCTTAGACGCCACTAGCCCTCAAACTATTTTTGGCATTACGGCTGGTTTTCCTCTGTTGGTCATGGGGGTGGCGATGTTGATCGCGGAAGAACCTGTCAGTGAGCGTCCCCAACATCAGACCCACCGAGTCCACAATCAGTTCAAAACCCTCTGGGGCACGGTGCGCCAAAAGTCGATTTTGCTGCCGACGGTATTTATTTTTCTCTGGCAGGCAACGCCCACCAGTGATTCAGCATTGTTCTTTTTTAGCACCAATGAGTTGGGGTTTGAGCCGGAATTTCTGGGGCGAGTGCAGTTGGTCTCGTCTTTGGCTTCGCTGATTGGTATTGGGTTATATCAACGCTTTTTCAAAGCGGTACCGTTTCGGGTGATTTTGGGCTGGACGACGGTGCTTGCCGCTGCATTGGGGATGACAACTTTATTGTTGGTGACCCATACGAATCGAGCGATCGGCATTGATGACTATTGGTTTACCTTGGGGGATAGTTTGCTCTTGAAAGCAATGGGTCAGATTGCCTTTATGCCTGTGTTGGTGCTCTCAGCGCGGCTCTGCCCAGAGGGGGTGGAGGCGACGTTGTTTGCGCTGTTGATGTCGGTGTGGAATTTGGCGGGGTTACTCTCCCATGAGTTGGGGGCGGCGCTGACCAGTTGGTTGCAGGTGACGGAGACGAATTTTGAGAATTTGTGGTTGTTGGTGATGCTCACGAATCTTTCGACGTTGTTACCGTTGCCGTTTTTGGGGTGGTTACCCGGGAAGGAGGGGTGAAACGGTTAAAGCAAGTTGAGGGCAATCGCTCTCAACAAAACTTAAAATCAAAAATTAATTTTCAGCTTTCTCTGTATGCCTGGGTGATTGTAAAAGACTATACATTGGGTTAGTTTAAGGCTGCTGGCTTTGAGGGTGTGTTGTCAGCTAAGATCAGAAGTCTGACGGGAAAAGGGGTAGAGCACCCAACCCCAAAAGCAGGAAAAAGGTCTGTAAGTCAGTCATTAGCAAGAGTTTAAAATTTAACTGACGACAGCTCTTAGCACAATCATTTAATATGAGTGTCAGAAGATGCTTGCTCCTGTCTATCTTGAACAACAAGGATACAAATCCTAGTCTAAAAGCATTGCTGTAATCAGGGGAGCGTTCTGATTTTTGTGTAAATCCCAGATCCAGCAACGAAAAAGTGTGGGTTTCAGCCGACTCAAGCACACTTCTCTGAACACTCCCTAATCAGAGCCACCTACATCTCGTGATTTCAAAATTCACCATAAACAATAGACTTTCCTCCTAATATTGCTATGTTTATTTGGAACTCCATGCTGATGATGACAGTTATAGACTGCATTATCATTGGTATGATTTCGTATCTTTATTATCTATTTTACAGACATAAAGAAACGACTAAGCTCTTAAGACTGAAAGCTTCGATCGCCAAGATATTGTTGGGATTGAGCATGATTTTGGTATTTTATAGCCTTGATCTCTTTTCTATGCTCATATTGCCATTTTTTGTCTCGATGGAAAATGCGATGAATTTCATGGAAGTGCTGCATTTGAATTGGCGCTGGGTCACTTCGTTACTGGGGGTGTTTTTTATATTCTGGGGATTGTCAACAATGTTCCCCAGAATTACCAAGGGGGTTCATGAAATACAAACCATCTCACAAGAACTCGATATCAAGAATCAGGATTTGGAAGAAGCTCTCCTCATCCTAAAATCTACGCAAATAAAATTAATTAGTAGTGAAAAAATGTCTGCTTTGGGAAATATGATTGCCGGAGTTGCCCATGAAATCAATAATCCGGCAAGCTTTTTAAAGGGCAATATTGAACCTGCTGAAAATTATATTAAAGATATATTTAGTGGACTAGAGCTCTATCGTAAGCATACTAATAATATGACTTTAGAGATTGAAGAAGAACTTGAAGAACTAGATTTGGACTTTATTCAAGAAGACTTGCCTAAGTTAATTGAGTCCATGAATGTTGGCATTGGACGAATTACTGACATTAGCAAAAGTCTACGTATATTTTCTCGAACCGATCAAGAGCAGATGATTGATTTCGATATTCATGAGAGCATTGATAGTACATTACTGTTACTCACACATCGGATCAAAGCCAATGAAAATCGACCCAAAATCAATATCGAGAAGAAATACGGCGATTTCCAGAAAATCAAAGGGTTCCCAGGTCAACTCAACCAGGTTTTAATGAATATTTTAGCCAATGCAATTGATGCCTGTGAAGCTACCAACCAAGACAGGAGTTTCTCTGAAATAAAATTGCATCCGAATGGAATCAATATTCACACCTCTATCACAGACAGAAACTCTATCCAAATCCAGATCCAAGATAATGGTTGTGGCATGACATGGGAGCATCAAACACGGATTTTTGAACAAGGCTTTACAACGAAAGAGATCGGTAAAGGAACTGGACTGGGGATGGCGATCGCCCATCACATTATCACAGAAAAACACAATGGAACTATTACTGTGGCGTCTGAACTAGGCCAAGGTACAATGTTCACTATTACATTGCCAGTTTCTGGCTAGATAACCTTTTTTTGAGTTAGTTTGACAAGGGAGACGTTAATAAAGCTAAGTAGGTTGACCAGTAAAGTTCGAGGTGGGTAAGGCATGAAGAGCTTGTGCTGTATGGCTTTTGATCATGGTGTACCTCGGTTTAATTAGGTCACTCTACTTAGACAGTTGAAATCATTTCGCTTGGTACTGCCACCCCGATGGCTGCCTGCACCCCAAGACTGGTTCAAACTCCAGAGCACACATCTGGGCCAGAATATTGCTGTGAGTGAAGCGGAGCGATGCCTATGTGTCCGTCCTTACTCAAGTTATTGAGAACCCTCAATGGCAGCCTGACCAACAAGCGATCGCTCAGCCTCTGCACCACCATCAGCAGCAGATTGTGGCACAGTTATATCTAGATTGTTTTCAACAACAACATTGTGGTTAAGCTCCTCCTTGCCTTTGCCGTTCTAGGCGCTCTCCTCA
>JAAHHN010000205.1 GCA_010672165.1 Spirulina sp. SIO3F2 | reverse complement strand
CGCTGCCCACTGGGTATCAGGAACCGATTTTGGTCTCAGGAACTGATGGCGTGGGCACGAAGCTGAAAATCGCTCATCAGCTCAATCAGCATCACAGTGTAGGGATTGATTTGGTAGCAATGTGTGTCAATGACATCCTGACCACAGGAGCCGAGCCGCTGTTTTTCCTCGACTATATCGCCACTGGCAGCCTAGAGCCGGATCAGCTTGCCCAGGTCGTAGCAGGGATTGCGGCAGGTTGTCGTCAAAGTGGGGCAGCGTTGTTGGGGGGAGAAACAGCAGAGATGCCGGGATTTTATGGGGTAGGGGAATATGACCTGGCTGGTTTTTGTGTGGGGGTGGTGGAGCGTCGGGCGCTGCTGGATGGCTCACAAGTTCAGGTGGGCGATCGCGTCATTGGTCTGGCTAGCAGCGGCATTCATAGCAATGGCTATTCCCTGGTGCGTAAAATCGTTGCTACCCAGGGCTGGTCTTGGCAAGATGCTCCGGCTGAGTTGGGCGGTCAGACGTTGGGCGAATTGTTCCTGACCCCCACCCGGATTTATGTTCCAGTCATTCGCGCGGCGCTTGCTGCGAATATTCCCATTCATGGCATGGCGCATATTACAGGGGGCGGTCTGCCGGAAAACTTACCCCGCTGCTTAGGTGCGGGTCAGGCAGTGCGAGTCGATCGCGCCACTTGGCCAGTCCCTGTGCTCTTTCAATGGCTGGCTGAACAAGGTAACGTTGCTGCTGAGGCGATGCTGGAGACGTTTAATTTGGGTATTGGTTATTGTGTGGTTGTGCCAGAGTCTGCTGTGACCGAGATGATGGCGCATTGTCAGTCTACGAAGATTGAGGCGTTTGAGATAGGCGAGGTGGTTGTGGCTGAGGGCAAGAAGTCAGCGATCGAGTTTGTGGGAGTGGATGAATCGTCTCGGTAAATTAGAATTCTAATCACGATACTGCTTAATCCTTAACGCTCCTCCGCATCGCCATGCCTGCTGTTAGTTTCCTCAATGCCCAGACCTACGATCGCCCGATCCTAAGAACAAAAATTGAACAACTGCTCGAACCCCTTGGCGGGATGAAAGCTTTTGTTAAACCTGGCGATCGCATCTTACTGAAGCCAAACCTCCTCACAGGTAGTTATCCTGAGCGGGAATGTATTACGCGTCCGGAATTGGTCGCGGTAGTGGCTGAGTTGGTTATGGAAGCGGGGGGCAAGCCATTCCTGGGTGATAGTCCTGCCTTTGGTACTGCCTGGGGGGTCGCCCGCAATAACGGATATTTACCTTGGCTTGAGGAATTGAATTTACCTGTGGTTGAGTTCACAGGCGATCGCTATGCTATCGATGCCGACAATTTTGGGCATCTGCGTTTGTCGAAAGAGGCCATGCAAGCCGATGGCGTGATCAACTTGCCCAAGCTTAAATCTCATTGTCAACTCACCATGACAATGGGAGTGAAGAATCTATTTGGTTGTGTACCGGGCAAGATGAAAGCATGGTGGCATCTCGAAGCGGGTAAAGATGTGAACCGCTTTGGCGAAATGCTGGTGCAAACCGCCCGCGCGATCGCACCCAATCTCACCATCCTCGATGGGATTATCGCCCACCAAGGCAATGGCCCCAGTGGCGGCACACCGCGATCGCTCGGGATTCTCGGGGCATCAGCAGATGTTTTTGCCCTGGATTATGCTTGTCTAATGTTGCTCAATGTAAACCCAGACTGGGTACCAACGATAGTGGCTGCTCAGCAGTTGGGATATAACCCAAATCTCAATAGTTTGACCTATCCCTTGCTGACCCCCACGGATCTCCAGGTCTCGGATTGGCAACTCCCGGATGCTTTGCTCCCGATTGATTTTGGCGTTCCTCGCATCTTACGATCCACATTCAAACATCTCTATATTCGCTGGATCAAAGAACCCATGCAGACATACACTCAGCAGCGTTAGCCTAATCGCCCAAAAGCATGTCCGCATACTCAATTTGCGCAAGGTGCTGTGCTAATAGTGCAGAGATAGTCATTCGCTAATCTTCGTGCGATAACGGAGATATTTTGCAATGGTCCGTAATACCAAGTTACGAAATGTTGATTTTGTCAATGGGGGGAGTCGGATCGGTTTCCCGGAGATGTCTGCTATACTGAAGGTCGAACGCAATCTTAAATCATTCAGTAACTGTCTACGTGGCCTTGGAATTACTCATTTATCCACTCCAATTGTCTCCAAGTCCATACTCAATCAATCTTTCAGTTTTGCAATACGCTCTGAGATGCAATGCGTAACCCTAAGAGCCTGCTAACTTCTACCTTGCAAACTCAGCATTACACCGCTGGTGAAGCAATTTTGCTGATGTATCCGTACCCAATTATCTCTGCATAGCTCAGGATGCTGCCTACCTTTTGTAAAATTTTCCGAACTGGAGGTCGTTTGTTGTGATTGCAATTCCCCTGCCAACCCCAAAGTGCGACTGGCAGACTATCCGCTTTCCCTCAACGCTATACCTGTGTCCTATCTTGGATACGCTACTGTCGAAGGTGCCGAGTAAATGGCATTTAGAACTGCGTTTAGGGTTGCAGGAAGCCTTAGTCAATGCAGCGAAGCATGGCAATAAGCTTGACCCCAGTAAAGAAGTTTCTGTACAGTTTTCGGTCACGCAAGGGCTGTATTCCTGGGTGATCAGGGATCAGGGAGATGGTTTTAAACCCCTGTGTACTTGCCCCGACAATCCTGATGATTTACTGCCAGAGGAATGGTCTGAAAATGGCCGAGGTCTGTGCCTACTCTACAAAATATTCGATCAAGTACATTGGAATGAAACCGGAACGGAATTGAGGCTTTGTAAATTTGACTCGCGTGAATGCTAATGAGGTGTTGGCGCTTTTTTTTTGCCATGGCTGGGACAAGGCGGGGCGGCAAGGCGGCGATCGAGCCATCCGACTGCTTGTTGTAGATGGGCTAAGGCAAGGTCTGGCTCGTCATTGAGCAGAAATGAGAGCCCTGCCGCAATCTGTTGGCTAGCTTGAGCTTTGCGATTGCCTTTGAGGCGATGCCAGTCGTTAGGGGCAATGGTTAGACGCACGGCTAAGGCTTGGGCAAGTTCTTGAGTTGTGCAATCTTGCAGTGTTTGGGGTGAAGTGGTTTGGGGTGGCATGATGGGGAACAATCTCGTTAAGGTAAGTGGTTGAGCTGTCTTGAACCAGTATAGACACAAATGGCTTTTTAGTACATGAGTTTTGAATTTGGATTCTCCACTTCCTTCTCCAACCCAGCCAAATACTTGGGCATCCACTTATCCTGTGGTTGAAACCTTCCACTCCATTCAAGGTGAAGGGTATTGGACTGGAGTGAGTGCTTTTTTTATTCGTTTGGCAGGCTGTGATGTGGGTTGCCCGTGGTGTGATACCAAGGTGTCTTGGCCGGTGCGATCGCACCCCCAAGTTGCTCTGCAACAGCTTGTGCGACAAGTTCAAACCGCACAGCCGCAAATTATTGTAGTCACGGGCGGTGAGCCGCTGATGCATGATTTATCGCTCTTAAGCCAAGCCTTAAAGACCACAGGCTGCCCCCTGCATTTAGAAACATCGGGTGCCTATCCGTTGAGTGGTGCGTTTGATTGGATCACGCTCTCCCCCAAACCCACTAAGCCGCCACATTCCGAACTCTACAGTCAGGCTCACGAACTAAAAGTTGTGATTCACACTGAGACGGATTTTGTTTGGGCTGAGCAACAAGCTGCCCATGTTACGCCTCAGATCTATAAATTTTTGCAACCTGAATGGTCTCAGCCAAGGAGTCAAGCGCTCGTTTGGAATTATGTGCTTCAACAGCCCCAATGGCGCGTAAGCCTCCAAACCCACAAGTTTTTACAGGTGCGATGAACGGATTGCTGGCATTTGCACTGGTGATCCGTATTAGCATAGGGTGTGTAGCGAAGCGTAACGCACCGAAACCTGAGTGAGTGGGTTTACACCAATAACCCAGCTCTCGACAGAGGATTGCTTAAGGAGCTTGCGCCATACCACAATCCGAAAAAGTCGAGTATGGCAGCGGCGAAACACCGACTGAGTTTGAAGTTTACTGTAGCCTAACGAGATGGGGATAAGTTTTAAAAACCGTAATGACAGACTGGACAATCTATAAAGAATTTCGCTTTGAGGCTGCTCATCGTCTTCCGCACCATGATGGCCCCTGTCAACGGCTGCATGGCCATTCCTGGCGGGGGCGGGTTTATGTACGGGGTCAAACGCTCATTCCGGAGGGGCCAAAACAAGGCATGGTGATGGATTTTGGCGATATTGCGGTGTATCTTGATCCCCTAGTCGAAAAGTATCTGGATCATTACTACCTCAACGAAACCTTGCCGCTGGAAAGCCCGACCAGTGAAGCGATCGCCCGTTGGATTTATGAACAGTTAGCAGCCGCAGGTTTACCCGGTTTAGTGGCAGTGGAAATTCGGGAAACTTGCACCTCGGGGTGTGTGTATCGTCAAGACGCAGCAAGTGTAGTGAAGATGACAGATGGTTTCTAGACAGGAGTCGGTGTAGGGTGTAGGGGATACTTTGGCTTTTGGCGTGATGACTCCTCCCTCTCCTGCTGATGATGCTCCGGCTGAAGACTGGAATGAGATTGAAACGGCGATCGCGGCTTTAGAAACCCAACTGAGTGATCTCAAAGGCCGCTTCAGTCAAGTTCAGCAGGATCAAACTCACCTGGCTCAGCTCAAAACCCATCGTCAACACCTCAAGGATACTCAGCCCCCAGCCTGGAAAACTGAACTTCGCCACCTCAACAGCGAGATTGAAGCGTTGGAACTTAATCTAGAGAGCAAACTGATCGATTGGCAAAGTTTCCGGCAGCCCTTTTGGCAAATCGTGCGGTTTGGGGGTTTGGGGTTGGTCTTGGGGTGGATTTTACATGCTCTAACTCAGTAGAAAGTTTGTTTTTTGGATTAGCTTATTGAGGTTGGTATGAGCAGCAAAAGTTCATTATGTTTGATATTCAATACAGTATTTTTATAAAGTCGCAGTACATGCACTATCAGGGCTGTTTTACTCTAAATTTTAGCTTTTTATTCATTGACGAAGATACTGGGTTTCAGACTTCTGAAATTTAGGCTTTGCCGCCGTATCGCTGGATTTATGGAGTCTGAAATAGCGTATTTTTGTTGATGCACAGAATGTCAACTATTAGAATGAAATGCCCCTGCATGCACTATGCTGATAACTTAGAAAAGTCTAAGGACTGGACTACAATATTTCAGCAGGATTTTATATGTCATCCAGCAACCTAACGAAAATACAAGAAATTTGGAATAGAGCCGGTGTCCTTACTAATGTCTATGCTGCAATCTTTAATAGTGATCCCGAATTCATAACAGCGTTGTCTTTTGATCTCAGTTCCACATCTATGACCCTTCAAGTGGAGTCTTGCTATGATGAAGTGATTGTCAATGGTCATCCTCTTGTCCTTGAAAAGGACGAAACAGTCATTGATGTATCTCACAAGTCACCCTGGAAAAATGCATTAGGTCAGAGAATGCGCTGGGTATGGCTACTCACAAACCAACAGGGCTACGAGGATGGCATTCGTATTGAATTCACTAATCCAGATGAAAAGACTCAGATTACAACTTGTCTTATTGTGTGTGCTTCTAGGATTTGTATAATTAACTAGAAAATTACTATCAAGTCACAAAATTGATGTATTAGCGATATCAACATCATTACTTCATAGGGAGCCTTAAAGGAGACATTTCGATTAATAATGTATTCTCTAGGAATAGAAGATGGAGCCTATATTTGACTAATCTTTATGTTCAAAGCCTTGAGCCCAAACTTGGGACTCGAGCCATCCTTCTATGTCGAACTCCATAGTGACAAGAAAAATGTTCTGGATGACAATTTAATAAACTCATTAAAAGAGAGAAACTTTTGGCTGACAGCAGCCAACCTTTCGAAGTTAGGTAAAATGCTACCGTGTGTTCATTATCAAAGAGAGGACATCGTCGGCATGACTTAAGTCCAAATGCGTTTGAGACTCAATATAAACTTTGGCAAAACAAACTCCCCTGACACCTTAGTTGGGTTCTCCAATACTTCCACGTCCTTCCCAGAACGATAAATTTCCACTCGCTTGTTTTTGGGGTCAATCAGCCAACCAAGCTGTGCGCCATTGGCCATATATTCTGCCATCTTAGCCCGCAGATCTTTGGGTATGTCAGTCTTAGAACGCAACTCAACCACAAAATCAGGACACAGTGGAATAAACCCCTCCTGCTGCTCAAGGGTAAGCGCATCCCAACGATCTTGACGTACCCAAGCTGCATCTGGAGAACGATTCGCACCATTCGGCAACTCAAACCCAGTAGAAGAGTCAAAAGATTCGCCGTTACCCCCTTCTTCTTCAATCCATCGGGCGAGGAAGTAAGTGATTTTACTATTCCGCTTGCCAGTTTTGCCGCCTGTAGGTGGGTTCATAAGCAGTTCTCCTGTTGCAGTACGTTCTAAGCGCAACTCACGATTGGCAGCGACTAATTCAGCAAATTGCTCAGGTGTAACTTGGAGCGTAAGCTGCTCAGGGATTTGGAGACAGAGGGAGTTCGCTCTTAGGGGGACTTGTACCATCATTTTCCTCGTGCTTTTAGAGCATCTTTTGGTACTTAGAGGTGTCATCTATAGAATTCGGAAGGCAGAATTCAGAATTGTTGACTGACTGCATTTTGAATTCAAAATTCCGAGTGCTGATTAAGAAGAGCTTATATATTTTAACTCCAACGTCTCAGCCGCCAGCGCCTCTTGGCACGCTTTTTTATAGCGTTTGGCCACCGTATCCACCGGGTTGTAATGCAAACATTGCTGGAAGAATTGTAGGGCATCGTAATATGCTTCGAGCTTATAGAGCATCAGACCCTGCTCAAATTGGCTGCGGGTCGTGCGCTTGCCCTCTCGACAATCAGGCGGATCGGCATCAAAGACCTCAAACACCGAGACCCGCTGGCTTTTACCTTTAACTGTGACGCGATCGATGAGGCGGATATGGTAGGGGTAGGTATGGGTTAGTTGCCAAAACGTGTGATGGGTAATCAACAGCGGTACTTGGTACACCCGAGTGAGACGCTCTAAGCGGGAAGCGAGGTTAACCGTATCACCGATCGCAGTACTGTCACTGCGGTGTTGGCCGCCCACTGTTCCTAAGACTACCGGCCCTGTGTTGATGCCAATGCCAATTTCAATCGGAGGGCGATCGGGACGATCGCGGGTTTCGTTATAGGCTGTGAGTTCTTTGAGCATGGCAATCGCCGCTTGTACGGCATCATCGGCCGAGCGATCAAAGAGGGCCATGATTTCATCACCGACATACTTGTCCACAAAACCCCCATGATTCATCACTGCGGGTTCCATGTAATGGAGATAGGAGTTAATGAATTGGAAGCTATCTTCCGGACTCATTTGCTCAGCGAAGGTGGTAAAGTTGCAAATATCCGCAAACAGAATGGACATCTCGCGTTCGACAGCGTCTCCCATGCTCACATCCAGAATGCTGTCTTTGTTGAGCAGTTGTAAGAATTTTTCGGGTACAAAGCGTTCATAGGCAATATTGAGCTGCTCTCGTTCCTGTTCGGCGCGACGACGTTGGCTGATGTCTTGAAAAGCCGCAATGGCATAGATAATACCCCCTTGGCGATCAAAAATGGGCGTGCCCCAGATTTCAACAGGGGTTCGATAGTCTGCCCCCTGAATTTCCAGATCGTCAATATTCGAGGTTTGTCCAGCTAATGCTCTCACAATAGGTTGTTCGGCGCTGGGATACACTTCATTGCTATTGGCGCGATAGGCTTGGTAAGCCTCAGAGAGAGTTTGGGGGGTGGCCGAGGGAATCACCCCTTGCCCCAAAATCCGCTGGGCGGTGGGGTTGGCATAATAGGGTTTTCCTTCTGCATCTACCACCAAGATGCCGACTGGCACAGCATCCAAAAACTGGGTGAGTTTTGCTTCGCTTTCAGTGAGGGCATTATTGAGAATCTGCATCTTTTGGTTGTTGGCCTCAAGGGTGTTAAAGCTCTCTCGTAGCTTTTGGGCCATCGTCCGAAACGATCGCGCCAACTCCCCCAATTCATCCTGAGTATGGATTGCCACTGGATAATCCCATTCGCCTAAGCTCAAATGACGTACGACGGCACGCAAATCCCCTAAAGGTCGTACAATACGACGCCGATTAAACCCAATCATATTGAACATGAGTCCCACCACCACCAAGGAAATCACGACCCAAAACAGCGTGAACAGTACAATTGGCGAGATGAATTCAATCACAGGACGCTCAACCACCGCAAACCAAGGGAGCACCTGCAGGCGTTGGGCTGAGGCGAGCACCCATGCTTCATCCAAACCGCGGTAAAGATTAAATCCAGATTTGGCAATTTGGAGGGGTGATCGCCCCACTAAGTCTTGGAGCATCACCCCTGGCTCCTGTAGGCGGGTGTTGCGAAAGGCAACCACCTGGCCCTCGGGATCAGTGATATAAACATAGCCGCGATCGCCCACTCGGATATTAATTGTCTTGTTCCAGAGTTCATTAAGATCAACTCGTACCATCAACACCGCGATCGGCAATTCAATGTCATCAGTGACAGGAACGGCCATATCCAAATAAGGGAAGCGATTTTCAAACCCCACCGCATCGATGACGACCCCGTTTTTGGCCAGAACTTCCTCGAATAGCGTTGGATTCGGAACTTGATTTTGACGCCTGCGTCCCACCCGACTTTGTTGGACTTTGATGTTGCCCTCTAAATCCAACAGCAAAATATCTAAAGCCGAGGTATTCCGCACATGCATTTGGCGCAGTACCGCTTGAGAATTGGTGGCTGTGCTCAGAGAGGCACCAGTGGCCACGAGATCGCTGCGGATATTGAGAATAAACAGATCAAAGGACAGCACCGCTTGCGTACTGGCGCGATCGAGCTTGCGTTTGACCCGTTCGATATTAGTGGTCAAAGCCAGTGACATGGCCAGCACCAGCCCAATAACCCCAATCACACTCAAGAGTAAAATCCGCCAGGTCACCTGACGACTCAAGGAGTCTGTATCAGGTTGAGTGGGTTTGCGCTTCAACCAAGACCAAATCTTCAAGTTGCACCTAAGGCCGAGTTACTGGTGAGTCTCTAACATGCATCGACATCTCTCCAATGTTACCCTGATCAATCAAGTGGATTTCAGGTAAAAAGATTCGGGAGGGAAAAGTTTCGCTCGTTTCTAGGTGACGAACCAGTAACTCCAGGGCGAGTCGGGCCTGTTGAGCAGGAATTTGGTTGATGGTTGCCATCAGATCCCCGCGCTCAATTGCGTCTAGGGCATTGGGCATGGCGTCAAAACCAGTCACCCAAATTTCATCGTCGTGTTCATAGGCCTGAAGGGCATCCGCAGCTCCTTGAGCCATCGCATAGTTGGCGGCAATGATGGCATCAATTTGATCAAAGCGTTGAAGCCATTTTTTAGTAATCTCCATCGCTGTTGCTTCAGACCAATTGCCGGATTGGGTATCCAGCACATTAATTTCACCCATTCTTAGGCCGGCCAAAAATCCTTGTTTGCGATCGATCGCATTTTGTTGCTGTAAAGCCCCATCCAGCATTAGCACATTGCCTTGCCCATTGAGTTGATGGGCGACCCATTCTCCCATGAGCTGACCGCCAGCAAAGTTGTCAAACGCTACAAAGGTGAGAATTTGATCGGTGTTTACGGGCGTATCAATGGCAATGACAGGAATACCCTGAGCGATCGCCCGCTCTATAATCGTCGCCAACCGGACTGAGTCCGTCACCATCACCACCATGCCATCGAGATCGCGCTGTTCAATTCGGGTTGCGATCGCGCGAATTTGCGCTTCTACACAGGTATGACAGTCATTGGGTAACAGTTCGACCTCAACACCAAGGTCTTGGGCCGCATTCACAGCCCCCTGCCAAACCTCAGCCTGATAGAGATCACCATGCTCATTTGTAGCAGGATCATAGGTGTCTTTAAGGGCAAAGAGGATGCGGTAGGACTGAGTAGCGGGGAGCGGGACAGGTGGTGTCCATTGGGTATCCGCGATCGCGCTTGTGGGGCGATCGCTTTTGAAGACTCTAGGAGAAGGTTGTGCTGAAAACAGATTGCCTTGACAACCAACCCAAAACCAATGGCCCACAATAAAGCCAACCGCTAACGTCCTAATTGCTTGCCGCTTGCCCATACTGCCCCATCACTTGGATATTGTTGATCAGGGTAGATGATGTAATCCCTAAAAATCGGGTTATGGATTCAGATGCCTCACCCTGCGGTGTCTTTATTGTCACCTGCTGTGTTGTCGTCTTTGGTGTCACCATGATGAAACCGGATGCCCACAAACACATCATACAGAAATGCCCAAAAGTCACGACCTTGAAAAATACCCAGACGCAGGGGACTCCCTTTCTCTTCTAACAATGGCTGCATGACACGATAGGCCGGTTGATATTTGTACCAAGGGATGGAGGGCCAGAGGTGATGCACGAGGTGATAGTTCTGTCCCAAAATAAGCAGATTAAGGATGGGGCTAGCATAGATACGGGCGTTCTTCCAGCGATTCCGTTCCTGAAAAGGACGATGGGGCAAATAGTCAAAAAACAATCCGAGGGTAATACCGACGACCAGGGCGGGGACAAACCAATAGTTCATCACAAAACCAATAAAGCCAAAGCTGATTCCCAGTCCTACAATCCCAAACAAAAACAGACGACTGAGAAACCATTCCAACAGCTCATATTTGCGCCAGAGTCGACGCTGGAAGAAGAATACCTCATGATAGAAAAAGCGAGGGGCGATCAGCCACAACGGCCCACAGGTGGAAACAAAATGATCCGGATCATTGTCCGGATCATTGACGTGAGCATGGTGTTGGAGGTGGACTCGCGTAAACACCGGAAACGCAAACCCCAAAATCAGGGCACTAATGTGACCCAAGGTGGCGTTAAGAATGCGGTTGCTATGAGCAGCGCGATGGCACGCATCGTGAATCACCGAACCCGCCAGGTGTAATGACAGCACACTGCAACTAAAACACACCCAATGCCACCAGCCCCAAAGCCAATAGCCACAAATATTACACCCCATCAGGGCGATCGCTCCCACACAGAGCCAAACATTGGGGTTGAATCCACCAGGAGCAACCACAAACTCTCTGGGGATTTTCAGCGTTGGCTCGGAGGTAACGGGGGGGGGAGGGGCAACCGCCTGCATAGATGAAAATTTGTTTCGTAAATGAATTTTATTTGCGTATTGTAAGTCACAATCGCAAATTGTTTAAGAAATGTTGCGTAGCTCTAACAATCCTGGCAGAAGCTAGAGCTGTACGATAGAGCATCTGCATTTATTCTGCATTTATATAGATGTTGGCCGAGCCTTAAGTTTTGCAAAGCTCAGTAATAGACTGCCCGCGAATAGAATTGCGGGCAATATTGGGAGACTTTTTTCCAGGTGTATTACCTTGTGTAATGGCTCTGCTGTGACATGCATCGTTTTCGGCTCTGCTGCTACAGTTCATCACTAGCCTTCACATGATTGGAAGTAGAATACCTGTACATTATTGCCGATCTCTACCCGGTAACGATGTACAGAGAAAATTCTGGATTTTCTGTAGGAGGTTTGGTTTCTGCACTGGTGTGAGCTTAACGATGTATTCAGCTTCTGGTGGGAATTCGAGTGGGTTGACCCACCTCCCCCTACGGGTACTCCTTGTATGTGAAGGCGATACGAACGTATCGTGAGAAGGAAAGCCGGAAAGTGGGGTACTCCGAAAGCGTAACCAAGCTTGCTGGGGAGATCAAGAGCGACCGGCCACCCAACTCATCGCCCCCCAAGAGACTGGACAGTATGCAGAGCCAGGTCGAAAAGACGAGCTCGGATAAACAAGGAAAGCATTGGCGGCAGCGACCAGAAAAGAGAGAGCACAAGAGGACAGAAAAATGTTAGGAGAAAAACACGTAGGGATAGACATTAGCAAAGACAACTTTGAGGTGAACATACTGGGAGGAAGAAAAAAAGGGAAGAGCAAAAAATTCAGTAACAGTGAAGCAGGGTATAAAAAACTAGCTGAGTGGTTAGAAGAACAGGGAGCGACAAAAGTTCCTAAGTACAGGACAAAAAGTGGAGAGGCGAGAAAAGTGGATTGAAGAGTGATTCATGTCCAGTCGTAGGATTGGAGAAAAAACGGCGAAGAATATCAAAGCCGTAACGGAAAAGGCTACGGGCTCGACGCCCATGCTTCTTGAGCTGG
>JAAHHN010000204.1 GCA_010672165.1 Spirulina sp. SIO3F2 | reverse complement strand
ACAGTTCTCCAGGGTTTTGTTGTGGTAACTCAATTCTAGAGGACTGGCTCCCTCTTCTGAATTCTCTGTATCCCTTTCTGCATCTGCCTTTCAATTTCTTCTCAAACAAGTTTTGTCAGTCAATCAGCCTGGAAGCTCTGTGGGGGGTAATCTATAACCCAGAGAATTCCTTAGTACAGAACGGCAGAAATAAGCCATCCATTCAAAATTCACAGAATGCCTGTTATACAAGCACTTTGAACTCTGAACTCCGCCTCGCGGTACTAGCCAACATTCTGAGCAGCGGCCAAAAACGTCACTACCTCTTCCACAAACGCCTGATGATCGATGATGGGCTTGGGAATATAGCCATCGGCCCCACTGGTTTTGAGGAATTTCTCGCGATCGCCCGGCATGGTGAACGCCGTCACTAAAATCACAGGCAGATGCGCGGTTTCTGGATCAGCCTTGAGGATCTGTGTAATTTGGAGGCCATTGGTGGGTTGACCTTGATGATAGCTATTCGGCAGGCCCACATCCATCAAAATGAGGTCGACTTGTCCAGAATGGGCCGTGTCAAGCACTTCAGCAACATCATCGGTGCAATGCACCTCTAGTTTGCCCAATTTAGTTAAAACCCGTTTGAAGACCAAACGGTTGGTTGGGTCATCTTCAACCAGAAGCACTTTGGACATGGGAATAAGCAAGGGAAGGTGTAGTAGAGTTTGAATTTTTTCGAGAGGAAGCACACGTCGTTATAATAATCATGGCTTACGATGCGTACAACTCTTTTCCTACGGTCGTTGCTAATTCCGGATAACCCGCTTCAATCAGCGCCCGATCGCGGATTCGGCAGGAGTCACAACGACCACAAGGCTCAACTTGGCCTGCATAGCAAGACCAGGTTTGCGCGATCGGCACACCGAGCTGCACAGCCCGACGGACTATATCTACTTTAGTATCTTTGACCAAAGGTGCAATCAGTTGAATGGCTTGACCCTCTACGCCAATTTTAGAAGAAAGCCCAGCCAATACCTGATAAGCCGCCAAATATTCCGGGCGACAGTCGGGGTAGCCGGAATAGTCAATGGCATTAATTCCGAGATAAATTGCGGTTGCCCCTTTGGCTTCAGCTAGGGAAAGCGCTAAAGCAATAAACACCGTATTCCGCCCTGGTACATAGGTAGAGGGAATCCCCTCCGGGTCAACCCCTGACTGGGGCAAGTTGAGAACGCGATCGGTCAAAGAGGAGCCCCCCCATTGGGCAAGATTCACATCCATCACATAATGCTCTTGGATATCCAAATGGGTCGCAATCTGCCGTGCTGATTCCAGCTCTCGCTCATGGCGCTGGCCATAGCGACAGGAGAGCGCAATCACCGTATAACCATCTGCGCAGGCTTGGGCCGCTACTGTGGCGGAATCCAACCCGCCGGACAGGAGGACAACAGCTTTATTCAGTTCAGAGGCGGCGTTGTTCATCGAAGCGTTTAGCGATCGCATTTACAGCTCTGAAATTGTGACACATCCCGTTAGGAGTTGACAGCTTGCCGTTCACAGCGTCTGAGTTCGTCTTTGGTGGAGGGAAAGGTGAAAAAAGCTAACACCCAAAAACGTCTACCCACCCCTCAAATCCAGATTTGAGGCTATCTCAGGCTCTACTGTGCAGATTCGATATGCAATACAACAACATCAATCGCAGCATTCTGAACCCTGACCTCTGAACTCTGAACTCAAAAAGTGACCGACCTGACTTCTTGAACGCCAAAGTGATGACTTTTGTGACTGACAAGCCCTAGTCCGATTCGCCATCATGAATAGCGCATCTGAGATGCTTTAATATTTCTTTAACGAAATGCGAGTGGTGAATATCAATTGGTTTTGACTCATTGATCTGAGTCAATGTGTGGGTTTTGGTACTGCGACCCCCTTGGGGGTAGGAGATCCCAAAAATGTTTGACTATACCCGAATCTTCAGCGGCAGTGCGGCTCTACTGTTGCTGGCTCAACCCGTTTGGGCTCAACTCCTACCGGACAACACCCTGGGTGCGGAAGGCTCTGCGGTGACACCGATTGATGCGCTCAATGACCGCATCGATGGCGGCGCAACCCGGGGGGCAAACCTCTTTCATTCGTTTCAAGAGTTCAATGTGGGCAATGGTCGCGGGGTCTATTTCGCTAATCCGGGCAGCATCAACAATATTCTCACCCGCGTGACGGGCAACAACGTCTCGGAGATTTTCGGGACGTTGGGGGTGTTGGGTGATGCAAACCTCTGGCTGATTAACCCCAACGGCATTCACTTTGGCCCCAATGCTCGTTTAGATGTTCGCGGGTCGTTTACGGCAACAACAGCGGCTGGGGTGTGGTTCGGCACGGAGCAATTTTCTGCGACCAACCCCCAAGCCCCCCCGTTGCTCACCATCGAGCCGGGGGCTTTGTTTAGTAATCAGTTGGCGAATTATCAGGCGCAGCTTCGCAGTGAGGCGGCGTTGGTGACCGGGGTAAATTTAACCCTCGATGCAGCGAATCTTGATCTGGAAGGGCAGTTGCGATCGGGGGGAGATATGGAGCTGCTGGCGACGAATACGGTGAAGATCCGGGATGCGGTGGATGCGCCGTTTCTTGCGCAGGCGGGGGGTGAGCTGCTGGTGCAGGGGAATGAGTCTGTGGATATCTTTGCGTTGAACCACAGCGAGAGTGGGTTGTTTTCGGATGGAGATATGGTGTTGCGTAGTGGCAGTACCGTGGGGGGCGATGCCCGTTATTTTGCGGGGGGTCAGTTCAGGATTGAGGATCTAGGAGGAGAGCTAGGTGCGTTGTATAGCCCCGATGACCCGGTTATTTTTGCCGATGAAGATGTGCAGCTTTCCTCTTATTCGGGGGCTTCCCTGCACATCTGGGCAGGGGGTCGGGTGTTTATTCCGGGCGATATCACCATCACACAACCCGATATTGTGGACTTTATTCGGGAAAATGTAACGCTCTCCAATGGTGAAGTGGTTTTCATTGATGGCAGTGCCAGACCCACTTTAGATATTCGGGCTGGTGTGGACTGGAATCAGGTACGTGGTGCAGCACCTGGTAACCAAGTTTTAGGTGCAATTACACCCGCTCCATTTTTGGGCGATTTTGAACCGGGCAATGCGAGCGCAGATATTGTGCTACGAGGTAATATCCGTGTTTTTGATGCCGCGAATGGCACTGGCGGACAGGTTTTTCTCAGCAATCAATATTTCCCCATTGCAACAACAGGGCGTTTCTTTGGGGGCATCGTCGTATCTAACATTGATGCCCAAGATACGCTCAGGGGTGGAGAAGTTATCTTCGATTCTCGCACTCAAATTAATCTCAATGGTTTTGGCCCCAATACCTTTGGCCACCATGATTTTGGAGTAAATACCTCAGCACTTAGCTCCCCTGGGAATCCCTTTGTGGGTAATGGCGGAGATATTATGCTGCTCAGCCAAGGTGATATCAATCTTAATCGAGCATCGCTAGTATCCGACGGAATGGCCAGCGGTGCGATAAACATCACGAGTAATGACTTGATTCGAGCCAATAATTCATCAATTGGGGGCTGGAGTTATGGCTCTTTAGGCGGTCAACCCACAGCAGGTCAGGACATTACCTTAGCTGCAAGTTCAATCTTGCTAAATGGCTCGTTCATATCATCTCGAACTTTGGGAGCCGCCAATTCTGGCAATATCGGACTCAATGCTAGTAGATATATCCGTTTAGCAGGCGAGACTTTAGGATTGGGTAGCCGGATTCTCAATAGCGTCGGCCCAAGCGCTACTGGCAATTCTGGTGATATCAAGATCAATGCAGGAGCTGTAGGCGTTCTGAGCGGCGCACGACTTGCCACCAGTACCTCAGGTATAGGGAATGCAGGTGTAGTCGATATCACCGCTACTAACAATATTCAAGTGCAAGGCGAATCCAGTTCTGGGGGAGTTAGTCTTGTGGAAAGCTCAGTTGAACCTAACAGTCAAGGAAACTCTGGCGGTGTAAAAATCACAGCTAGAACTTTAGCCGTCTTAGCGGGTGCACAACTCTCTACAGACACATCAGGGGTGGGCAATGCGGGTCTCATTGACATCAATGCAACAAATTCTGTTCGTGTTCAAGGTGAGTCTAGTCGAGGCAATGTTAGTCGTGCCTACAGTACAGTCTATTCATCTGGACAAGGGAATTCTGGGGATATACAAGTTAACACTGGAAATTTGGCCGTCTTAGATGGTGCACAACTCTCCACTAACACGTTGGGTTTGGGCAATGCCGGTCTGATCGATATTACTGCTACCAACACCGTTCGCTTTCAAGGTGAATCCAGTCAAGGCAATGTTAGTGCTGCATTGAGTACGGTTGATTCAATTGGTCTAGCAACAGGGCGAGGAGATTCTGGCGGTGTAAAAATTACAGCCAGCAATTTGGAAGTTTTAGATGGTGCGCAACTTTCCTCGAATACGTTGGGTTGGGGGAATGCAGGTCTGATCGATATCAACGCCACTAATAGCATTCGCTTTCAGGGTGAGTCCAGTCGAGGAGATGTAAGTCGTGCGCTCAGCACAGTTGGATTAACGGGACGGGGAAATTCTGGCGGTGTAAAAATTACAGCCAGCGATCTGGAAGTTTTAGATGGTGCGCAACTCACAACAGGCACATTGGGTCTGGGGAATGCAGGTCTGATCGATATCAACGTCACCAACAACGTGCGCTTTCAAGGCGAATCTAGCCAAGGAGATATCAGTACTGCCTTTAGTACAGTTAATTCCACAGCACAAGGGGATTCTGGGGATATAAACGTTACGACCAGTAATTTAGAAGTCTTAGATGGTGCAGTATTTTCAACAGCCACATTGGGTCTGGGGAATGCAGGTCTGATCGATATTGCTGCGACCAATACTGTTCGTTTCCAAGGTGAATCTAGCTTTGGAGCTAGCAGTGGTATCTACAATACCGTTGGCTCGACAGGTCGAGGGAATTCCAAAGGAATAAGCATTACAACGAGTAACTTGGCAGTTCTAGATGGCTCACAACTGCTCACAGCGACAGCAGGTACTGGTAATGCTGGTTTGATCAATATTACGACAGCCAACACCACGCGCTTTCAAGGTGAGTCAAGCCGAGGATTTGTTAGTGCTGCTGCTAGCGTAGTTGAATTTTCAGGACAAGGAGATTCCAGTGGTGTAACAGTTAAAACAAGAAATTTGGCAGTTTTAGATGGTGCAGGACTAGCTACAAGCACATCGGGAATTGGAAATGCTGGTCTGCTGGATGTCACCGCAACTGGTACTGTCCTTTTCCAGGGGGCAAGTCGCCAGGGACTCGGCAGTGGTGCTTTTAGTGAAGTTACATTAACAGGTCAAGGGAATTCCAGTGGTCTAAATATTACAAGTCGCAAGTTGGAAGTCTTAGACGGCGCACAACTTTCTTCAAGTACATTTGGTTCTGGTAATGCGGGTTTGATCGATATCACAGCCACAAATAGCGTTCGCTTCCACGGAGCATCAAACCAAGGTGGTTTAAGTGGCGCTTTTAGCACAATTCAACCAACAGGGCAGGGGGACTCTAGAGGGGTAAACATTACGACGAGAACTTTGGAAGTCTTAGACGGCGCACGACTATCCTCAAGTACATTCGGTTCTGGCGACGCTGGGCTGATTGATATCACTGCCACAAACAGCGTTCGCTTGCAAGGAGAAGATAGGCAAGGCGTAATTAGTGGCGTCTTTAGTCAGAGCATAGGTCAAGGGAACTCTCAAGGCATCAACGTTTCTACTGACAAATTGGAAGTCTTAGACGGTGCACGACTATCCTCAAGTACATTTGGTTCTGGCAACGCTGGACTGATTGATATCACCGCCACAAACAGCGTTCGCTTGCAAGGAGAAGGTAGTCAGAGAGTGATTAGTGGTGTCTTTAGTCAGATTGATTTCACAGGACAGGGAAATTCTGAAGGCATCAACGTTTCTACTGACAAATTAGAAGTCTTAGACGGTGCACAACTTTCCTCAAGCACATTGGGTCTGGGTGATGCTGGTCTAATTACTATCAACGCAACAAGCAGCGCTCGCTTTCAAGGATTTAATAGTGGTGTTCTTAGTGTAGTGGATTCAACAGGGCGAGGGAATTCTGGCGGTGTAAATCTTACTACCGAAAATTTAGCAATTTTGGATCGAGCACTTATCTCAACTTTGACATTGGGTAATGGTAACGCTGATGATATTGCTATCAACGCACGAGAAGTGCGACTGGAAAATTTTTCCAGTATCGGTACGCAGAGTTCCAGTAATGGTCAAGCAGGTGACATTAACCTCAACGCTAATAATCTAACGCTTCGTAACAACAGCTTTATCTCTGCTTCTACCAATAATGTGACGGGTGGCAATATTAACCTTGACCTGCAAGGTTTGCTTCGCATGCGCAACAACAGCGTTATTGCTACACAAGCTGGACGCTTTGGTGCTGGAGGTAATGGAGGCAATATCAATATCAAAGCAGCCTTTATTGTCTCCAGCGTTCTGGAAAATAACGACATCTTTGCTAATGCCTTCGGCGGTCGCGGTGGCAACATCACGATCACCGCCAATGGTATCTACGGTCTCGCCTTCCGCGACTTACAATTCCCCCGCGATGTGATGACCAATGACATCACTGCCTCTTCCGATATCGGTCTCAATGGTGTTCAAGTTTTCAACCGCCTCAGCTTCCCTGCTGAGCAGGGCTTAAACGAACTGCCCGATAGCCTGGTTGATGCCGAAGATATTCTTAGCCAGGACTTCTGCGCCGTTCAAGACGGTCGCATCGCAGGCGGCACTTCCTTCACCGTCACCGGCCGCGGCGGCATTCCCCTGAGCCCTGACGACCCTGCCGAAGCCGACGCTGACCTTACCCCCTGGGCAACCCGCCCCGATCGCGCCAACTCTGCTCCCGTCGTCATCCAAGACCGCGACCCCAAGCAAGCGATCGATTACCGCCAAGCCCAAGGCTGGCAGGTGGATGAGCAGGGTCAAGTCTGGCTCACGGCTCAAGTCCCAGATGCAAATACGGCTGTGCCTGTTGCTGTTCATCCTGACTGCCATGATTTTCAGTGAGTTGTCATGTTCTAGCCTGCATGGTTCATGACATGCATCCCAAAATTGTTAGAAACTAAATGTCAACCTAGCGGTGGGAAAGATACTTGCCTGATGAATAATCCAGGCGGGAGGAAAGGGGAGAGCAAAATAAGCAGCCGTCTGGAACGCTATCCTGAGCATGACCCAACTATCCTGAACAATAGTGATATCACTCCATTTTTTTTTAATCGGTGGTTATGCCCCCAACCTTACCGGGTCTGAATAGTGCTTACGCGCAGCTCCACGACGTCCTCACTGCGGGTTTACGTCGTCAGGTGCTGATTGGGGTTTGTGCCTCCGCGCAACAGGCGGCTGCGTTTAATGCCCGCCTCCAACTAGATGTGTCCCAGCGCGGGGGGCAACTGCTGCCCGTGGTCTGGCCGCCCCAACAGCCCCAACTCCTCCAGGCGATCGCTCAAGTCTGGCTGCAAAACCCTGAGCCGTTCCAGGGCGACATTCCCCCCACCTTGGTGCTGCCGGAGATTATCTCGCTCACCCACGCCTCAGCAACAGTGCAGCAGCGATTCTTGCGACAGTTGCGAGCCTTGGTCAACCATATTCCGGAATGGAATTTTAATCTACTGCTTTGGGTCAATGCCCCTTGGTTGGCCCAGCTACAACAGGCTGCACCAGAGTTTTGGCGCTGGCATACGGGGGTGTTCTGGTTTGCTGCTGCGCCAGAATTGAGCCCCGCGGCTTCGGGCACTGTCACCTTACAGGGGCGTTGGGAGCAGGATGAGACCCAGAGCACGACAATGATGCTCGACCCAAACGTCGCCAACACTGTGGCGATACCAATCAATCAAACGTCGCCCCCACCCCTCGCCACTGCCCTCCAGCAATATCGCACTCGCCTTGCTCAGGGTGATCACACCCTCACCACGCTTAATCAAGCGATTTATACCGCCCAAGCCATGCTCCAACAGGGTTTGGTAGATACTCCCGAGCACCTGAATGATTTGGGCAATTTTTATTGGTTGCGATCGCGCCACCCTGAACAACCCGAAACTCCTGCCCCCGACTTGCTCCAAGCGCTGCATCATTATGAGCAAGCCCTCACCCGGATTGGAGATCCTCAAACCGCGCCCCAAACCTATGCCATGATTCAGAACAATCTGGGGGCAGCCTATGGGGATTTAGCCCAGCAGAGTGAGCCGATCGCTAACCTTCAACGAGCGATCCAAGCTTACGAAACCTCGCTGCAATATCGCACTGCCACTGCAGAACCGGGTAAATATAGCGCGACTCAAAATAATCTCGGCACGGCCTATTGGTATCTCTCCCAGCATCAAGACCCTGAGGTGAACCTCAAAGCGGCGATCGCTGCCTATGATCGGGCTTGTGCAATTTATGAGCAGCAGCAAGATTGGCCCAACTGGGCAATGCTGCAAAATAATCTCGGCACGACCCATTGGCAACTCACCCAGCACAGTCAAGATCCCAGACATTTAATTGCCGCGATCGCCGCGTATCAAAACAGCTTGCGCTACCGCACCCGTGACCAAGCACCAGCCGCCTATGCCGCCACCCAAAACAACATCGCGGCGGCCTATTGGCATCTGGCCAGTCAACCGGAGCAAGCGAGCGAACAGGTGCAAATAGCCTTGAGGGAAGCGATCGCGGCCTATCAAGCGGCAACGGAGGTCGCCCTAAAGCTTTCCCTACAAGACCCACCTCAATTTGTCAGTTTTGACTTCCTAGCGGCATATCACAATCTGGGAGTGGTGCAATATCAGCTCGCCACCGAAACACGCTTTGCTCTTCCCCAAGCCGAGCAGCAGCAGCATCTCTATGCAGCGGTTACGGCCTATAGTCAGGCTCTACAATTTTTAACCCCGGATACGGATTCTTTTACCGCGACCTTAATGGGTTTGGTGCAAACGATTCGGGCATGTTATGAGCTGGGGGGAATTAGCGGTCAAAATGAGGCGTTGCAACAGGTTCCTGGTGGATTGTTGCCGCATTTGTTACCACAGTTGAAAACCTAAAAAAATCCCCAACTTCACAATCAGAAGTTGGGGGAAGGTGGGGAGGAAAAAACTTTGATTTACAGCAATGTCTGCCGAATAGTTAGAACCAGCAAATTACCGATTTAAAACCCCGACGGTAATGTCTAAATCCACGGTTTCACCTTGACGATTTACTTGCACATCGAGTCGATCGCCCGTTTGAGTTTGGGCGACGTGTTGCTGCACTTGAGCCGCCGTGGTGATCGGCTTGTCTTGAATCATTTCAATCACATCGCCGGCTTTAAGACCACCCCGAGCAGCGGGAGAATCTTTGAGCACTTCCATCACAATCACGCCTGCTTCAGTGGTGAGCGCTTGACCTGTTTGTTGCTCAAATTGAGAGGCGATCGCAGGATTGAGAGCCGTCATTTGAATGCCGAGGAAGGGATGATCGACTTTGCCTGTGGCAATGAGCTGGTCGGCAATCTCTTGAGCTTGATTAATCGGAATCGCAAAGCCTAAGCCTTGAGCGTTGCGAATAATGGCGGTGTTGATGCCAATCACTTCACCGTTTTGATTCAGCAGTGGCCCACCGGAGTTACCCGGGTTAATGGCCGCATCGGTTTGGATAAAGTTCACCCGTTTGTCGGGGACACCAATCTGGGAGCTGCTGCGACCTGTGCCGCTAATGATTCCAGTGGTGACGGTGTTATCTAGACCAAGGGGGTTGCCGATCGCGATCGCCCATTCCCCCGGTTGCAAACGTTCGGAATCCCCGAGGGCAATCACGGGCAAGTCGTCGGCTTCCACTTGCACCACCGCTACATCGGTCACGGGGTCAGTACCCAGGACTTTGCCTTTGAGACTACGGCCGTCCTTAAGGGTAACGGTGACGGTATCTGCACCTTCAATCACATGGGCGTTGGTGAGAATATGACCGGTTTGGGAAATGATAAAACCAGAGCCAGAGCCTTGTTGGACGCGCTCTTGGGGGGTGTCGGGAATCTCGAAGAAGCGGCGGAAAAAGGGATCTTGGAGGGCGGGGGGTAGTTGTTGCTGAACGGTGCGTTGGGCATCAATACGAACAACAGCATCACCAGATTGTTGCACCACCTCAGCGACAAAGTTGGTGGGCACAAGGGCGGCGGGAGAGGGGGCGGCTTGGGCAGTTTCGCGGGTTAGGGTGTCGGCGCGATCGGCCGTGCTGTTATAGACGTGGTTGCCCCCTAGAGCCAGACCTGCACCAAGAACAACTAAAGTGAGGCGATGCAGCCAGGGGCGACGGGGTGAATTAGAGGCGGTGTCGTGGGTCATGTGTTGTTGCTAACTCGAACAGATGTAAATAAAGAGAAAAGGGAGGCGCGAACCTCCCTAACGCAGAGTTTGTGATGTCCAAGAAAGTCAGCCCAAGTTCAAGAGGTGTGGGAGGGTGTGCAACTCAGTTCTTAGGCTGACTTGATTTTTAATATAGGGGCTCGATATGACAACCCTGTCACGGGGAGATGAAGAGTGTGTGACAGGGGTGGGTTGTTGTGGGGAAATGGTCTGGGAAGTACTGATTTGCCGTTGTTTGGGCGATCGCGTTGAGGATATGTAGGGGCGAGTGTGTTCCCTAAAATTCTACTCAAATTTAGCTGGAAGGATATATGAATGTCCCTGGTTTGGGATTCTCAATCAAATATTGGCTGTGTGCGTGATCTCAATCGTTACATTACATGTTGTCAATTTTGCCCAAGACCCACCGCTGGATTTGGTGGTTGAGGTGGATATTACTCACACGCATATTGCCAAGAATCATTATAGATAATGATTCTTGGCGGTTCAATGAGCAGGTGTGGCGGATTAATGTATTGGAAGTGGGGAATTTATGGGTTGGTGGAGTCCAACATCTCCAGAAATTTTTAAGGAGCAATTTTATGTTTTTGCTGAAGTGAAGCAGGATGATTGGGGCGATGCGGATGTTACGAGCTTGCTCCAACCATCAGGTTAAAGTGCTTAATTGATAAGCGAAAATTTAAATTTGTGCTTTAACCGAGAGTTCCTCAATTAAATTAACCATTGCCTTCACCATTGGCATTCCAGTTAAAATTTCAATCCAATACCATTGACCATTCGGATTAAGTTCAATAAAATAAAGGTTATCATCATCTCCCTTGATAATATCAAAGGCTCCAAAATTCAGATCCCAGATCTTGAGCATCTTATCCAGCTTTTCGAGATATAGATCGGGTAACTTGTCTGGTGTATGAGTAAGTTTTTCGGGTTCAGTAACTCGCCAATCTTGGTTGATTAATTCGTTATCCAGATGCTCCGTATTGATGCGACAGACAAATCTCTCTCGACCAATAATTGTGACTCGGTACTCTGCTTGTTTATGAATACGCTTTTGCATAAAAACAGGAGCTATTTCAATACTATCATGCATTTCTTCTAGGAGATTATGATTAATAGGACGGGTAAAGCAAGCGTATTGCTTGTCTTGATGCAAGAAGCTGCTATAGACCATCGGCTTAACAATTGAGTCTGGATATTGAGTAAGAAACTCTGAGAGCTTTACATAATCATTGGAAATGATGGTGGGAGGTATTTTTAGCCCAAGTTGTTGCGCAACAGGAATCTGATTGATTCTCAAGGCGGGTAGCTGCATATTATAAAAGTGATTAACCCAACGGGCTTCAGGAAATAGTCCTGGCCAAGATTTTACAAGAGCTTTTGTCTCATCTTGACAATATTTAATAGACCATTCGTTTTGAATCAAAGCGCCAGGATGATAATCAGATGGCTTACGCCACCAAACCACATCAATATTTTGAGTGTTAACCTTAGAGTCTATGAAGTTATATTCACTATTTTCTGTATTCCCATTCATAGACCAAGAATGACTATAGCGACAGTTGGTAATGAAGTTTTCGGTATTGATTCGGACAGGCTTAACGTTGGAAGATTCTAGTTCTTGAATAACCACATCAGCATGTAGATCACATTGAGAAGTGATAATAGCGACTTGAAACATTCTTTGACTACTCCATTTTTATTGTCTTTTATCCCCAGAAGATAGTTACCTATCTTCTGGATATAGCCTTTTCCACAAATATGAGGTACAGCTATATTGGTAGAAAGTGAATAGAGGTAAGCGATGAAGGCATATTCGCTAGATTTCCGTAAAAAGATAATAGATACGTGGCAAAGTACAGGCATGTCCCAAAGAAACATAGCCAAGCGTTTTGACGTTACGCTGAGTTTTGTG
>JAAHHN010000203.1 GCA_010672165.1 Spirulina sp. SIO3F2 | reverse complement strand
TGGTACTCTTTAGCTATCATTTTGTTTGGATAGGTCACTTGCACTAATATTGACCTATCTTTTTTTGCCTCCTTAGTCTATATTCCTTGCTACACAAAGCTTTTGACCCTCTTTGTCACCCTCTCAGGTTCCTACGAAAGATACGCAAAACCGATGATTGAGACTAAATTTGCGATCGCCTGGGATAAAATCTATCAATCTGCTGAGCAAACTCCGAGTTTAAAGTTTGCCAATTTAGTTGAGCATGTCTGTCAGACCAGTGAGATTACAACCCAGAAGCAGCGGACATTCTTAACCAATGCAGAGCAAAAAATGGTGGTTAAAATGACCTGTCCACCCCCGCCAAATTCTGACGATAGAACAAAATTCTTCTATCACATTGTCCAAGGCACAATTCCCGTTATGCTCTGGACACGATGTAAGGGATTAGCCAACGTTACAGATTGGTCAACTGCCCTTGATCCCCTCGTCACTTGGGAAACCGTGAGAGAGCGCCCGAAACTTCTCGAAGCCATACATCACGAACGGATGGCAGCCTATAGCACAGCTCAACCGGAGGCACACCTCGGGCATTATCTATCGGTGTTGTACGATAACCCCGATGTGCGACCAGAAGTTGTGGAGCTAAGGGAATGATGAATACACAAGCATGGCACGTTTTTCACGGCAACTCCGGCCCAGGCCCATCGGAGATAGCCACGCCTGAGCCTGATCCGATTCAGAAACTCCTCTCTGTATCTCCTCCTAAATGGCGAACGTTTCAGCAGATGCCAGACGCCAGCGACGCTGATCAGACCTATGTCCAAGGGGATGCTGCCTATTGGCAAGCCCTACAACAACAAGCCAAAGCCAGAACCCGAGATGTGCAACGGGGCGCATCGTTCACCTTGCGCTTAGCAGACGCAGTAGACTCCCCAAATGCTGATGCAACCACCCATGATGAAGTGGTTGAGGCGGTGAATGCCGCTCTGTATCTCCGCCGTCCCCTCTTGGTGACGGGGCGGCCGGGTTCTGGGAAAACCTCGCTGGCTTATGCCGTTGCCCATGAACTGAAGCTCGGGCCGGTGTTGCTATGGCCGATTACAGCGAAGTCCAGCTTGAAAGAGGGGTTGTATGAATATGACGCGATCGCTCGTTTGCAAGATGCCCAGCTCAACCCGGCAGACCGCCAGGATATTGGTCAATATATTCGCCTTGGGCCCGTGGGCACCGCGTTTCTGCCCTCCTCACGTCCTCGGGTTCTGTTACTCGATGAAATTGATAAAAGCGATATCAATTTACCCAATGAGTTGTTAAATCTTTTTGAGGAAGGTCAGTTTCAGATTTCGGAATTGGTGCGTCTTGCCAAGCAAGGTCAGCAACGGCAAGCGGTGCAGTCTGCTGATGGTTTAAGCGTGCGAATTCGTGATGGCTTGGTGCAATGTTGTCAATTTCCCTTAATTGTTCTGACCAGTAATGGCGAACGGGAATTCCCGCCCGCGTTTAATCGGCGCTGCTTACGGGTGCAGATGCCTGACCCCACCGTGGCGGATCTGGAAATGATTGTGCGGGCTCATTTGGGCAGTGATGTGGATATCGCAGAATTTACCGAGATTATTCAGGACTTTGCCGATCGCAGCAACCGTCAGGCGGGCGGTCTAGCTACCGACCAACTGCTGAATATAGTGCATTTGCTCCGGCAACAGGCAGATCTCCAGCGCATCAAGCAAGTGCTCTTGAAACCCTTGAATGAGACGGGGCTGGGGTGATGTTTGCGCAGTGGGTTGCGGCACTACACGAGCAGGATTTTTCAGCAGCGGAGATGGCTGATGCCACTTGGCTCTGTTTAGTGCAACAGCGGTTTGCGCAAGAGGCGATCGTGCCAGGGCCGTCTGAACCTGTTCCAGAATTACCCCTGGAACCACAACCTGAATCCGTTGCTCCACCCCTCCCAACCTCCACATCCCCACGTTCCCCGCAATCCACCGCCCCGCCGCCAACGGGGATTTTTCCCCAATCTCCCCCTCGTACTCCTCAGCGCTTTCAGCCGCAGTCTGAACCGACCCTACCTATCAAGGTGGTGCAAGCCTCGGCGTTAGGGGAACCCTTGCGTTTGATGCAGGCTCTCCGCGCCCTAATGCGCGAAGTCCCCACCGGACAACCGGCCGGGCTGGATGAGCAAGCCACTGCTCAGAAGATTGCTGATGAACAGATCTGGTTACCTGTGTTCCAAGCGGCGGTCGAGCCGTGGTTAGAGCTGGCATTGGTGATTGATGAAAGTCCCTCAATGCTGATCTGGCGGCAGACGGTGGTGGAGTGGGTGCGTTTGTTGAAGCATTATGGTCTGTTTCGGGATGTGCGGGTGTGGGGACTGGTGACAGGGGAGCAGATGGAGACCGCCGCGTCTGAGCAGAACAGTCAGGTTTTGATCCGTCCGGAATTTGGGGGGCAGAGTCCACATCAGTCATTGCGCGATCCGAGGATCTTGATTGACCCGAGGCGACGACGCTTGGTGTTAGTGATGACCGATTGTGTCTCGCAGGTCTGGCGTGAGGGTTGGGTCTTTGGGGCGTTGCGGATTTGGGCAGAGACAGGGCCGATGGCGTTGCTACAGGTGTTGCCAGAGTGGATGTGGCGTCGTACTGCGCTCCGTTATGCCCAGCGGGTAACGTTCCAGAGTTTAACGCCAGGGGCGGCGAATGCAGCGTTAGTGCCAGTGGGGGGAATGCTGCCCGCAGACCCTGAGCAAATAGCGATTCAAACCCCAGTTGTGCCGTTGGCGGCGCAGCCCTTGGCCCAGTGGAGTGGAATGGTTAGGGGTCGTGGCGGCATACGCGCGGAGGGGGTGCAGTTTTATCCACAGATGCAGGCGTTTTTGCGGCGGCGGGAGCAACAGCGGCAACCGCAAGCGGTAGAGCTGACGGCTCGTGAGATTGTGGAGCGTTTTCAGGCTTCGGCAACGCCAGCAGCCCAGCGCTTGGCGGGGTTAATGGCGGCGGCTCCAGTGATCAATTTGCAGGTGATTCGGTTGATTCAGCAGTTGTTTGTGGTGCAGCCGCAGTCGGTGCAGGTGGCGGAAGTGGTGTTAGGGGGGCTGTTAAAGCCGGTCGTGCCGCCAACGCCAGAAACTAATCCAGATACGGTGGCGTATGCATTTGTTTCGTCGGAGGTGCGGCGGTTGTTGTTGGCTCAAGTGCCTGTGCCGGATACGACGCAAATTTTGTTGGCGGTTTCGCGGCATATTGATGCGCGTTTGGGTAAGGCGACGTTGGATGAGTTTGTGGCGGAGTTACGGGTGTGGTCTGAGCGGGAGGTGGAAACGGGAGCGGAGGAGGCGAGGCCGTTTGCGCTGGTGGCAGCGGCGGTGTTGCGGCGGCGGGGGCTGCGGTATGCGGCGTTTGTGGAGCAGGTGGAGCGATGGTATGGGGAGGGGGTGAGTTCTTCGGGACGTGGGGCGGTTGAGTTTCCGTCGTTGGAGGTGGTGCGGTTTACGGAGGCGCGATTGGAGCGAGAGGGGGAGACTGTCAGGGGAGTTTTTCCGCCGTTAGAGACGGATGAGGTGGAGGTGGTGAAGTTGGTTAGTGAGACGGAGTCACGGAACTTTGCTCCAGCACCCACTTTAAAAACTGATGAGGTGAGGGTGGTGAAGTTAAGTGTGGAGGAGCCAGTTGATGAATTAGAAATGTTTGAATTTACTGTTGCTAAGTTGGTTTATAAACACACAGATGTATTAAGTCACCAACAGTGGGTTGTGGAAGAGTATCCTGACAAAGCAAAACGGTTTGTAGAGCAATTGCCAGAAGGAGAGCCGTTAGAAATGGTGGCAATTCCGGGGGGGACGTTTGTGATGGGATCTCCACAAAAGGAAGCAAAACGCTATATGAATGAGTCGCCTCAACACATCGTAACTGTACCTCCATTTTTTATGGGTCGATACCCAATCACTCAATCACAATGGCGTTCGGTTGTTGAAGGGAGTGAAGCAATTGAGCAGGAGTTAAACCCCAAACCATCTTTTTTCAAGGGAGATAATCGACCTGTAGAGCAGGTGATTTGGCAAGAAGCAATTGAGTTTTGTCAGCGACTCTCAACCTTGACCGGGAAAAGTTATCGTCTTCCAAGTGAAGCTGAATGGGAATATGCCTGTCGAGCAGTTAAAAATGAACAGTCGTCAAAACTCAATAAAGAGCTCAATATTGAAGATTGGAATAATCGATTTCATGAGGTTTTTCATTTTGGATATACAATCACGAGAGATGTAGCAAATTATTATCAACAAATGTCTCTAGAAGACATCTCCAAGAAGGAGATATTCAAAGGAACAAATAATATCAATGCTTTTGAGTATGCCAATGCTTTTGGTTTAGTGGATATGCATGGAAATGTTTGGGAATGGTGCTTAGACTGTTGGCATAAAAACTACTATGGCGCTCCCAATAATGGGAGTGCTTGGGTAGAAGGTACTCAGGAACAATATGTACTCCGTGGTGGTTCTTGGAATTTCACAACTGATTATTGTCGATCTGCTTATCGTGCTTACGTTTCACCTACCTCTCGTGAGTTGAGTTTTGGGTTCCGTGTCGTCTGCACTATCTGAAAAACAGATGAAAATATTCACTACTTAGCTGTTCATCATGCCTCTCAAAGTAACTGAAATCCTGATACCAAGCCAGTATTATGATGAACCTCTGGCTGAGAGAATAATGCCTTTGCGAATGCGACTTATTCCAGCAGGAAACTTTGTGATGGGTTCACCACCAGATGAACCAGAACGGCAGGAGCGTGAAGGGCCGCAGCACGTGGTCAATGTGTCTCAGTTTTTTATGTCCCAATATCCCATCACCCAAGCCCAATGGAGATTTGTGGCAGAGCTACCACAACAAGCACAGGAACTTGAGCTAAACCCATCACGTTTTAAGGGGGATAAACGTCCAGTTGAACGGGTAAGCTGGCATGATGCGGTGGAATTTTGTGCGCGGCTGACAAACTATACGAAACGACCCTATCGTCTGCCGAGTGAAGCGGAATGGGAATACTCCTGTCGAGCAGTAACCCCTGAACAGTTATCAGTGATCAGTGGGGAACTAACTGTTGAGGAGTGGAATAAGTGGTTGTGTGAGCCGTTTCACTTTGGTGAAAGTATTTCAACAGATTATGCTAATTATAATGTCGTCGACAATAAAAACAAAGGTTCTATTTTGCTCAAACCAGTTATGGAGCAAGGAGAAACAACACCTGTAGATAACTTTGGAGTTACAAATGCGTTTGGGCTTTCAGATATGCATGGAAATATATGGGAATGGTGTGCTGATCCTTGGCATGATAATTATAAAAATGCACCTACTGATGGTAGCGTTTGGTTTGAGAATGTAGCTCATGGTCATTGTGTAGTGCGTGGAGGTTCATGGCTTTTTGAATCACAACATTGTCGTTCTTCCTATAGATTCCCTTTTACACCTGACCTACGTATTCATGGTATTGGTTTTCGGGTGGCTTGTAGTACTTCTGTCGTGTGAATCATCGGTAATATTAATTTATAATGATTTCATCCTTGTAGCATCTCGCTCAAAAATCAGTTCTTATGCTTCAACTCTTCATTAATGGTGCTCAGGTAGAGATACCTGGAGAATTCAAAGAAAGCAAGAGAGCCATAACAGAATTTCTTGCAAATTCACCGGAGCTACAGGAAGAGTGTTTTGAGATTGCGATAAAGATTGACTGCTTCAATAAGGAGAAAGCAAACGTTATTCTTGATGCTGTGACCTCAAAAATTGATAAAAAGACAGCGAATAAGTTTCAGGTTGTTTACAATGAGTTAGTCGGCAATGCATTTGAGCATGGGTGTCAATCTGACAAAGATACTGTCTTTGTTGAGGTTTATAGAGATGAGCATTTCATTGTATTATTGGTCAGAAATCCATATGAAATTGGATTTTCATTAGAACAGAAAATAGAATTACAAAAACGAAAAATATCACTCAAACCTCTTGCAAAGAAAGGAAGAGGTTTGATTCTAGCACAAGAAAATTCTGATGAACTCAGATCATCTAGAAGGGAAGTCAAGAGTATAATTTACTACAGTGATAAACCTGAATTGGCTGAGGTTATACACTTCCCCAATGATGATTTAACATTGCTAATACCAATCTCAAGATGGACTGTCGATAACATTGTAAGATACAGGAATATGGTAGAACCATTTCACTCAAGTTCATTGATAATCTCATTCAAGAATGTGTATTTTATAGACAGTTCTGGACTCGGAGGATTATTAAACATTCGAGGAAGCTTCTGGGATAAAAGAAGGAAAGGATATGGCTTTGAGAGTGGTCTTTTTGACAATTCTGGCACTATAATAAAAGGATTGCACTCAGTGGTATTGACTCATATTAATCCATCAGTAAATGCAGTCTTTAATATGTGTGTTCCAGATATATTTCTGATTTTTGATACAATAGATCAAGCCCTGGATTCCTATTCCCCTGAATCAAAATCTCATCTATTCACAGATCAACGCTTTGTACAGTTTTTGAGAGAAAACGAAAGAAGCTCTGATTATCTTTTGAGATTGAATGAAAGAAGAGGATTTTCGAAGTATGCTTGGAGGTCTCCAAAAAAAATAAATTCTGAGTTAGAAAGAAATGATTCTTTGTGGTTTCGGATTTCAAAAATCGTCAAAATAGTTATTGAGCGACTTCTTTTTTGGAAAATCATTCAAAACATCAGTGAATATGCAAAAAAAATATTTGATTTCTTTCGATGAATCTCAATTTAATTCAGGAATTCAAACTTTTTTAATTTGTTTTTTTAGCATAAAGATTGAGATATGGACGTAAAACACATAAGAAAGAAAAAAGATTTTTGCCAAGTGTTACGATGAATTATACAATTCGTCGAATTGAAAAAGAAACCCACGGCTATGTTGAACCTGAACTCAAAACAGGCAATGCCCTACCACTCCAAATGCTGCTGATTCCTAGTGGTGAGTTCATCATGGGTTCTCCTATCAACGAACAAGAAAGCAGCGAAGATGAACAACCCCAACATCAAGTTACTGTCCCCAACTTCTATATGGGACGCTACCTCGTAACCCAAGCGCAATGGCGAGCCGTGAGCCAGTTGCCTGTCGTTAACTCGAATATTGAACTTCCCGCCGACCCTTCAGACTTCTTTGGAACCAATCACCCTGTAGAGCAGATTGATTGGTATCAAGCCCATGAATTTTGCCAACGTCTCAGACAAGCGACAGGCAGACCCTACCGATTACCCAGCGAAGCTGAATGGGAATATGCTTGCCGAGCAATAACGCCGGAAGAAGTCTTAACTGTCCAAGGGAGATTGACAATCAGAAGATGGAATGAGCAGTTTTGTAAACCATTTTTCTTGGGCCAGACCCTAACGGATGAAGTCGCCAACTATAACGCCCACCAAACTTATGGCGACGGCAATCAAGGAGAATATCGCAATACAACAACCTCTGTAGACCACTTTAAAATCGCCAATGCCTTTGGACTCTCAGATATGCATGGCAATGTACGCGAATGGTGCGCAGATCATTGGTCTGACAACTATGAAGGCGCACCCACTGACGGTAGCGCATGGCTAACCGATGACGACAGTAATTATCGTGTGGTACGCGGTGGTTCCTGGTTTGACTATCCGTGGGATTGTCGCTCTGCTTATCGACTCTATTGTATGCCGAGCAAACGTTCTCCTTATATTGGTTTTCGTGTCGCCTGTAGTATCTCCAGCTAAATCTGCTACTGCTACCCCACCTGCGTCTTCTTCGTCTTTTCTAGCACTCGATCCGCTTTCACCAACACCTGATCAACTCGCCGTAAAACTTCCTTTCGCTGCTTATTGGTTTGTTCTATCTTTGTGTAAAGCATCTGAATTTCCGTGGCATTGTCTAACGTCTTGCCAAAATCAACACGCACAACATTAGAGTCGCCCCGTAACCGGAGCAAAAAATTTTCAAGCACCGTTCGAGTATTGGGTTGGGTTCTCGGTTTAGCCAGCTTCTGCGCGATCGCGTTCTCGATCTCTGAAGCTGAGTAGATTTTATAGCCCCACTCTCGACGAGATGCTAAACCCTTAGTAATCTGTCGAATTAGATAGGCCGAGAAACCAAACTGCTGCATCTCAAACCGAGTTACTTCCGGAATAAATGTCATAGCTTCTTACTTCTAACCTATTTGCGAATTATGTAATCGATTCAAGCGTAAGATTTCTCGGGCCTGGGCTTGTATGAGCTTTTCTTTCTCATCGTTGGAGCGCTGTTCACAATCGCGCATTTCTCCTAATCCTTGCCTTAACTCAGCAATAACTGCCTCTTGTTCCTCCTTAACTCGTGCGTCTGCTCGCTTTTCAATACGGAGTTGCTTGATTTCCGGGCCAGCATAGCAATCCCAGCAATGTAAAACCTCTTTCTTTGTTGTAACAGGTTCAGTCGCATATTGCGCGATTGCCCGTTTTAGCTCAGTGACAGATGTATTCTTTGCCTTCGCAACTTCTCGCAAAATTCTATTTAACTGGTGATTCATGACATCTTAACCGCGCTAAAGATTTTTATCAAAAGTTGTGCCTAACTGACGATTGCAGGGTGTGCAGAGTAGCCTATAGTTTTTCGGGTTATTCGCCTGTCGTCCCGACTCATGGAGCGATCGTACATGATGGATTTCCGCTTCTGATAGATTGCGAAATTTTTTCTTGCACCGTGCACACCTGCTATCTTGACGCTTAAACTGCTGTCTTTTCCAAGATTGACCAGCCTGAGAGCGTGCCCAGTTTGTAAATTGCCGACGTGGAGCTAACATCCAGTCAACCTTCGCCAAGGTTGAATCAACGCGCTGAATCACTTGTTGCCGATGTGCCTGACCTATTAGGTATTCTTGATAAAGCTGATTCAGCTCACTGGCAAAATTCTCCTCCATACACCCTCACCTCAAGACCAGAGTTTGACTATTTTACCAACATCCTCTCTGATTACGTTGAACTGGCTGTCAATCTTAAGGGTTATCGCAGATTTTGTACTGGCGTACAGGGCATAGATACAAAAACACCCCAAACCCATCAAGTTATGGCCGCAAGCGGTTAATTAAAGACAAAAACGAATGAGAGACCCAAAGCGCCAAACCTGCAATCCAAAGATTTTCTTTTACCTCACGGCGTCCGATGGAAGACGATCGCCGAAACCGGCCAGCATTACTAGGCGAACCGTGATCGCGGTAGAGGTCATAAATCGCCTTTTCACGACACCATTGGGTAGACTTTTCTGGATATTTTTGATGTAAGTACTTTAACGTCCGTTGCGCCAGAGCGCGATTGCCTCCGGCCGCTCTGAGCAGGTCAGGATGAATTTGCTCTTGACCCCCTTGTTGTTCCCGCCAGAGTGACCAGGCAGCATAGAAAATGCCACAGAGCAGTATAAGCAGTAGAAGTTCTTTCATTGGTCTTGAAAATCAGAAACAATAACAACATTTACAGCTCAAGTAAGTAAGCAATCTATTCAATCAACTAAAACCTGTTTAAATTGTTGTAGTGAGATTTGGATAGTCATCCATCATTGCAATGATGAATTGAAAATAATTTTGTTTTCACTACCGTTTGATCTCTACCAAGCATCTAGCTTGCCCTCAATGGGTATTTCAGCAGTAATTAATCAAGCAGGTTTTGAATAACAAATCCGAAAACCTTGATGTCCCAATTTGGCAGAGACATGGCGTTGACACCGCGACGCTGAACGACAAAACCAAGACGTATTAAACCAAGACCCACCACGAGTCACTCGATACCGCTGGCACTGAACAAAAGACTGAATATGAGCCAACACATCAGCATAGCGATCGCTCTGCCCAGCATCCCAAACCCGACTATCTTTCGGAGCCGGATGCACCCACCACACCCGATAACTATCATGCCAAGGGTCAGCGCACCATTCCCAAACATTGCCGTGCATATCGTAGAGCCCAAACTTATTGCAGATATCAAAATGGCCCACCGGAGTCGTTTGCCCAAGATATTGGGTCTTGGTTTCACTGTGCGGACTGTCTAGGGGGGAATAATTTGCCCATTGGGGCTGAATCTCGTCACCAAAGTGATAGCGACTTTGGGTTTGCCCACGACAGGCATATTCCCATTCCGCCTCACTCGGTAAACGGTAGCGCTTGCCCGTATAGGCTGAGAGTCGGGCACAAAACTCCATTGCTTCATGCCATGAAACCGACTCAACTGGTCGCTGGGCATCTTTGCAAAATGAGGGGTCAGGGTTGAGGTCGAGGGCGACTTTGGGGAAGGTGGCAACCTGTGCCCATTGGGCTTGGGTCACCGGAAATTTCCCGAGCAGGAAGGATTCAACTTGAACCCCATGTTGGGGGAGTTCAGTAAAGCCTTGCTCTAAGCTGGCGTAAACTGCTCCCATCTTGAATTGCCCACTGGGAATTCGGGCTAACTCCAGCGAGATGTCAGCGCCTAAATCTTCGCATTCATATTGCATGAGAAGCGGATTTCTCTGAAGAAGGGTTGTCGCAGAATGGTTCATAGCCAATGGGTAATAACGGGATTCATGAGGTCGCTAAAGCAGCAGTCAGCATTTCTGCGGTCTGCCATAAACCTGACCCCAAACCTGGGATCTGATACAAGAGGATCAAACAGAGTAAGCCGATATTCGGATTACGACGAAAGGGTTGCAGCGCAGGAAAAAATTCACTGGCGATTGTAAAGCCATCTAGGGGTGGACAAGGCAAGAGGTTGAACATAAAGAGCACAAAATTTAACTGTGCGCCCCTGTAGAAAAATTCTGTATTAACAATCGGTGCGACAGCAGCCATTACATGCATGAGCATCAACATGACGATTGCGATCGCTAGATTTGTGAATGGCCCCGCCGCAGAAACCAAAATTTGTCCCCATTGGCGATCGCGAAAACGGCTAGGGTCAACGGGCATGCAGCCCCAAGCATAACCAGTAATACACAAGAAAATCAGCGATGGAATGCCCATATGAACCACGGGGTTAAAGGTCATATGACCCAAACGCAATGGTGTGCGATCGCCCTGTTTCAAGGCTGTCCAACCATGACCCAGTTCGTGCAACACAATTGACAGGATGACAATGCAAATAACCTGAATAAAATAAATAGGGTCGGTAAACAAACTCAGAATAAACATGATTTAATTTCCTTCCATCTAACTGAGAACTGAACCTTGCCATTGCCATCGGTCTTGTTCTTGAGTGAGTAATGACAAGGATGAAAAAGTACATCCTTGCGTTTTGGATGTGCTTTTCCAATCCTTGAAAATCCTAAGCTTTCAAAAGTCTAAGGACATTCAAGCTATCTATAATCGCTGCGATCGCACTTAAACAACTGTGATTGACTGACCATTAAATAAGTTGCTAAAGTCATACGTTGTTGAGCCTGCAATCAGTTGCTCAAAGCTATTAGTTTGCATAGTGATCTCCCCACTGGTGAAGTTAACCGTGCTTTGGGAAATACCCACCAGATAATCACCTGCGGTTAATTCCAGGGTGTCCGTGCCATAGCCACCCAAAAACGTGCCACTACCAAAGCCTTTAATGTAATCACTATCCGCACCTAAATCGATGGTGCCAAAACCCTCAAAACCACCATCAGCAATGATGCGATCGTTGCCTTTTCCGGTAGTAATAGTGCCATCATTGTAGATACCTGCTTTATTACCACTACCCGTGAGCACATCACCGTTATCTCCGGTCTCAATGCTCCCATTTGCAGAGTTATAAATGCCGTAACTGTAGTCTTTGTATCCGTTTAATTGGACATCACCACCAATGCCAGTGAGGGTGTCTGCTCCTTGCCCCGTCTTGATATTGCCATCGTTATAAATACCAGAACCGTTGACATACTCATATCCATCTATGCTGTCTATATTGAGGGTTACATCACCCCCTGTACCAGTAATGGCATCACTCCCCTCACCTGTATCAATGCTGCCACTGTTGTAAATCCCGGAACTATTAATATATTCAACTTCCTCGCCACCATATCCATTGATATTTTTCAGAATAAAGTTGACATCACCGCCTATGCCAGTAAGGGTATCATTCCCCTCCCCAGTTTCAATCGTGCCATTGTTGTGAATTCCGGAGCCATTGCTATATTGAGTGCGATGTACAGAGTCGTATATTGTTAGGTTGAAGTTAACATCACCGCCTATGCCAGTAACGGTATCATTCCCCTCTCCAGTTTCAATCGTGCCATTGTTGTGAATTCCGGAGCCGTTTCCATATTGGGTGTAATGTACAGAGTTGTATATTGTCAGGTTGAGGTTAACATCACCACCACTGCCAGTGAGGGTATCGTTGCTATCCCCAGTTTCAATGCTGCCATCACGACTGTTATAAATTCCGGAACCACTGCCATATTCATTGCTATATGAGTATCCGAGTCCGTCAAGATTTACATCACCACCCGTACCCGTGAGA
>JAAHHN010000202.1 GCA_010672165.1 Spirulina sp. SIO3F2 | reverse complement strand
AACCCGCAATGCTTAGGCATTGATGATTTTGAGGTTATGTATAGTTTAAGTGCTCTTGACGGTAGTTGTCTCTATGCCCAAGCCCAAACCCACCACACTTGCATTCACCCTGTGCTTCGCCAGCGATCGCCCCTGCCCTCAGAACTGGTACAGGCGCTAGAACAAATTGCCCAAATGAACCCGGAGTCAACTGCCCACTAAGACCAGCGCTAACCACAGGGATTGTTGGTATCAATCTGCGCAAAAACATCGCGCGTCGGAGCAACAAACCGAGTTACACTAAACACCGTGTTTACATGGCTTTTGCCAGTTTACCTTCTCCTCAATGAAACTCCTCTGCCTTAGCAATGGCCATGGTGAAGATGCGATCGCGGTTCGGATTTTGCGATCGCTCCAAGCCCAAGACCCCGATGCCGAGATTGTCGCATTGCCCATGGTGGGCGAGGGTCATGCCTATGGGCAAGCTGAGATCCCGATCGTGGGCCCGGTGAAACAAATGCCCTCCGGTGGCTTTGTTTATATGGATGGGCGGCAACTCTGGCGCGATATGCGAGGGGGGCTGCTTGGCTTGACCCTGGCGCAATACCGGCTGGTGCGACGTTGGCGTCAGCAGGGGGGCAAAATCCTGGCGGTGGGTGATATTGTGCCCTTACTCATGGCCTGGCTTAGCGGCAGCGACTACGCTTTTGTGGGAACGGCGAAATCAGAGTATTACATCCGGGACGAAGCCGGTTGGCTTAAAGACCATCGCTCGGAGGGCTGGGCGGGTTCAGTGTACTTACCTTGGGAACAATGGCTGATGCGGCGAGCGCGTTGTTATTCAGTTTTTCCTCGGGATGCCTTAACCACCCGGGTGCTCAAGCGGCTGAAAATTCGAGCCGATGATCTCGGAAACCCAATGATGGATGGTCTGGAGACGGCAATCAACCCGGACTGGCAAACCGCAATCGAGTCTGGCGATCGCCCCCTAACGCTGCTGTTATTACCGGGTTCTCGCGCTCCAGAAGCCGAAGCCAATTGGCGCAGAATTTTAGAGGCACTCAGGGGTGTTGGGCAGGCCTATCGGAATCAACCCATTTTATATTTGGCAGCGATCGCTCCCAGTCTGGAAACGGAAGTCTTTCACGAGACCCTGGTTCAATATGGTTGGCAACCCCAAAGCCAACTACCCAAGCTGCATCCCCTGAACGACTCAGAAGCAACCGGGTATCGGCAGGGCATGACGCACTTAGTTGTGACACAACAGGGGTATACCGCCAGTTTGCAGGCTGCGGATGCGGCGATCGCCATGGCCGGTACTGCCAGTGAGCAATTTGTTGGCCTCGGTAAACCCGTGGTCTCGATTCCAGGTCTTGGCCCTCAATTCACCCCGGCATTTGCCGAAGCCCAAACCCGGTTGCTCGGCGTTTCAGTCTGTTTAGTTCCTAGCCCCCAACAAGTGGGTGAGCGGCTGAGTGGCATCTTAAGTAAACCTGACCTGCTGCAAATTATTGGAGACAATGGCAAGCGGCGGATGGGCACAGCGGGGGCAGCAGAACGGATCGCTCAACAGTTAATAGCACTTTGGGCTTAAGCTTGACTCCCTTGAAGCTGAAGGCAGCAAGTTGCAGATTTTCTGGTATGGTGATCCAACAAATCACGCGCTATTGCAACCCATTGCTTTTATGAAACTTAGCCTTTGTATGATCGTCAAGGACGAAGAACTTTTGCTGCCCCAATGTTTGGACAGTGCCAAAGATGTGGTGGATGAGATTGTGATTGTCGATACAGGTTCAAGCGATCGCACGGTCGAGATTGCCGAGGCCGCTGGAGCTGTCGTGGGTCATTTTGAATGGTGTGATGACTTTGCCGCGGCTCGAAACGCCGCCCTCGAAAAGGTAACCGGTGACTGGGTTTTAATTCTTGATGCGGATGAAGAACTTAACCCTAAAGTTGCCCCAAAACTGCGTGCCGTAATGGTCGAAGACAATTTGTTGATGGTCAACCTGATTCGTCAGGAACTTGGGGCAGTGCAATCCCCCTATTCCATGACCTCGCGCCTGTTTCGGAACCATAAGGCGTTACGCTTCGATCGCCCCTACCATGCCCTGATTGATGACAGTGTCGAAGCGTTGATTAAAACCGAATCTCACTGGGAGATTGGTGCTCTTACAGATGTCGCCGTATTGCACTACGGCTATGCAGCAAGCACGATCGCCGCCAAAGACAAACAGAAACGAGCCCAGGCTGCGATGGAGCAATATTTGGACACCCATCCAGATGATCCTTACGTGTGTAGTAAGCTGGGGGCTTTGTATATGCAGATGGGTAAGCAAAAATCTGGGTTAGAACTCCTCGAACGGGGCTTGAAAACCCCGAATCTAGAACCACCTTTGGCCTATGAGTTGCATTACCACTTAGCCAATGCTTATCAGAAAAAACATGATGGTGACAATGCCGTCATTCATTACCAAAGTGCGATCGCCCAAAACATTGTACCTGCGCTGAAGCTTGGGGCATTGAATAATTTCGGTGCGCTTCTTTATCAAGCGGGCGAATATGAAATGGCCCAGCGACCCCTGCTGGCAGCGGTACAAACCGACGCCAATTTTGTGATGGGGTACTACAACTTGGGTATGGCCTTCAAGGCGACGGGTAATTATAAAGATGCCATCACTGCCTATGAGAAAGCGATCGCTCTCCAGCCTGACTATGCCCCGGCCTATCAGAACCTCGGCGTGGTTTGGTTCAAATGTGGCAAAGTCAAAGAGGCATTGGACTATTTCGGCAAAGCGATCGCTATTTTAGAAACCCAGAACCTGCTCGAAGCTGAGCGACTGCGACGCGAGATCAAAGAGATGGGCTTTGAAACCCCAAATTTCGATGTGACGTTTGAATAATGCTTGACTCGAATTACGTTTGAAATAGGGTTTCCAAATACACTCGTGCACAGACTTGAGACTCGCCATTTTCCTCATGGGGAAATTGGCTTGAATAGCTCTTAAGTAAAAACAATGATAAGGCAGCAGTGATGACTTGGTCTTGATCCCAAGTGGGATGACAATCCAAATAATTGCGGAGTGAACCATGAAGTTCCTCAGGGATTTCGGTCAAGATACTGATTGGAGTTGCCATAGTCACCTCAAGAAACAAATGTAATCGAACGCTGATCTCAATAAATTGGCTCAGCAAGATGCACCACAATCGTAATGTGGCAGTATCGAACTTGGAAAAGCGTGAACCGGAAATGATTTTAATGAATAGAAAAAATTCGACACCAGACAAGGTAATCAGTATCAGTAGGGGAATCGGAGCTTAACGACTGAACGTTAGATTATTGGTAAGTTTAAGACAAAAAAGACCTAGGTTTGAGTGATAAGCACTTTGGACACTAGGAAGAAGATAGTTACTCGGAAATCAATAAACTCAATGTTTTGTAGTTGATTCCCAAGATCTTGATATGGCATTGATAAACAAGGTTTTAAAGCTGCAACGCTCGAAGCGAATCACCTCTGAACTTGCACGCACCTTAGTATAGCTCAGGATGACAAGAGGGGTAGAAAAAAAGTAGCACTGCTCTAGGACTCATTTTGCGTTGTGGAAAAGATACGATGAAGCTGTGGAAACATCGAAATTCACCTGTGGATTAGCGCTAAGAAATTGTGGAAATCATCTGATTCTTGGGGAAAAGCTGAGGAGTTGTTGAGGATAATGAACAACCTTTCAATTCAGCAACTTATATGAACTTTTGTACAGCATTCAGAATCATGACAAACACCATGTCCATGGTATTGAAAGATGGTATACCTGTCTTAAAGTAGACTGTCTGCCCTAATCCCTTAGAATTCTGAATTTAACACTGTTGCTTTCTTCTCTATGGCCTCTCCTATTCAATTGATTGTTGGTCTTGGCAACCCTGGCGCGAAATACGATCGCACCCGCCATAACATTGGCTTCGAGGTGCTCGATCGCCTCGCCCAGCGCTGGTTTTGTTCCTGGCAAGACCACCGCCGTTTTAAGGGTCAGTTTACTGAGGCCCGTAGCCCCCAAGGCGAGAAGCTCTTGTTACTCAAGCCGACCACCTACATGAACAAATCTGGGGAGTCGATGCGGGCAGTCTTGGATTGGTATAAGCTGCAACCCGAAACCGTGTTAGTCGTCTATGACGATATGGATTTGCCTGTCGGGCGCTTACGGTTACGATTGTCGGGATCAGCAGGAGGACACAACGGTATCAAGTCCGCGATCGTCCATCTCGGGGGCCAGAACTTTCCGCGACTGCGGGTGGGTATTGGCAAATCTGGCCCCAGCAACGAAACCATTTCCCATGTATTAGGAAAGTTTACCCCCGCAGAGCAAGGGATGATGCAAGAGGTGATTGATCTGTCGATCGCCGCGATTGAGAAAGCCCTCAAGGATGGCGTGGAAAAATCGATGAGCCTTTACAATGCCAAGTCCGTTGAGGCCTCCACTTGAGGGGAGCGGGAGGGTAAGGCTGAGCGGCCAATACCGGCAATTACCCCCAACAGTAACCACCCTAAACAATTTGTCCGGAAATCGAACAGCGACACATCTAAGAGATTAAAGCCGCAGACCATGCCAAAAGCCAATAGATAACTAAAGAGAATGGGGCGATCGCTCACTGGGAATTGCCAAAATCGTCGCACTAATGGATAGCAACACCACGCCCCCCAAACACAAAGCGCCAGCGTTAGGGGAATGCCCAGCTCCGCACCCAGCATCATCCAAACATTATGGGGATGGGCGACCCAATGATAATGATTCACCGCATGGGGGCCGTTGTTGTAGAGGGACTCAAAACTCCGGAGTCCCCAGCCTGTTAAGGGGCGCTCTTGAATCAGTTGCCAACAAAAACGCCATTGCACCGATCGCAAGATTTCAGTTTGTTCATCCGGGTACATCTCACCCGACAGGCGACTCCAAAGAATAGAGGGCACCACCTGGCGCAGCACAGTTCCTCCCCAACTCGGTAGCCAACTGGCCCAGGCAACGATACCCACCCCCCCAACGGCAAGGCCCACCAGCCAATACCAGCCGAGATAGAGGCAAAAGCCGAGAAATGCGATAACTGCCAATGCCCAGGCATTCCGGGAATGGGCGAGAAACACTCCGGTGCCATTGCCCAATAGGGCTAAAGTCAAGCCTGCCAATTGCCAGCCCAAAGTGGGAGTCGGCTGCTGCTGCCATTGACGATATACTGTGAGCCACAGTCCTCCCGCCAAGCAAAGCAGCACCAGCAAATAACAGGCGAACAGGTTGGCATACATCAGCATGGCTGCCATCCGCCCCGGTGGGTTGCCCCCTGCTATCAACGACCATCCCAACAAAGAGTTGAGCCAGGTGGGAGTTGACCAGTCCCCAAACAGTTGCCCCAGCCCTAACAACAGCATCGGCGACCCTGCGATGAGCATAATCTGGCTGATGCGCCACAGTTGCGTCGGTGTTCGGATGAGGTAGATCAAGGCTGTCACCAACAGACCGAAGGGAATGATGTTGGCCATCCCCAACAGGGCATCGAGGGGCGCGATCGCCATCGCTGACCCCCCCAACATCAAAACAAATAAAATCCCCCAAACCTGCACCAACGGTTGTCGCCGCCACTGGTGCCAAAACCGCCCAATCAAGCCCAACTTGCTGATACCCAACAGCACTGCCCCCAAACTGGGCAGCCCAAAAAACACAAGTAACCCGAGTTGAAAACTCTGCCATTGCCAGAGCGGAGCAGGATTAACAACTGTAGAGGTTGGAGTAGGAGCTTGAGTCTGTTGACTGTGCTCAGGAAAGCGGATAGCCATAGATTATGTGGGAGTCTGTTGCAATTCTGGACGCTCTTCAGCCAAAATTGCGCCCTCAATCGGACAAACTGCTAAGCAAATTCCACAATCGATGCAGATGCCAAAATCAATCCAGTACCAATCATGACCGTGGCGATTTTTACCCAGGCCAGGCTTGATGCAAGCGACTGGACAAGCTGCCACACAATCGGCAACCCCTTCACATATTTCTGTGACAATCGTATGGGGCATAAGGAAAGAACCTAAAGGACAAACTCAAAGCGTTTAGCTTGCTGCTGCTCAAAATTGTAGGTAGTGTGATCCACAACGTTGGTATCACTGAGTTCCAAGTTGTAAAAATCCATCGTTGCTGCATCAAAGAAGGGGCCCGCATGCCACGTGCCCACATGCAGCTTAATAAAGCAAGGGCCGATGATCCGGAATGCTTGCAAAGCTTGGAGATCGGGTTCTGGCTCAACCGAGGGAGGGGCAACTGCAAGATACCAAGGCTGGTCGATCGTGAGGGAGCCCAGACATTGAGTGCAACGCTCATGACGAGTAATGTCACTAAACTGCCGCCCCCGATGCTCCAAATGCATGATGTAAAAACGGGGCGTACCCTGACGGAGGTCAAGCTGAGCATCGTCTTCGCCGTAGGCCTGACCATCGATTGAGGGAGAGATTACCTGCCCGTAGGGTGCAAAAGCAGCAACGGACAGGTCTTGAACTGGGAGTGGGGTCAACATCAGCCAATACAAAGGATAGGGCAATCGATTCACCCTTACTCTTCATCTGAGCCACCCTCTTCCGGTGTTACCCCGCAATAAGTATTAATATTGGTAATAACTGTGTCAATTTCTTGGCTAGAGGTCTCCACATTCCGAGAAAAATCTTCGAAGCCTGGCGCTAAGTCCATAAGCTGCTGAGAACTGTCCGGCGTTGGATCGCCATTATCATCGGAATCGAGTTCACTCACTTGGGCAAAAAGATCGGAAGCACTCCGAATTAAGCCACTGAAGGTCACCCCTTGTTCGGCATATTTCTCTTGCTGGGTGGCCAATTCTTCGTCAGAAAGCTCTACTGCGTTGACCTCTTCAAGATAGGTGTCAACATCGTCAGCGATCGACCCAAACGCAGTTGCCATTGCACTAGCTGCGTCCTTGAACTCGGCGAAATTGCTGGCATTATCAAAATTAGAGAGCGCTTGCGCTTCGGCCTCGAACTTTTGGTCGATTTCTTCGCCTTTATTGATCACTTCAATGAGCTTGTTGCACTGGGCAACCTTTGTCTCACCACAGGCTGTCGCAGTGAGGGTAACCATTACCCCCACTAGGGTTACAGCAGAGAAGCGTCGAATACGTTTGTGAGAAAGGGAGGTCAGGTTCATTGACATGGTCAAAGCAGATATTTATTAGGAGGGATGACCGTTAACGCTAAAACTAGCAACTGTGAGGCGTGGGAGAGCGCCCGAAGGCATTAGAGTACGGTCTTCACAATAGCAAAGCTAAACGATTCCGGCAGTGGTGAATAGGCAAGTTTCACAATTGTGACCAGTGAGCCAGAAAGAGTGAGTTAAGCCACTTGCTACACTGGAGTATACCGAATTCCCTATCGAACCAGCACGAGATTCTGTAATTATCACCATGCGTCTACAGCTCACCACTTGGCCGGAGGTCGAAGCATATCTAGAGCAGTCTCAAGGGATTATTCTCCCGATCGGCTCAACAGAACAGCATGGCCCTAATGGTCTTATTGGTACCGATGCGATCTGTGCGGAAACAATTGCTTGGGGTGTGGGGGAGCAAGTGGAAGCAATAGTTGCCCCGACAATTAATGTGGGCATGGCCCTCCACCATTTGGCCTTTCCGGGTTCGATGAGTCTGCGCCCGAGTACGCTGATTCAAGTGATTGTGGATTCTGTGGGGTCGCTGGCGGCGGCAGGATTTCGACAGTTTTTCTTTATCAATGGTCATGGTGGCAATATTGCCACACTCAAGGCTGCCTTTGCTGAGACGTATCATCATCTGGGGCAGATGGGTGTGCCAGGGAGCGATCGCGTCCGTTGCAAAGTGGGCAATTGGTTTATGGGCCGCAGCGTCTATCAACATGCCCAGAAGCTTTATGGCAACCAGGAAGGCTACCATGCCACGCCCAGTGAGGTGGCACTGACCCAATATGCTTACCCAGAACACATTAAAACGGCCCCGCTTGATCCCAAGGTGAATAGGGGTCATCCGATCTATGGCGCGATCGACTTCCGGCGTAATTATCCTGATGGTCGTATGGGATCTAATCCGGCCTTGGCAACCCCGGAGCACGGACGGGAATTTTATGAGTTGTCGGTTAAGGAGTTGAGTGACAGTTATTTGAAGTTTGTGGGAGAAGCAGATTAGCAAATAGTTGTCAGCCCTCAGCAATTTCGAATCCTAAGCCACGTTAGAATTCGAAAGACTACTCGTTTTTAGCGCTAGTACAGCATGGCAGAAATAAGCCACCCATTCAAAATCCTCAGAATGCATGTTGTACAAGCACTTTGAACTCTGAACTCTGAACTCTGAACTCTGAACTCTGAACTCCGCCTCGCGGTACTGGCTTATGGTTGCTCAACTCTCTAACGCAGAACTGCAAACGGCCAAAACTCAATTACAAGGCTTTGCCCCAGCGGTGGTTGCGATGGGAACCTTGGAGCATTATGAGGGAGATTTGGAGTTGAGCCTGATGGAGCTGATCGCAGCGGAAGCGGGGGTGGGGGCGTATGATATCGATCGCGCCAAGCTCAAAACCATTTTTATGGCGAATCTCCGACGCGAACTGTGCGGGGATGAGAGTTTTCGGGAAAAGCTTGAGGAATACAACCGCAACCCCACGAAGGCGGTTTTACTCACGGGTTTAATTGTGTATCTGGTGGATCTGGTGACGTTGCCGATTAATCCAGCGATGGCGACGATTATTGTGTTGTGGGTGTTGAAGTTGGGGATACGGGTGTTTTGTGATTATACGGAGCCGGAGTAGTTGGGTTTGTCGGCGGCGATCATTGTGGGCGGCTGGGACTATTCCGTTACAGGTCGTCTGTTGTGAACAATTTATTATCATCCAGATGATTTGATGAGCAGTGCTTTAATTTCATCAGCATTGATATCTACCTGCTCAGACTTGGCATAGATGACCAATAGCGCAATTGAAGACGGGGAGAGGATTTGATAAATCAGTCGATAGCCGCCGCTTTTGCCCGTTGGAATATCACTGTTGCGGATTCTGGCCTTAAAAGCAGTTGCATTCAGTCCAGTGATTTGGTCGCCGATGAAATCACCTGCTTGGAGCTGTTGAAGGACAGGTTGCAAGTCGGTTTTGATGCTGCGATATCGTTTCGCCAGTTGTTTAAGTCGGCGTTTAAAGGGGTCAGTGAATTGGACTGTAACCATCTTTTACAGTCCAATTCCGTCCCAGAGGGTTTCAAGAGCGAAGAGTTGACCCGCTTGGACATCGCGCAGGCTTTGTTCTAGATCCGCCAGAACTGCGGCTTTGGTGTCTGCTGATGAGGTCTCGTCGTTGGAGAGGTCGGCGGCTAAGATTTGGATGAGTTGACGCTTTTCTTGGTCTGAGAGGGCTTGGATGTTGGGGAGGAGTTCGGCGAGGGTCATGGTCTACAGCCTGGGTGGGTGAAGATATTCTAGTCGTAAATTTAGGACGTCTCGTCAAGTGTTGACCGTCACGATTTCGCTGGTGGTTTGGGGTGTGGGGATCGGTTGATGCTCGTCGCGGAGGTCTTCGAGATGGAATTCGATGGCTTCTTGAATCAGTTCTAGGGCTTCGGCTTTGGTTGCGCCAACCGCGACGCAGCCGGGGAGATCGGGGACATACGCACCGTAGCTAGATTCGCTGGGTTCGAGAATGACGGTGTAGTTGAGTTGGTTCATCGCTGTTGATTTATTTCAATCCGGCTTGTTTAAGAACACTGTTGAGCGTGCCAGGGGGCATTTCTAGGCTCGGTTTGCCAGCAACCGTTACTGTTCCTGATTTGGTTGGATGGTGAAACTGGCGGTGGCTACCTCGGACTCGGACTTGATACCAGCCATCTTGCTCCAGCAGTTTGATGACTGCTTTAACTTTCATTCGTTTTGTGCGTTTAATGGGTAGTCTAACGCGTCGCAGGCTTCGCCTTCACCCTTTGTCCACCTGCGCAAACAGCTCCTGTAGCTGCTCGACTGTGCCGCCCAACGCCTCAGCAACGGTGGTCAGAATGTTGTCGTCTTGGATGGTTTGGTGGAGGCGGGCGAGATTTTGGATTGTTATCCCTATGCTGTGTTCATCGCCAAACTCGGCAAAGATAACAAGGGCTTGCAACAAGTGTTGTTGGGCTTGGGCATAGTCTTCTTGGGATTCTGCCAATAAACCGAGTTGGCCGTAGGTGCTGGCTTGGCTGTAGCGGTCGTTGAATTCGATTTTGAGATCAAGCGCCTGTTGGTAGTGCGATCGCGCCTGCTCATAGTCCCGCTGTTCTTGGGCGACCCTGCCGAGCTGGTGGTAGGTGCTGGCTTGGCTGTGGCGGTCATTGAATTCGATACAGATATTGAGAGCCTGTTGGTAGTGCGATCGCGCCTGCTCATAGTCCCGCTGTTCTTCGGCGACGCTGCCAAGCTGGTGGTAGGTGCTGGCTTGGCTGTAGCGGTCATTGAATTCGATTTTGAGATCGAGAGCCTGTTGGAAGTGCGATCGCGCCTGCTCATAGTCCCGCTGTTCTTCGGCGACGCTGCCAAGCTGGTGGTAGGTGCTGGCTTGGCTGTAGCGGTCATTGAATTCGATTTTGAGATCGAGAGCCTGTTGGAAGTGCGATCGCGCCTGCTCATAGTCCCGCTGTGCTTGGGCAACGCTGCCGAGCTGGTGGTAGTTTTTGGCTTGCTCGTAGCGGTCATTGAATTCGATATTGAGATCAAGCGCCTGTTGGTAGTGCGATCGCGCCTGCTCATAGTCCCGCAACTCTTGGGCAACGATGCCGAGCTGATGGTAGATCTTGGCTTGGTTGTAGCGGTCATTGAATTCGATACAGATATTGAGAGCCTGTTGGAAGTGCGATCGCGCCTGCTCATAGTCCCGCAACTCTTGGGCGACGATGCCGAGCTGGTGGTAGTTTTTGGCTTGGCTGTAGCGGTCATTGAATTCGATATTGAGATCAAGCGCCTGTTGGTAGTGCGATCGCGCCTGCTCATAGTCCCGCAACTCTTGGGCGACGATGCCGAGCTGGTGGTAGGTGCTGGCCAGCAATTTCTGTTTAAAGTCTTCAGGAAATTCAGTAAGACCCTGGATCAAATTCAGAGTTTCTTGATAAGCTCCCTTTGCTTCCGAATAGTTTTGAGCCTTTAAATACCCCAAAGCAATTGAGTCAAGAACCCCTAAGATGTAAAGCTCAACATTGGAAGTACGACTTTGGGGTTGGTAATTCTCTACACAAGAATAGATGAACTTTGCTAATTCAAAATGTTCAACCTTGTCTCCTATTGTCTCTAGGTATTTACTCAAACAACTGTAACTCTTCCAAAAACTTTCCTCCTGCTTATCCAAACAAATCTGCAACGCACTGTACAGATTCTCATATTCAAACTTGCAGAAAAACAGCCCCAACTGGCGCTCTTGGGGATTTTTTGAACCCATCAACTGTTCATATTGCCTCGCCAACCCCTGGTAATGGTTCTTAAACCCATCTCGTAACGCCTCCCGCGTCCCCTCATCCAGCGCCTGCACCTTCGTCCGCAAAAAATACGGAAAAATCGGCTGAATCGTTAGCAACCTCGGCATCTCTGCACTGATTGGTGAAAGTAAACCCCAGTGAACCGCCTCCTCTACCGCTGCATCAAACCCCGCAAAATCATAATCCGCAAACGGCTCAAACTGTTGCAACTGCTTGCCGTAATTCGCCAAATCCGCCCGATCAATAAACCCATGAAACGGCGCTAAACAAATCAACAACCGCTGTGCCTCCGGCGACAAATTGCTATGGGAATATTCCACACACTTGAGAATATTATTCGTCCGCTCCGTGCCCCCCACATCCAAATCATCCACCCCCGCCGCATCCAACGCCGCCAACACCGCCTCCGGCGTTTGCCGCGCCAAATTCGCCAACACCACCTCCATCGCCAACGGATACCCCGCCAACACATCCATCAACCGCCCAAACGTCCGGTCATCCCGTAGACCCTCCAGCCGCTCCTGTCCCAAAATCTGTTCCGCTAAATCTGTCCGTGCTGCGGCATCTAGCCCCCGCAAATCATAAACATTGCGCCGTCCCTTGGCCGTAAAAATGCTGGCCAGCCAATCTTCCCCACTGCGTGAGCCGAGAACAACCTTAGTCTTGCCACCCCGCAACAGCGCCAAGAAATCCCGAATTAACGCTTGTTCCGCCTCTGGCAAAGTGTTGGGAATCGCTAACGCCTGCCCAGTCACAGACTCCAAATTATCCAGCATCAAAGCATAGGGCGTGGCTCGCAGTTGTTCCGCAATATCCTCCATCTGCGCGTCTAACGGCATCGCCTCAAACGCCGCAAAATCATAGCCATCAGGATAAAGACCCTTGCCCAACTCCCGTAAGATGGCTTGCAGCGTGTGGGCGGTCTCGTCATAGCCAAAATAGAAAACCCCCTGAACAAATTGCGTCGTCTGCCACCAGTCCCGCAGATAGTTCAAGAGGGTCGTCTTCCCCGTGCCGCCCATCCCCCGCAGCAGCAAGACATTATGCCGGAGCAACGCCTTCTCAATCTTCAAAATCTCCAAGTCGCGTCCTACAAACTCATAGGTCGGTAACTCAAAGCGATA
>JAAHHN010000201.1 GCA_010672165.1 Spirulina sp. SIO3F2 | reverse complement strand
CGCACATCTGGCAAGGACTTCACGAATTTGGTCAGTTAATCAGCTCAAAGATATATCAGAGCCTTTAAGCATTAGCTCTCTTCGCGAGGAACTCCAGGAGCACAAACGCCTTCCCGATAATCGGGATAGCCTTCAGAAGTCTCTTCATCAAGCACCAAGCATGGGTTCAGCGGCAAGCCTCGGTTGTTGAAGACGCCTTGAGGATCATCTTCATTCCGCCACCAGCAAGCTAATGCACCCAGTTCACCCTCTTTAGCGTCGTTCCGGACACCATGGTGAATATAGGGTGGGTTCACAATAAAGGTTCCTTGGCCAATCTGCGTTTCACGGTGTTCCCCTAAAGTTTCACCCGGCCCGAACCAAGTTCCCTCGCCTTGGAAGAAGTAGTAAAACTCACGGGTGGGGTGACTATGGGCAAAGTAGGTTTTACCCGGTCTCAAATAAAAAGAAGCACAGTAAATATTGGTCGCATCATAACCGGGATACTTTAGCCCTTCACCGAGCAAATCAAAATAGTAGTGAAATGCATTCTCATCAGCATGGTAGCCTTCCCCCATGCCCCGATACCAATCCGGATAACGAGTATTAATTTCACGGGGCAGATCTCGCTCGTGAACGATATGGGTGTGGATACCCTCAGGCGTGGGATAAAACTCAAACGTCGAATCCGTTTCGCCAACCGCCCGACAGAGCACGCGAAGCTCATTTCTCTCAATTTCCTCACTCCCTTCTGGGCAATCTCTTAACTTCGGCACAATCTCCCGAAAACTGTGTTCATTCTGTGGATCAAAATTCGGGTTCTCAGAATGCCCATGACCTGGCCCTGCGAAGGCTTCGAGGGCAACTGTCGGAGCCGCCGCTAAAGCAGCCAGCATTAAGAAGAACTTTGCGCTTCTGATTCTGAAGACTCTCATAGTTGGTGTTAGAAAATGTGAAGTCGTTGTAAACGCATTTATGTGAATGCGTTTAGTGTATGTGGAGAATAATAACCTTATATTCTCTCTGAACATTATTTTTAACAAAAAATTCCAATTCCATATTTCTATTAAGACTTAATAAGATGGGTATATGTTAGTAATGAGTGAGCTAGCATTAGGTATTTGAAAGACAATGGATGTATTCAAAGGCCATTATGGAAATCCAAAGTCTTATCGCTCAATAATTCCTGACAACTGATGATGGTGATGTTGATTCTTTTATAAATTGTTGGGTTAGGTCAGAACAGTTTGTAGGTTATGACTTGGCTATACTTAGGATTACTCAGTACCGGGGAAGAGCTACATAACTTTATTACCCAGAGGTGTGTCACGGAAGAGGGGGAGTTGACGGCGAACGCCATATATCAAGTCATATCAAAATTGTATTTATAAACTCAACTAAAACTCGGGTTAGCCACGACATGATTATGTTTAAAGTTGCGGATGCAACAGCAGTGTTTGTCACTAGCCAGTATGATGATGGGATTATGGTTAAAATCGAAAAAGGCTGGAAATTCAAAAGGAGGAAAGTCAACTTAGGTAATTTCTCGAAAAGGTTATACCGTGTGGGGTGCTGTTAGCGACAGCGTAACGCACCATTTCCGACCCGTTTGTTGGGATATTCATTGTGAGAAATCTCCTTAGATGATAGCTCTCTAAAAACATTTAGCTAGGGGCTGCCATAGAGTTAGCTCTCCAAACATTGCTATAGCTAGCCTATAGCTCCTCTTTATCCTGCGATACATTTTTTCCTCAAGTCCAGAAGACCCATCAATGTCAGTTTCTAAGCTGAACCTTGGTCTAAATAGAATAGGAAATTAATTGCTAATGCAATTGCTCTGCAAGCTTTATCACCTCGCTTCAAAATCATCCAGAATTGCTCTATAAATAGCGATTTTAAATCATATCAATATCCGGCTTGGTAGGGTAACCAAGAAGTTATTCACTTTATCGGTGTTTTTGGATATTTCAATAAGTCCGTAAAAATAAAGTGAGGGATTAACAATGTAATCCCTCACTTTATTTTCAAGATGCCTTAATAACAGCTAAGTGTTGGTTTGTTAGGATGATTTTGTTGAGTATCGGTTGTGCCCATGATTATCTTCGCCTCGGAGCAGAACAGCTCGCCACTTATCAAGACTCAGATTTTTCATCTTGAAATCCTTAGAGCAGTGAGAGTTGTCTAACATTTCAGGGCTGTAGATCTTAGTTTCAGTAGTTGCGATACGACCATTGATGCCCCAGCGAGTTTGATCAGTTTTATTATCAAGCGAGCCATGAATCACTCGTTCGGAAAAGAAGAAAAACTGCCCTGCTTTGACCTCTAGATAATGTGGTTCAGGTAGCTCTCCAGGATAGTCAACTTCACCATCACGACTCCCATAAACAGTATTGGCTGCAAAATCACCCAGCTTAATTGGGTAAATTTCCTTGTGCGTCCCAGGGTAAACAATCATGCACCCATTCTCCTTGTTGGCATCCGTCAGCGCAATCCAGACAGCAAGATGATACATTTCCTCTACATCTTTGGGAGTCACTACGGCTTCCTGTTTGTTTTCATATAGCCAGGTGCTAGCTTGATGGATTCGTGTACCTGGACTATGAGGCTGTACGCCGAAAAATTTGGTTCGCCACAGTAAGAGATCTGGACCTAATAGCTGTGCGCATCGCTCTGTCACCGCTGGATGCTTGTAAAGCTCAAGGAGAGCAGGCTCTTCCAAATGCCGATTAAGTTGATTAACTAGCTTAAGGTAATATTCTCGCTTTTCAGCATTATCCACACCATCAGATGTATCGAATTCATAATCCCCATCACTAAAAGACCATACTTTTGATTCTTTTTGAAGTGTTGAAGCAACAAGATGCTCCTGAATGACTTTCATTTCTTCAGGAGGCATTAAATCGAATGGTCCAACATAACCATTATCATAGAAAAAACGAACATCTGATTCACTCAATTGATACTGAGGTTCAACTTGAGCTTTCGGTTGATAAGAGGTTGGCTTCTTGAAGCGACAATAATAATCGTAGAAAACCCTTTGTCCACCCGAAGAAAAAGCAACCCAAAACATTCTGTTGTTCCATCCAGTGGGCAATTGCTCTTTTAGGGAAATGGGGAGAAAATCATGGATTGGCTTTATCTTAGCCAAAATGTAAAGGAAAGCCAACCTGAGAGAGAATAGCCAATCGAATGTAAGCGAGTTTGTTGTTAATGTCATAATTCATGACCAATTAATCTTAGTGATAGATGGTGATGAAAACGAATGATCATAGGATAGAAGTAATATGGCGCATCGGCTTACTGGGGATACATATCCATGCTTGAGTTCTTACGTTGCAAGCTGTAAGAACAGGATTCTTAACACTTCTCCCAAGAATCCTATATCTTCTAGGGTTGCTCAAGGCGAGCTATAATGCGCCGTTCCAGAACAAATACTCGAAAACCCACAAGAGCGAGTGACAATAGCAAACATGTCAACTCCGAACATTTATCTTGTTTACAGGATTTTCTGTAGTCTCTCTAAGATTCCAGACGCACCTTTCTAATCCTATGAGTTTTGCATCGTTCCAATCCGAGCGTCATTATAATTGTTCTATATAAAAAGTGTCTGTAAAATAAAGATTAAGAAGAGCCATGGGGATTAGACTTTTAAGAAATGCTGTCCAAGCACATCCCCTATGAATTATAGTTTTTAGCCTTCTTTAACAGTGATCTCCAGAATCTGGGTTCACAAGATTTCCAGCTTCCATCACCTGCTGACTGTTCAGTGTCGTCATGACTTAACGCTTTGTCGTACTCCCCCTAAAGACCCAATGATACGATGGAGGTTCACCCCCCCGACCGTTGCTGTGTTCCCCCATGACCTCCACGCGATTGTCTCCCACGACCCAAGGCTTGACTGCTGAGCAGGTGCTCATTAATCGCCAAACCTATGGCAGCAACACCCTCACCCCGCCGAAACGAGACCCTTGGTGGCAGCTTTTTCTGGAAAAGTTTGCTGATCCGGTGATCCGAATTTTGATGATCGCGGCAGCGATCGCGATCGCTGTCGGGATCATCGAAGGCGAATATATCGAAGGTCTTGGGATTATTGTGGCCATTTTTCTAGCCACGACCCTGGCATTCATTAATGAATATCGCGCCAATCAAGCCTTTGAAATTCTTAACCAATATGCTGACGATAGTCGTGTCCGAGTGTTGCGCGATGGCCATCCCACAACTGTTGCCCGGAAAGAATTGGTTGTAGGGGATTGGGTAATGATCGAGCAGGGGGATGAAATCCCCGCTGACGGTGAAATTGTCGAATCGGTTTCCCTATTGATTAATCAGTCCAAAATCACAGGTGAATCAGAACCGATTCAGAAGTTGACCCGAGCCGAGAGTGAAACCCAAGCAGAGTCATTGGGAACTTATCCTGACTATATGGTCTATCGCAGCACCATTGTGGATCAAGGAAATGGCGGTATGGTGATCACAGCGGTGGGGGATCAGACTGAAATTGGCCAACTGGCCACGGCGATCGCTGAGGTGAGTGACCAGGAATTGACGCCCCTGAACCAGCAGCTTGAACGTCTCAGTGAACTGATTGGTGTAGTTGGCCTCTCTTTTGCCACGATCACGTTTACTGCGTTAGTGATTCGAGGGTTCATTACCGGGGCATTTGTGCTGACTTTTTCGCAAACCTATGTGCTTGGGGTTGCAATCATAGCCGTCGTTTCAGTTCTCAGCCAAGTTTGGGTTCCGGTGATCTACGATGGTCTGCATTTTCTCAATCCTGAACTAGAACCACCCACTTGGCTCAAAACCGATAGCCTTGATGGCTGGTTAATTTCTGCCTTGATTGGTTTAATTTGCACTGGACTGGGATTTGGTATGGGTTGGCTGGGCGGTTTGCTCCCCGCAGCAGGCGAAGTCTGGCTACCAGTGGAGGTGGGCCGTCAACTTCTGGAATACTTTATGGTCGCTGTCACCATCATTGTGGTGGCAGTACCCGAGGGGCTGCCCATGAGTGTCACCCTCTCGCTGGCCTACAGCATGAAGCGGATGGCTGCCGCCAATAATCTGGTGCGGCGGATGCATGCCTGTGAAACTATTGGCGCCACCACTGTGATTTGTTCTGATAAGACCGGAACACTCACCCGAAACCAGATGCATGTCCATGCACTGAAGGTTCCAGGACTCCAACCAGATCAGCCCAAATTGAACGCGTTGTTTGCGGAGGCGATCGCAGCCAATAGCACTGCTGACCTGGATAAACCCCCTGCCCAGCCTCCCAAAGTTCTTGGTAATCCCACTGAGGGCGCTTTATTGCTCTGGCTCGATCAACAGCAGCAAGACTACATTGCCTATCGCAACCAGTTTGAAATCAAGTTTCGCGTTTCCTTTTCGACCCAGAAGAAATATATGGCCACATTGGGTCATTCAGCGGTGCTCGATCGCGAAGTCATTCATCTTAAGGGCGCACCGGAGGTGTTGCTAGCCAAATGCAGCCAGATCCAGCTCTCCCACGGCATCGAACCCCTGACCCAACAAGCTGACATTTTAGCGGCGCTCCAACATTATCAACAGCGGGGGATGCGGACGCTCGGATTTGCCTATCAGACTCTAGCTGCTAATTTACTTGACCCCAGTTCGGCTATTTCCAATTCGCTCTGTTGGCTGGGGTTTGTGGCGATCGCTGACCCCCTACGGGAGGATGTACCCGATGCGATTCGGGCCTGCATCCGAGCGGGGATTCGCGTGAAGGTGATTACGGGTGACTGTGCTGAAACGGCCCAAGAAATCGCCCACCAAATTGGTCTCTGGCGGGGCGATGAAACCCATCCCTACGCCTCCCTCTCAGGTCAAGAATTTCGGGAGCTTTCGGATGCTGAAGCTCTGGACGCATCAAAGCACCTTAAAGTGCTCTCTCGTGCTGTCCCCCTGGATAAACTCCGTCTGGTGCAATTGCTCCAAGGTAAGGGTGAAGTAGTTGGTGTGACTGGAGATGGCACCAATGATGCGGGCGCACTCAAGCAAGCCAAAGTAGGTTTAGCGATGGGGAGTGGGACAGCGATCGCCAAGGAAGCCAGCGATATTATCCTACTGGATGACTCGTTCAAAAGTATTATTAATGCGGTGGTGTGGGGTCGATCGCTCTACAAAAATATCCAGCGTTTTATTCTCTTTCAATTGACGATCAATGTGGTGGCATTAGGGATTGCCCTCCTCGGCCCCTTCATCGGTATTTCATTGCCCCTGACTGTGACCCAAATGCTCTGGGTGAACCTAATCATGGACACCTTCGCGGCCTTGGCTCTAGCAACGGAGCCGCCCTCAAAGCGAGTCTTAGATGTACCCCCCCGTGACCCTGACGCTTTTATTATTTCTCCTGCGATGGGGCAGAGTATCTTGCTCACAGGCGGCATCTTTTTAGTGTCTCTCGCAGGACTCTTGGTTTACCTGCGCCAAGATGGCATGGATGAATATGAGCTGTCGCTTTTCTTTGCTATCTTTGTGTTGCTTCAGTTTTGGAATCTATTTAACGCTCGTTGCTTAGGGGTTAATCAGTCGGCGTTTAAGGGACTCTTTAAGAATCAAGCTTTTGTGGCGATCGCTTTGAGCATTTTGATTGGTCAGATCCTGATCATCCAATTGGGGGGTGATGTATTTCGTACTGTTCCCCTAACGGTGAAAGATTGGTGCTGGGTGATTGGCGGAACATCGATTGTGCTCTGGATTGGGGAACTGGGGCGTTGGTTGAATCATCGTTCAGTTCGAAATTAGGAATTTAGAGTTCAGGGTTTAGAATTCAGGGTTTAGAGTTCAAGGTTCAAAGTTAAGAACTGGGGTTATGTGGATCAAGCTTGTTATAGCAAGACTTAAAGCGGTTAGGACATTTTTAGATCCTTGAAATCCTCGGCTGGTGGGCAATGCCCACCCTACACGACGTCCTAACATTCTCGACCACCGCCATAAACATAGTTCAAACGAATCGAAAGACACAGCGATGAGCAGTGCCAGTGGTCAATGGGCAGAGTAGTTGGCATAGTCTCCTGGAAGGATAACTGCGTCTCGCCTGCCTCATGCAATAATCCAAGCGAAACTCAAAAAACTTTGAACCCTGAACCCTGAACTTTGAACTACTCCAACGCCTGCCCCATCGTTTGCAGTTTAAGCTGAATCTCTGCTCGCTCCCGCTCTGGATCGGAGCCTGCTACAATGCCCGCTCCACCATAGAGGCACACCCAATTCTCCCGAATCAATGCCGATCGAATGCCCACAATAAATTCACTCTCACCCTGAGGTGTTAGCCAACCCAATGGTGCAGCATAAAGGGAGCGATCGAAATCTTCATAGTCTTGAATCTTGGCACAAGCTTTGGCTGCTGGAATTCCTGCCACAGCAGGCGTGGGATGCAATTGTGCGACCACATCCAGAGGATGGAAATGGTCAGGCAAAATTGCAGTGATCGGTGTCCAGAGATGTTGAATATTCGTGAGACGTCGCAGGCGGCGGGATAAACGCTGGGGGGTCAGGCCCAGCTTTGTTAATTGATGCAGAATATAGTTGCTGACGGCTTGATGTTCTCGGTTTTCCTTTTCTGAAGTCAATAATCGCTGAGCGATCGCGCGATCATCCTGTGTCGAAATCCCTCGGGGGGCGGAACCCGCCAAAGCATCAGTGGTCAGCAATTGTTCTCGAATATGAATTAATCGCTCAGGGCTAGCACCGACAAAATGGTAGCCATTCCCATTGCCAAAGGCAAACACATAACAATCGGGATGGGTTTGGCGCAAATGAGTAAGGGTTCGCCCCACCGAAATGGGCTGGGGATAATGTTGCTCGATGATATGGGCTAGCACCAGCTTGGTAAGCTGCTGCTGCTCAATATCTTGCAACACAGCTTGCACTGCTTGGGTAAAGGAAGCATAAGATTCAGGCGTAGGGGTTAAGGCCGCAGAAACAGGTGCGATCGCAGCAGGGGCAGTCAAAACCGCTGAGAGTGGATTTTCTAAAGGCGCAATGAGCGTTTCAAACTGTGCGACTGTCTCTTCCCAAGTACTCTCGGCATCAATTTTGACATTCCCGACCCATAGCGTTTCATGGGGTCGCGCCACAATTTGCAGTTGGGGGATAAAGAGGGTGGCAGGCGCAAACAAGGGCGAAGACGACGCCGTCGTATGACCAAAAAAGGTAAAGGCCAGAAAACAATGTACCCCAGCATAAGCCTGCTGACATTCACCGCCTTGATGGCTTCGTTCAAACCAGCCTTGACTAACCTGTTTTGCACGAGAGAATCGTTGAGGGGAGGGGAGTTGCGCTTGGACAACTTGCCCCAAGGCTAGAATCGCTGCCTGCTGTTGTGGGTTTTCCCAGTAACAATAATGTTGCGTTTTATAAAGTTGGGCTTGTAGACGAGTTTGTAAAAGCGCACGGAGGTTTAGTGTTTTTTCCAAGGTGCTGGAAAAACTGAGGATTTGAGGAGTTTGAGTGATGAGCGATCGCCGATGGGTCTGGAAAAAGAGCTCTCGCAATGCCAAGTTGTAGCGGAGTGAGGGTGAACGGCAAGGCAACACAGTCATAAGAGCAAAAGGCAAGTTATCTTATAAATTCTTAATTTTGAACCCGTTCAGAATTTATTCCTGGGTACAGTAAAGGCAGAAACTCTTTATTTATATTCTCCCTATCCTATAGCAAACTCTTGTTGATTGTGAATGATGCCGAAAATTTCGATCAAGTCTTCAATCAAGAAGATAATCTAATGTATTAAGTTAGGGGGATTGTTTCTTGTTTTTTTACGACTCAATTAATCTGTGGGCGTTGAGTCGGACAAAGAATAGACGCCAAATATGTCTGGTTAAAAGATAGTTGTTTTAGTGTTATTCAATTGATATAAATAGTTATTAGTCGATCATGAAAGTTGCAAATAACAGGGATTTCTATATGTTTTTTCTGGTTTTGATCCAACTTCAAAAGTTAAATCAAATACCAAGTGTGTTCTATTTTATTAGATAGCATGAATTGAAATCAAGCCAATTAATTATTAAAAAAATGACCACAAATCAATCCATTGAGCTCGAAAAACGCCAACTGTGGTGGGCTGCAATTAAACCCCCAATGTATACGGTGGCAGTGATTCCGATTTTGCTAGGAACTGCGATCGCAACCGTTAATCAACCCACTATTAACTATGGTCTGGCTACTATGTTTCTCGTTTCAGCGATCAGTATTATTGCCTGGCTGAATTTGAGTAATGATGTCTTCGATGCGGATACAGGAATCGATCGCAACAAGCACCATTCAATTGTGAATCTAACAGGTCAGAAAGATTTGATCTTCTATATCAGTACTGCATTTTTATTGGTGGGCTTAGCTGGAATTGGTGCAGTTGCTTGGTGGAGTCAAGACTGGCGGGTATTAGCACTAATTCTTGGGGCTTGTTTTTTGGGCTATACCTATCAAGGCCCACCGTTTCGTTTGGGTTATCACGGCTTGGGAGAACTCATTTGCTTAATTACATTTGGGCCGATGACGATCGCGGCCGTTGTATATGCTCAAGGGAGTAGTTTTAATTGGCTTGCGGCTTATGGTGCGACGTTTATCGGGTTAACAACCACTATCATTCTCTTTTGTTCCCATTTCCATCAAGTAACAGATGATCTCGCAGCAGGTAAGCGATCGCCAATTGTACGCCTGGGAACCCAGCGGGGGGCGCAAGTGCTTACGGGTGCGATGGTTATTGGCCTTGGTATCGTTCCGCTGGCCGTGCTTTCAGGGGCTTGGCCCCCTGCTACTCTGTTGGTTTTCCTCAGCAGTCCGATCGCCTGGCAGCTAGTGCGCCATGTACAGCAATTCCATGACCAACCAGAGAGGATCAAAAATTGCAAATTCATTGCGGTTAAATTCCATTTCTGGAGTGGTCTTTTGCTGTGCTTCGGGTTGGTTTCTCTTCAAATTTTAGCTAGATTTATTGCCTAGGTTAGAGCACAGATTTTGCATAAGCTTGCTCCGCACACAAGACGATAAAGTCAGCACCCTAAACATTGCCACTAAAAAAGAGGTATGGCGATCGCAATATCACCGATTGGTTTGCTCAATTTTTACAGCCTTCCGGCTTAACCACAGATTAAGGATTGTGTTGGGTTCCACTGGACTCAACACCAACCTACAATTGAAACTTGACTCACCTTGAGCTACTAAGCCCTTCAATTTATTCAAACTCTCCTCATGAATCGTCTTGCTCAAAGCCAAAGCCTCTACCTGCGCAAACATGCTGAAAACCCGATTGACTGGTGGCCCTGGTGTGATGAGGCGCTGCAAAAAGCGGTGGCTGAAGATAAACCAATCTTTCTCTCGGTGGGGTATTCCAGTTGCCACTGGTGTACGGTCATGGAGGGGGAAGCTTTTTCTGATGCAGAAATTGCCGCTTACCTCAATGCTAATTTTGTGCCGATCAAAGTCGATCGCGAAGAACGGCCTGACGTAGATAGTATCTACATGCAAGCATTGCAAATGCTGACCGGCCAAGGCGGCTGGCCGCTAAATATTTTTCTGACCCCGAGCGATCGCATCCCCTTCTATGGCGGCACCTACTTCCCAATGGAACCCCGCTACGGCCGTCCAGGTTTTCTGGATTTGCTCAACGCGCTGCATCAGTTTTATAAAACCGATAAAGATAAGTTGGCTGGCATTCAAACAGAAGTCCTCAAAGGCTTGCAGCAATCGGTAGAGCTACCCCAAGATCCTGAAACTCGCCTCACTGCTGACCTACTCAATGCAGGTTTAGCCGCAAATACCAAGGTGCTGGCCCGTGTCGCCCCCGGAACCCCCAGTTTTCCAATGATCCCCTATGCCCAATGTGTGTTGCAGGGCAGTCGCCTCTCAGAGCATGCACCTGCTTTGGAGGCTGCCAAGCGACGAGGGGATGATCTAGCCCTCGGGGGCATTTATGACCATGTGGCGGGGGGCTTCCATCGCTACACTGTTGATGCGACTTGGACTGTGCCTCATTTTGAGAAGATGCTCTACGACAATGGCCAAATTATGGAATATTTGGCTGATCTCTGGACGGCGGGCATTCGAGAACCGGCCTATGAACAGGCGGTTGCGGGGACAGTGGCATGGCTTCAGCGGGAAATGATTGCTCCCGAAGGCTACTTCTATGCAGCGCAGGATGCGGATAGTTTTAAGACGCCCCGAAATGCAGAGCCGGAAGAGGGGGCATTTTATATTTGGACGGATGCTGAGTTGACCCAAGCCTTGAATATAGAAGAATTTCAGGCGCTACAGACGATGTTTTTTGTTGCGCCTCAGGGCAATTTTGAAGGGTCAACGGTGCTGCAACGGCAGAAGGGAGGGGCACGATCGCCTGAACTGCAAGCGGCATTGGATAAGCTTTTCACCATCCGTTACGGCGCGTCACGGGCAGAAGTAACAACCTTTCCCCCTGCCCGAGACAACCAAGCCGCCAAGACCACCGCCTGGCCAGGTCGTATTCCGGCTGTGACGGATACCAAAATGATCGTGGCTTGGAACAGTCTGATGATTTCCGGGTTAGCGCGGGCTGCTACGGTGTTTGACCTTGCGCCCGCCTTGGAACTAGCAACCCGCGCAGCGCAGTTTATCTTGACCCACCAATGGCAAGACGGCAGGCTTCATCGCCTTAACTACGATGGTCAGATTTCCGTGGCTGCCCAGTCTGAAGACTATGCACTGCTGATTAAGGCGTTGCTGGATCTGCACCAGGCAACCCAAAACCAAGATTGGCTTGATGCCGCGATCAAAGTGCAAACAGAGTTTGATGCCCAGCTTTGGGATGCTGAGCAGCAGGGCTACATCAATGCCTCGCCCCAAACCAGCCAGGATTTGATCATTCAAGAACGCAGCTACATTGACAATGCCACGCCAGCCGCCAATGGGATTGCGGTAGCGAATTTAATACGATTGTCATTATTAGCGGAGTCGGAGACGTATTGCGATCGCGCCGAGCAGACCCTCCAAGCCTTTAGCGGCATTTTGCAGGCCTCACCCACAGCTTGCCCTGGTTTGGTCAATGGGTTGGATTGGTTTTTACATGGCACGTCAGTACGCACCCAGTCGGAGACGATTACTCAATTGCAGGGGCAATGGTCGCCGAAGGCAACTTATAACGTGACGACGGATTTACCACCGGATGCGTGGGGTTTGGTTTGTCGCAGTTTTGCCTGTTTGCCGCCAGCGTTGACATTGGCTGAGCTGGAGGAGCAGATTCAAAAGAGTCAAGGAATGTCTGAGGCTGAGACCTAAGCCACAATGTTTGTAGTGAGCACTTTAGTGCGATGAGGGCTGACCCGCATCTTCTAATGCCATAATTCCCAAGAATTCCGTTTAGTATGGAAATACGCTTCTACATCGATCCTGCCACAGACCTGCCTCATATCTATCAACATAGTGTGAAGGAGCATGAGGTGGAAGAAATTTTGAGGAGACCTGGAGAGGATCGCCGAGGACGAAAAGGCTCCAGGGTTAGCATTGGCCCTGAGAGGGTGACAAAGAGGGTCAAAAGCTTTGTGTAGCAAGGAATATAGACTAAGGAGGCAAAAAAAGATAGGTCAATATTAGTGCAAGTGACCTATCCAAACAAAATGATAGCTAAAGAGTA
>JAAHHN010000200.1 GCA_010672165.1 Spirulina sp. SIO3F2 | reverse complement strand
GAAAACTTGATAGCCTCCTTGAGCACGAGGGATCACAAAGCATTGTCCCAAGCCCGTACCTGCTCCCAAAATAGCTTTTGGTGCTCGGGGGCTGGGTTGACCAGCCTGTAATACTTCTAAATCAGCGCCACCCAGCCCCGTAATGCCGTAGCCGATCGCGGCGAAGTCGTTAATTAATTGCACCTGCTCAAAACCGAGGTCTTGGCGTAATTGCTCGCCGTTGAGTTCCCAATTTATATTGGTCAGCACAGAGGTGTTGTCTTGCACTGGCCCCGCGATCGCAAAACAAGCCCGTGTTGGGGTTTGATTGGATGCCACATCATGCAGAAACGTCTGCACCACAGGAGTCAGGCTGGGATAGTTCTGGCTAGGATAAGTCCGTATTTCAGAGCATGGCTCAATCTGGCTGCCTGTGCCCTGAAACAATTTCAGCCGCGTGTTCGTGCCGCCAATATCCCCTGCCAGCAAAATTGTCATCGTGCTTAAAACTCCCATATTGCTGGAGGCTAGCCTAACCCGGACGGTTGAGAAATAACTTAGATGTGTTGTTATTTTTTAGAATCAGCAACCGCTGTGGACTTCCTAAAACACCAGCGCACATTTGAGGCGATTTAGCCCCGTAAGCTTACGAAAAAGCGTTTGCTCACTTTTCGTTCGCCATTCAGTAGACTTCGATGTTATGGATCAACAATTTAAAACCTTTAGAATTCGAGATTGGCAGCCCTGCGATCGCCAAGCCGCAGCTGCACTTATCCGGGATGTATTGGTTGAATACGGTCTGCCCTGGCAGCCAGAAACAGCAGATCGAGATGTGCTGGAGGTGGAGACGGCTTATCTCGATCGCAGTGGTCAATTTTGGGTGATTGAGCAACAGCAAGGGCAAATCTTCGGCACAGCCGCCTTTCAACCCATTGCTCGTGGCAATAATGCTGTGGAGATTCGCAAAATGTATTTGCATCCCACAATACGCGGCCAAGGGTTAGGTCGTTTTTTGCTGGGTTGTTTAGAGCAAACTATCCAAACGCAAGGATTTGGTGAAATTTGGGTCGAAACGGCAACTTGTTTAACCGCAGCCGTGCAGCTCTATGAGCGATCGGGCTATGAAGCGGCAACAGGGGTGGAAACTGAGCGATGCGATCGCGTCTACCGCAAAGTTTTGCCTCGAAACCCTGAATTTTAACCTGAACTATTGTTATGACTGCTGCCCACAATTTCTAATCCAAAATCCGCATTGTATACGCTCAGAAAGCGAAGGTTGAGCGGAATCGAAATCCGGCCGCTCTGGTTATCCCCTCTGGGGCAGCTACATGAATGACTCCGCTCAACCCTCTACTTGTCAGATTTGGCTTGATTATTGCAGAAACGATAAAACAGATATTTATCTTTAAAAGTATGCTCATTAAGCACATGGCAAATCCATTTTTTGTCAACCAAACACCGACCAATTTCAACTGAATCTTTTCTGGAAATATTGAGATATGAACTCAACCAATCAACTGCATCTCTCCCAACAAAACACTGTGGATATTGCTTGAAAAGAAATTGTCGATCTTGAACTGAGATACCGTCAGTTTGTTGCATAACTCGGGCAAGCTGCTCTAGGTTTATCAATTCTGAAATAGAGACTGTTGAGCCAGCGCTCGATCTTTGATTCCATTGCTTGAGTAGTTCTAACTCTCCTAATTTGCCTTTGGAGGTACGCTCCTCAGCAATAAGTTCATCGAGTAGCTTATTGACTCGGCTCTTTTCTTCCCTCTTTTTGACCATGTTGTTATTGTCTTCCCTTTACAAATCTTTCAGATTCCAGGTCAGCAGCCATCTCTATCAAATCCCATAAGACTTGGGATCTTGAACTTTGAATTCTAAACGCTGAATCTCTCACCACGGATTCCCTACTAATGTAAACCCACTCCAATAGTAAGGATGGCTTAGCTCTGTGTTTTGATAATGCACCAATTCTGGTGGCAAGGTGGCATTCTCCAATACGCTCTGTTGCCAATTGGCTTGACCATTCAAAAGCATTAATTGAGCTTGGCGTAAGGCTTCAGCTTTGATAGTGACTTGGGGGTTTGCCAACTGGCGATAAAATTCAGTCATCAAAACCAACGTGCCCAGGTCAGAGACCTGCCATAAACTCGCCAGCACTGACTTCACTCCCGCTTGCAAGGATGCCCCGGCAAAGCCTAATTCTGTCTTGGCGTCGCCCACCGCAGTTTCGCAAGCGCTGAGCACCAAAAGTTCGATCGCAGGATCGGTGTGAAACTTAAACTCCTGCAAGCTATTCAGTTGAATGCGATCGTCTCCCCAGAGCTGAATATAGGCTTGATCTGCTGCTCCTGCCTGGAATCGGGCATGGGTAGCCAGATGCAAAATCTGAAAGTCTCGACGTGCCGCTGAGGTTTTCAGATTTTGATGAGTAAACTGCTCGTTGAGATAGGATTGGCCCATTGGCCTGGCGGTAATCAATTGGAGTTCGGTGGGTACCGCAGGCAGGGAGGTCTGAGTCGGAAATTCTGATGCCCCCATCGCTAGAATTGTGGCGTTGTGTAAGGGTCGGTAGCGCCAGTCGATGAGCGAGAGACTGGGAATTTGGGCCAGACTATATTGCTCCACCAGAAAGCGATCGCCATCATGGAGGGCAGCTAAGGGAAGCGATCGTACACCTTCCTCGGCAATTACCGAGAGGTTGCTAATGCCGAGGGTGCTGAGGTTTGGTTGCAGAGGGCGAATCAGCCAATCATAGAGGTGTTGGGCTGGCTGGAGATAGCGATCGCTACCGGCTGCATTGACGCCCCGACGTAAGCGTCGAACTTGGCTAGCAACCTGTCGTCGCGTAATACCAGCGGGTCGTTTGACAATGGGGGTACCTTGGGGCGTCACTAGAATCAGTTGCAGCGCATCATCTTGATTGAGCGGGCTATTGCCTTGGGCAACGGTAAAATCTTGCAGTTGTTTAGCAATGCTGCTAGCGATGAGGTGTTCCTGCGGGTCGCTGGCAGATTCGGCTGGGTTATCCAAGGTACTCGGTACAAATGTAAAGTAAACCAGAGCTGGTCTTGCCCCCGTTTGGGCTTCAATATCGCCAAGAATTTGTTGAATTTGCGCGATCGACAACGGTTCTGCTGCAATTTGCTCATTTAATCCTGCATAATCTGAGGCAATCTGGCTGTCAGCCTCAGCGATGCCAATATCGATCGTTTCTTGCTCGGTCGAGTCTGGTGTAGATAAGGTAATACTCTCTTGTGGCGTGCAACTCACATCACAGGTGGGTGGAGTGATGGTGACAGCAACGTCTTGGTATTCATAAGCACCAATATCCACCGTACCATTGAAAATGCGGAGGTTTCCTGCCTGGTCAACGGTCAAGGAAACACCATTGGTATCTACCGCCAGGCTGTTATTTCCCGCATTGATCGCAGGGCTACTCGCACCCAAAGCATGGGTCTGGGTTGAGCCACCATTATTTTGCAAGGGGCCAAGTTGAGGGTCTTGGCCAATAATGTTGCCATTAACACCATTACTGAGGTTGAGGCTGCTAATGCCTGTGGTGTTGGTAATCAGGCTATTTTGAACCGAACTGTTGAGTAAGCTGCCCGCAATATCAGGCGCTGCGCCATTATCGCTGTTGTTAGCAATGATCGTGTTATGGATAGTGTTGTTGGCGATCGTGGCAATGGAGAGGCCACCACCATAACCAGTGCCATTATTATCGGAATCGGCAGCATTAAAGGCGATCGTTGCGTTGGTTGCAGTCACAATATCACTGCGAATCCCGCCGCCACTCCCCTGAGCTGAATTACTAGAAACAGTGGAATTAATGAGTGTGACATTATCATAACTAAAAATCCCACCCCCGTTGCTTATTGTTGAATTCCTCGAAACAGTGGAGCTGGTCAATGTTACAGCTCCAATGCTATAGACTCCTCCACCATTATCCTGTGCTGAATTATCTGAGACTGTAGAATTAACTAACGTTATAGAGCCGTTAGTAAAGACTCCTCCTCCAGACCCTGGAGAAGTGGTTGTATTCGCAGAAATAGTCGCATTTTCTATTGTCAGTACTCCTGCACCATTGTGATAAATCCCCCCACCATTGCCAACATTAGAACCATTTCGAATAGTTAAGTCTTGAATAGTTGCATTATTCGCGGATATGTTAAAAATTCGTGAATTTCCATCTCCATTAATCGTTATATTGCTATCACCATCGACAGTCAGATTATTAGTTGACCAAGTAATTTCTCCATCTACGCCAGACGTCGTACCATCGAGATTAATTGTACCTCTGACGCTGAAAACCACTAAATCTCCATCTAGAGCAATAGATTGAATTGCTTCTCGTAGCGAACCTGTTCCCGTATTGTTGAGCGTTGTTACCGTTCGAGTTGCTAATTTCCCCTCCCAATTCGTTAGAGTTTCAGTGGTGAAGGGATTGTCTGCTTCAATTGCCCCCGTTTGATGTTCCAGTTGCCAATCGCCTCCATAATTAGCGCTACTGGTGGCATTGGTAGAAGCCGCCACATCTGCCCCAGTTATACTTGCAATGCTGGCAACCAATGCCTCACCGGTTGTACCCAAAGCGGTGAAGCAGCTATACAGCAGCAGATCTGCATTCGTGGTCAATGATGCCCCCCAGGTCTGCAACTGGGCTGAATAATCACCGATTGTCTCACTGCGAATCCACTGATTTCCTAGCCAGAAATTGCCTTGATTTCCCTCTGCTACGATCGCCACCGAGTCCAGCGACCCAACTGCACCACTGATCGCGGCTAGCTGCTCGGTCACCACCGCAATCCCGTCTTCTTCCCGCCCAATAATCTGCGTAACGGTTCCTGCCTCAGTGCCATAAAGCAAGTCTTCAGGGTTATCGGCTCGGGCATCAATAAACACGGCTTGGTCAGGATTCTCTCCCGTGGAGGAAAACCGGGTGACTCTGGTTTTCCCCTTCACCAGCGCTGGCTGTGTGGGTGTCACTTGCCCAGCCGCATGCAGATCCACTTGTGTGGCTTCAACCATTCCCCCGAGCATTACATCTCCGGGGGCGATCGCTTTGCCACCCACATCCACCGCAGCCGCTGTTAATAGTTCTGGTAGCGTCAGCGGATCGATGCCATCTGCTAGCACTTCGTTGGTCATCTCCAAACTCAGCAAGCTGCCCGGTGTGCTCAGCCGCACCTGACGATCACCTGGAATTGCCGCGATCGTGGCACTGCCCCCGGGTGCAACCACCTGCCCCAAATTCACCACCGTGCCACCACCCAGGTGAATCGATTTGCCTTTGGCCACTTCTAAGTGACCTAGATTTACTAAGCTGCCGGGTTGAGCGTTGAGAAAACCTAACGTGGTCGGGCTTCCCAGCAGAGCACCATAATCGTTCATCCCCACACTATTGAAGCAGCCCGTTGCAAAGCAAATCTGCTCAGCCGTCGTCGCAAAAAAGTCGCCGGACACATTTAATTGAGCATTCGCGCCAAATAAAATCCCGGCTGGATTCATAAGATATAAATTCGCGCTACTACCACTAACCTGGATCAGCCCATCAATAATTGAGGGAGCGCCCCCCACCACACGCCCAAAAATATTGCTAATGCTGGGACTGCTCAAGAAATCGGCAATTTCTCCGATTGTGAGGCCAAAGTCTTGGAAGGAATGGAAAAGATTAAAGCCTGCTTGTGTGCCCCCCTGGATAGTATAGGTTTGGCCATCCGTCGAGACGATTGTGCCTGTGCCGTCTGGAGCGGGGGTAATCGATTGGGCGAGAACAGAGGGGATGAGTCCCAGAGAGCAGGCCAGCGGGGTAATCGCTGCCCAGAACCGTGATGAAATCATAAAATTGTGCAGTCGCAGGGTGGTTGCAGGTGCGCAGACGTTTAACGCCCTGAGGTTAGATGCTTATTACTTCCAGCATACTCTGCGTTTTTTCGGCTTGGGTAGAACTTTCACTTATGTAGCGAAGCAAAGGGCGATCGCAGAAACTGGTCAAAAGTCGAGACGATCGCTAGAGTGATACCAACAGGAAATGGAAGAAACCCTTAAGGAGTATTGAACATGCCATCCGAGTCGGATAAGAACAGACGGATGTTCTCATCAGAGTTCTATGAAGATGATGCCCCAAGCAATGAGGAGAGCGATCGCCCCAAGAAAGGCCTGGGGGTCATCGCAACGATCTTTTTTGTGCTCCTTTGCATTCCGGCTGCATTGTTAACCCTAATTGGCTTTGTTTTCATCTTTACCGATAAAAGCGTCATTCCCTTCTTGTTGTTTGCAGCCGCTTTGCTCGTGGTTTTGCCTCCGATGCAAATGGTCTATATCAACCATGTGCCCCCCCTGCGCTTTCGCTATCTCAATATGTTTTTAGCGGTGGTGCTGATGTTGGTAGGATTAACTGTGTTTGGCTCGACAGCCACCTCGAATAAAGCGAATCAGCCCAGTGAGCCCACTAAGCCCGATGTGCCTGCCGTTACCCTTAATGCAGTCCAGCTCTGTAATACCCTGACCGAGAATACCTGCGATGGGGACTATAACCTGTTTACCCGCGATATTAGTGAGATCTTTATTGTGGGTACACCGGAGAACTTTGCCGAAGACACAGCCGTTACACTCGAAATCACCTATTCCGATGAACCGCAAACGTCAACGGTGGTCAAAAACGAAACCTTTACCACGCCCATCCAAGACGGACAATTCCAGGTTAAATATACGCCTGAGAGTTTACCTGTGGGCTCTTATGAGCTAGCGCTGAAGTCGGAAGCAGAAGGTTTTGAACCCGTTACAAAAACCTTTGAAGTTTGGCCGAACAAAGACTGGATTGATGCGATCGCGGGTAAAACCAAACCCGAAGTCGATACTGAACTCAAGGCCATGCGGCTTTGCGTAGATACGCAGCCCATTGCCGCCGGAACCGAAACGACTGCCAGCTTCAGCGATCGCTGCGCTAAAGATCTTGATACCTTCACCTCTGATGTGGAAGTCCTGCAAGTGGATGTGGAGCTTGAAGATGCCAAAGATGGGGTGCAACTCACGTTTGCCTGGTTCTACCAAAATGATGATGGCTCTTGGCAGGAGGTCAAAACCAAAACCATTGACCTTGAACTAGGGCTACGGGGCTTCCTCTATAGCCTCCGAGCTGATTTTGTGCCTGGTAATTATGAGGTGTTGGCAATGCTCGAAGCGAGCAATCGCCCGCCCTTGCGCCATACCTTTACGATTACCAAGTCGGAGTAACTCTACATGTCTCCCTTGCGATGGTTACTCTTTGGTTTGTTTTTTCCGGCTTGCCTGATTTTGCTCGGGCAGGTAATTTGGAGTCCTGCGATCGGCGATCGCCTCTTAGCTCTGGCCCTGCTACTGCTGTGCATTGACCAATCCCGAGCCGGGGTGCTGGATTTAGAGCAAACTTTGCTAGCCCAAACCCAAACCCCCGACCCCCGCCTCGATCGCTTTTATCGCGTCACAATCTGTACAATCGCGGTGGCTTTGGTCGGTTTTTATGGCGCGTGGATCTCGCTGGGCTTTGGCGCAGTGATCATTTTTTGCAGTCAGTTAGGCTTCCATTGCACCGCTGGCATTCGCTTAGAAACTGCTGAGGGTTTAACAATTCTGCCCTGGGGCGTGAAGCAGCGATGGTTAACCCTTGTTGCCAATGTTATCGGGGTGGTGTTGCTGGGGTTTTGGATGCAGGCGATCGCCCCCTTATGGATGGCGAGCCTAATCCTGAGTATGGTTCTGGCCTACGGGGTCATCAAGTATGTTGTCCCGAAGCAAGTAGGTTAAGGTTTTACAGCATAGAGCATCTCTTAACCTGGCTTGCTCATCAGCACAAGCATCGTCATCTATCTCTACTGATATTTAGATTTCGTCGAGGGGGTGTTAAAAGTCACTCTCGCTCATCTATGCTTCATGCAAAAATAGCATTTTAGTCGCTCAAGGCTGGCAACCCTGAATCATGCAAGCTAACCTTGAAAAGACGATTGGATTTTGGAGTTTATTCAACTTGAGAACTAACAGATGAGCATCTTGATAAGTTTGGATTCTGAGACCGATTAGCATAAATCTTTGTCCTTGCAGCGCTCTCAATTATCAAAATAGTGATTAATCAAAACTGCTAATGACGGAGGTGTCTTGAAAATCCCTAAAACTGCTCCTGTCTTTGCAGAATTGGCGTTTTTATCGATGTGCTACACCAAAGAGAGAAATGCTAGATTTACAGTGCTTTTTCATCACATCATTAATGTAACCTTATCCATTTCTTAACCCAATGATTCGGTTGAGTTAACTATCTTGTTTAATAGTGTGTTTTCTGACTCCCAACCTCAATCAAAATAGAAGAGCTACCTGAGGATTCAATGAAACTCAAGCATTGTATATTTGCCACCGTTGCCACTGCCTTGATTGTCCCGGTTTTCCAAGCTTGCTCGACTCAGCAGAGCGAAACTGGGGGTATAGATTCTGGTGCAGCTTCCCCCAGTCACTCAGTTGAGCGCATCAAGGTGGATGGTTCAAGTACCGTTGCCCCCATTACCTCTGCGGTAGGAATGGTCTTCGATGCATATCGTATTGCTTCTAGCCAAGCCCCTACTCCTGTCACTGTGGGCATTTCTGGCACTGGCGGTGGTTTTGAAAAGTTTTGTACTGAAAATGGCACTGACATTTCCAATGCATCTCGGACAATTGAAGAAGAAGAAATTAAAATGTGCGCCGATGCTGGGGTTGAATATATCGAAATTGAAGTAGCAACTGATGCTTTAAGCATTGTAGTTAACAATAAGAATATTACGGTTGAAGAGATTAGCCTTCCAGAATTGACCCAAATGTGGCAAAAAGATAGCGAGATAAAGACTTGGCGTGAGCTTCGGAGCGATTGGCCTGATCAAGAAATTGAGTTCTTTCGCCCTGGTGATGACTCTGGGACTTTTGACTATTTCAAGGAAGCTATTTTGACGGTCAAAGTAGATGGTGAAACAATCAAAAATGATGTACGGGTAACTGGTTCAAATAATGCAAATCGTGTTATACCCAGTGAGGATGATACGACTTTGATTGAAGGGATTGAAGGCAGTGAAGGAGCGATTGGCTTTTTTGGTTTTGCTTACTATAAAAATAATCAAGAGCGAATTAAGACCTTGAAAATTGCGAAAGAAGCAGATGGTGAAGCCTACGAACCTTCCGAAGCAAATGTCAATGCGAAGACCTATCCCCTTGCCCGCCCATTGTTTATCTACGTCAATAAAGCGTCTTACGAACGTCAAGCGGTCAAAGAGCTTGTCTCATTCTATCTGGCACTTTTGATGGTGGATGCGGGAGGGACACCGACAGGGGTTAACAGCGAGATTATTGATTTCATCAATACCAGCGATGAAACGGATGTAGTCAGGGCAAGAGATCAGAAGTTCTTAACTGCTGTAGGTTATGTTTCCAAGACCTCAAATGAGTATGCAGTTGAACTGAAAAAACTCGACTAAATTGTGAACTGTTATCAGATTGGCTCTCATAATAAATCTGGATAGCAAAGACTCAAAATTAAATCAGAAGCCCTCTCCTATTCTTTAGTTCGGGCGCTCTATTACAAGTTCCATTGTTGATTCCGTCTTCACATCCGTCTTTACAGCAGCATCAGGTTAAGCTGCTATCTAATCACAAAATTTACTCGCTGAACTCTCCCCTGGATCATAAGCCAGGTCAACACGATCGCCCCCCGTCGTTCTGAGCGTCGCTAGCCAAGTCAACATCTGCTGATAGGGTACAGTAGGCTCTGAAACCATTGCTACTCGTGCTTGCTGGTTTGTGCTGACAAACTCACCCACGCGCCCCAAAACCTCCTCTTGGGTTAAGGTTTTGCCCTCAACTTTGGCTTGATCTGCATTTTGCAAACATACAATTAATGGCTTGAGACTTTTGGGACTACTTGCTTCTCCTTGAGCATTATCATCACCACTAGGCGGCCTCACCTCAACGCGATCGAGCGGTGCAGAAGTTATAGTGGAAATCACCACGAAAAACCCTAAAACCCCCATCATCACTGTCAACATGGGAGTCAAATCAATTGTGGGCATCTTCGTCACTTGCTGTCGGTTTCTGAAACGCATTTATAAATATAGGAGAATTCCGACTCTGCTTAATAATTGGCAATTATAGGCTGAATTATATGAATGGTGATCGCAGGCTTTGAATTCACTAGCGCCAATTAGACTGCAAATTTTTGTTATGACTGACTTACAACTTTGCTGTTGTTTGGGCTGGGCGCTCTATCCCTGTCTCTTCAAGACTCCAATATTGACTAACGACACGCTTAACAACGAAAAGACTTCTCACGTCTTGTTGCCCGTCGCTGGCTAAACCAAGTTTGCAATAACATCTGACAAGCCTCCGCCTCCACCCCTGCCAGTACTGCTAATTTGTGATTAGAACAGGGGTGATCGGGCAGATTAAGTACTGTGCGGATTGTGCCCGTCTTAGGGTCATCTGCACCATAGACCAACAAGCCGAGCCGTGCTTGCACGATCGCGCCTGTGCAGAGGGGGCAGGGTTCGAGGGTGACATAGAGGGTGCAATCTTCCAGACGCCAGCGCCCGAGAATTTGGCTGGCCTGACGAATTGCTAACACTTCCGCATGAGCAGTGGGGTCTTGGTCTTGTTCTTTCCGGTTACCTGCTGTAGTTAGGCAAGCACCTTTGTGAACGAGCACCGCTCCCACCGGCACATCCCCTGCTTCGCCCGCAGCTGCAGCGATTGCCAGAGCTTGACGCATCCAGGTTTGATGTTGGGCATAAGCTTGGGGGGTGAGTTGCATAACTCTAATGGGCGATCGCGCCCTGTTGCAACAACCAAGCCTGATTCTGCTCGCTTAAACCCTGATTCTCCCCGAGAGCGAGCTGGGTTACGGTTGCTCCATGCCAGGTGGTTTGGGTTAGATTCGTAGCTTGGAAATTGGTTCGCTTGAGGCTCGCTCCCGAGAAATTCGCCAGGGCAAAGCTCGCACGATAGCCATTGGCCAGATCCAGATTCGCCTCTTCGAGCAGCGCACCACTGCAATCGGCCCCTTGCAGATTCGCGTTTTCAAGGTTGGCTTCTCGCAAATCGGCATCACAGAGTTCAGCGCCCCGTAAATTCGCTCCAGCCAAATTCACCTTGTTGAGATCGGCTTCGCGCAGATTCACACCCAAGAGATTCGACTGGGCAAAGTCTTGGCTCAGATCCAGGTCAGTAAGTGTGACGAGATCAGCAAAGCGATCGCTAGGCGACTTAACAATTCGTTGAATCAACTCAGGAATGGCGGTTAAGTCTGGAGGTACTGGCGACGGAGGGGCTTGCGTGCCCACCGCACTGAGCGCCGCACCATAGGCTTGCCACAACGGTTTAGCGATCGCCCGGTTCAGTACGGCCAGACGGTTAGGACTCAGGTCGTGAGGCCAAAGTCCTTCAATTTCGGTGAGCTGGAACGCGGGAAAGTCAGTGTAAAGCCATGCTTGCAAGGTGTCGCAAGGAGCTGAAAGGGTGAGCAAAGGGGCCGTTAAGGGAGTGAGATGACCCTGAGCATTACCAATTGACCAGTGATATTGACCGTCTCCAGATTTTGTGGATAAATACTTGATCTCCTGGTGGACTGTGACCACTGCTGCTGTCGCTGGAATCTGCACTACTAACTGGAGCGATCGCAAGGCAACTTGCACCCGACCTGTGGCCACAGTCCACCAGGCGGGTGCAAGCTGAATCTCACAGCCGAGTTCAGTCTGTTGCCCTGAAGCATCAGGAGAGAGTGTGAGGTCTAATTGAACCAGCTCTGGCTGGGGATGATTGCGAATCAAATCAAGGGGCATGGCAAAGCAGGAGTCACCAACAAAATCCAACGTAGCACCCCCCTTAATTGCAATGCAGATTCACGCAAAAGGCTTAAGCTTCCGTCGTGGCAGTATCCCGCTCACCGAGCGTCGCCAACGCCACCCCCACCAACACAATCCCTGCCCCCAACCAGGTATTGAGCGTTGGCAACTCCCTAAAGATGAGCGCCCCCAACAGACTCGCGCCCACGGGCTCAAACAAAATACAGAGGGCAACTAATGTTGGTGAGAGCTGGGTCATCGCCCAATTGATGCTCGTGTGGCCAATCAACTGACCAAAAATCGCTAAGCCTGCGATCGCGCCGTAAACGGCCAACGGATACCCCCCATAGGACACCCCCCACAGCCAGGGCAGCGGTAGCAGTAGCACTGCTGCGGTGGAATAGGCCACGGCGGCATAATGTCCCAAACTCAGACCTCGCCGCTGAGCCGCTCGGCCAAAGAGCATATAGAGTGTTGCTACCACAGCACCACTCAACGCCAGACTGTTGCCCAGAAGTGGGTTGCTGCCACCGAGCAATGCCTCCGTCCCCCCCAGGACGATCGCGCCACTGCCGGCCAAACTAATCCCAATGCCCCAACTGGTGAGGGCGCGGGGGCGATCGCCAAACCAAAACCAGCAGAATAGGGCCATCCAAATCGGGTTGGTGGTTACGAGTGTGGTGGCGGCAGTGATGCTAGTAAACGATAGAGACGAAATCCAAGCGGCCACATGCAAGGCTAGGCAAACCCCAGCAAGCATGCCATAGCCAAGAGCCGCCCGCGTCACGGTCTGGGGT
>JAAHHN010000020.1 GCA_010672165.1 Spirulina sp. SIO3F2 | reverse complement strand
TCTTTTAAAGAAGCCAGTCCCTACGTCCCCAACAGTCCCTATGCTGCATCTAAAGCTGGGAGCGATCACCTGGTTCGCGCCTATCACCACACCTACGGATTACCTACGATTACCACCCATTGCTCTAATAACTATGGCCCCTATCATCACCCAGAAAAGCTAATTCCCTTAACCTGTATTAATATCCTCCAAGGTCAACCCATTCCAGTCTATGGTGATGGTCAAAACATCCGCGATTGGCTCTATGTGCAAGACCATTGTCAGGCACTAGATACGGTGATTCATCGGGGCAAACCGGGTCAAACTTACAATATCGGTGGCAACAACGAGGTCCGTAACCTAAATCTTGTGAACTTGTTGTGTAAGCTGATGGATGAACTGGCTCCCAATCTCCCCGTTCGGCCATCTCGGGATTTAATTACCTTTGTCAGCGATCGCCCTGGCCACGATCGCCGCTATGCGATTAATGCCAACAAACTGATGATCCAATTTGGCTGGCGACCCCAAACCGATATTGAAACGGGTTTACGTCAGACGGTGCAATGGTATATCGACCATCGAGATTGGTGGGAGAATTTAAGTTCAGGGTTCAAAATTGGAGTTTAGACAAAATCAAGGGGCAACCAACAACATAGATCCTGAACAGAGAGATGAGGCATTGCAAGACAGTGTGTTTGTTTTGCCTTGAATTCTCTCAACTCCTAACTTTGAACTCTGAACTCTGAACTTTGAACCTTGAACTCTAAAACTTCTCCGTCTCCGTTGGTGCATTCCCTGATCCGGTCTGCTTGAGAAACAGATTTCCCGCCTCGTTGTTTTGATAAATGCAGGTGATGTCCGGATTATCACCTTCAAGATTGCCTGTAAAACCAAATGTATTCATCCGATTTTTACAATCATTGACCTGTTCATTGGAGATCAGTTTGCGCTGTTGCAAGATTGACCAGTTGTTGCGCCGCAGTACACAACCGGGTTGCATCACAGGTTGGGTAAGATAGACATTAAAAGGATTGAGCGTAACGTAAAGTTGCATATCCGTCACAATGGCGCTCGCCCCATATTGACTACAAATCTCAGGGTTGGGCGCATAGCGATCGATCACTTCCCGAGAAGCCACATTGGAAATATTGTCGCCCGGTGAAACGGTACTAAAGGTCATTCCCATCGCAATCCCCAAGACAAACACCCCGCCCAGGAGCGCGATCGTTAAATAGTTAAAATTCAACCCCCCTGACTGTTTCGGGTCAGGACGCTTTGGGGAGCGGCCATAATCGGGCTCATAGGCGCGATCGTAGGTAGGACGGCTGCGACGTTTCATAGCAAAAGGTAGAATCTAACAGTTAAGTCAGCAGAATTTAGATTAGAGGAAAGGGTTTTAGTTTTTAACTGTAGTGGGGATATCACTTGAGAGAGTCAGGGGTCAGATACGTTAATCTAACGCAGAGCGAATATCTGATAGATTAGAGTTCATTAGTCCTTCCCTATTCATTAGGCTAGCGTAAACTGTAACAGAAATACGGTTAGCCTGGACTATTCATCAAGCAGGCGGGGACGCCTGCGCTACGATGTTCGTGCTCTACAGTCCGTAGCGCGGGCATCTTGCCCGCCACTTGATTAAATTAGGGGCTGTCGTCAGTTGGATTTCAAACGCTTGCTGTGACTGACTTACAGCCCCTTTTCTGCTTTTTTGGGTCGGGCGCTCTATCTCTTGTCCCATAAGACTTTTGGTATTAACTGACGACGCGCCCTAGTATTCAGTGGTTTTGGATAAAGGTTATGAATAATGCAAGTTAGACTGAAGCGTTGCCATCAACATAGATATACAAGTCCTGTCAAAGCAAACTTGATTATTAATAGCTGGAGGCGGCTATTGATTAGATGTCAAGGCGTTACTATAGCTGGCTTACAGCCCCAGTGGATGACACACTCTGGTGGAATGCTTACGGTGCTCGAATCAATTCCACCGCATCTCGCCCATCAATAGATTCCACATAGACCTTGACTGTTTCTTCTGAGGCGGTAGGAAGATGCTTGCCTGTAAAATCGGGGTGGATGGGGAGTTGACGATGGCCGCGATCGACCAACACCCCCAAATAAATAAGTTCAGGACGGCCATAGTCTGTCACCGCATTGAGGGCAGCTCGAACGGTTCGGCCTTTATAGATGACATCATCGACCAGAACCACAACTTTATTACTTAAATCAAAGGGGATTTGACTCTTATTGGGGGTACGGGGGCCAATTTGATCGAGATCATCTCGATAGAACGTAATATCTAGAGCACCCACAGAGACGGAAGTTTGTTCTAGAAGTTGAATTTGCCTAGCTAAAGCATATGCAAGGGGAACACCACGGGTATGGATACCCAAGAGCGCTAGTTTAGAGAGATCCTGTACTCGTTCGATTATTTCTGAGGCCAAACGTCTGAGCGTCCGGCGAATTTCATCAGCTGAAAGAATTTCCACAACCAACTGAGACATAATTGCGCTCGTCCCCCTATTTGTGCAGTAAATCGTCTGTCATCGGAATACACATTGATTGATACTATTCTGAACGAGTTTGTCCTTAACAACATCAGACATCACCTTTAAAGTTTGACTTTTATCTAGACAACTGTATACACAACTCGAAACCCTGCCCAGACATGGTTATGTAGTACGTAGTGCTCAGTAGGAATATTGAGTAATTTTTCCCAGGTGAGGCTCGTTCGGTGAAGATCTTCGAGCATTGCTTGGGTGAAGCGCCAGGGTGATTTAATCTCAACCATTTTATTGCGAACCCCTTCGGTTAAGGGCTCTTGCTCTAAAATCTGTGTGGCCTGTTGCCAGGGTTGACGACACAAAAAGACAAAAGTTTGTTCTAGACCGGGCGAACGTAGCATCATACCTGGACTTAAATCTGCTGTCGACATTGGCAAGGTCAAGGTGCTGTTGGGCATGATTTGCAAATGGGGTTGGCTCAGATGTAAATCTTGAGCAACAAAGACACTTGTCATTCCTTGGCTATCAATGGTGAGCACTAAGGCATATAGAGGGAAATCATTGGGATTGATGAGGTGATAACACACCCGGGTTCCCAAAGGAATAGACTGAGCGCTCGATGCTTGAGGGATGAATGAAAGGTCTGCACAACGATGACTGTAATGGTAAGCAATTATGTCATTGTCTAGACTGCCCGGTGCAACGGCGACAGGGTTAGGCTCGTCTTGTGCGAGTGACTCTACCATAACAGTGGTCGGAAGTTGGCTTGACATCTCATTGAGCAATAATCGCCACCACTTGATGGCGAGTAAGGTATCCAAGGTGGGGACAATACGGTTGATGGCAACAATAACCGCCTCATCAACCGTACCTGAGGTTTTGGGGATTGCCAGTCCCCCTACTGAGAAAAAACCATAGCCAATCGGTGTGTTGAAAGCTTGGGTGGTAGCTACAGTCACTGGGGTTCCCACCGTTCGCTTGGCAAAGAGATAGTCCGCAGGTTGCTCACCGGTCAGGGCGACGTTACTGACAGCGGGAATACTGGCTAAAACACTGGTTGCATCGACACGTTCAATACGCTGTAGATTTCGATCAAGCGCGATCGCTAAGCCTAAATTTCGAGGCAAACAACGGACTCGCTCTTGGATGAGTTGTCCTATAGCCAGTCGGCTTGTGCCACTGATGAGTACGGCTTTACCTTGCAGCTTGGTTTTGTTGCGGAGTTCAATGACCGCTTCGGGTTGTCCCTGAGCATCGAGCACCTGAAATTGCGATCGCAGACCATAATTGGACCAGACTTCACCAGTCAGCCCAGTAAGCTTGAGATTAACGGTCTGTGCATCAATCCGCGACTGGATATAACCTTCACCCCCCCACACAGTAGCGGGGGTTTGGGTATAACTCAAAGGAGTCGCAGTGGCCGGTTCAATTTGAGGAGTATGGTGGGTGATCGGTGTCAGCCGATCATGGAGATGGGCCAGGGTCAAATTTGTCGTTGTAGGTTCCGAGCTAGCCCAGAGCCACTGCACTAAGGCACTCGTTAACAAACCCGCACTAAATCCTTGCCATTGGCCTTCTACTGCTCCAGGCATGGTAATCAAACATGTCGGTAAAGCTGACCAACTGAGTTGCTCATTGAGGATTTTTCGGGGTCGGTTCAGCAACAGTTGTTGAGCAAAAGCCAGCTCAGCTTGGCTGGGTTGCACAACCGATAAATCAGGGTTGGAGCGCGATCGCCAGGCCCCCTGCCACGCTTCGCCAATACTAGAATAGGCAGTATCCAGAATCACAGTACATTGGGTTGTTGCCAGAGACCGAACCAGCAACAATAGGGTTTGCTCCAACACACAGTTGCTGACCCCTTCCACACTATCGCCATCCTGAGGGAGCAGCGCATTCACCCAGTCGTCCTCTCCTCGATGGTTTGGCACGTGCACCTGAGTGCCATAGCCACTGAAATGGAAGACCACCTGATCGTCTGGCTGAGCTTGCTGAATCAGATGTTCAGTGAACGTAGTTTCAATGGCTTCTCGAGATGCCTGCTGATCTGTGAGCATGACCACATCACTGGGGTCAAAACCAAAGCGATGGATAAGTAGATCAGCCTGTAGCTGCACATCTGTAGTACATCCAGCAAGCTTAGGCTGATGGGGATAGTGATTGATCCCAACCAATAACGCTAGCTTTCGCTGTCCCTCCGAACTCAGAGTCTGACGAATCGATTGGGGTAATGGCTTGGGGGATGATGTCGTCCGCACTAGTGGTGACGCAATTACGCTCTGCGCGGTGCCAGAGGCAATCGTACTTCCACCCGCCACCGCGAGCAGCGAACTCAACTGTTGCAAAAATGTTCGCCGATCCAATCTCATCTCCCCTCGCTTACTTATTCGTAAATGCGGGTCTTCGCTATCAGCCTAGCAGTAAACGGGACTGGGAAGAGCACGATTCACATAATCTCAATTGCTCTCCATCATGACTGGCTCAGACAAAAATTTAAGCCTAAATTTGCATTGCTCGGGCTAGCTCTGCGGCGACTTCCGGACGCGAGAACTCGGCGGGGGGCAATTTGCCGTCTCGGAGCATAGCACGAACTTTTGTACCCGAGAGATGAACGCGATCTTCAGGGCCACTGGGGCTGGTTTTCGCCGTTGCCATCTGGCCTGTTTTTTTGCAGTAGAAGGCATGCTCAAATTTGAGGGGTTGGATGCCGAGATCGCCAGGCTCGAATTCATCAAAAATTTTCTGAGCATCATAAGTGCCATAATAATCACCGACACCAGCATGATCGCGGCCCACAATGAAATGGGTACAGCCGTAGTTTTTGCGAATCAAAGCATGGAAAATGGCTTCGCGGGGCCCAGCATAGCGCATGGCGGAGGGATTGATTGCCAGAATGACGCGATCCTGCGGAAAATAATGCTCCATCATAATTTCATAGCAGCGCATCCGCACATCGGCTGGGATGTCATCGCTTTTGGTTGCGCCCACCAACGGATGTAAGAACAAACCATCGACGATTTCTAGGGCACATTTTTGGATATATTCATGGGCCCGATGGATGGGGTTCCGGGTTTGAAAGCCTACAACAGTTTGCCAACCCTGTTCATCAAAACGTTGGCGCGAGACGGCAGGATCAATTTGGTAAGTAGGGAAAAGGGGATGAGGATCACGCTCTAGCAACCAAACAGGACCTGCCAAGTTAATGGGCCCTTGGTCGTAGACTACTTTTACACCAGGATGCTTATCTTCATCGGTACGATAGACATTAATCGCTTCGTGGGCCTTGTTATAGCGATATTTTTGGGTGAGTTCAAGTACCCCTACAAAGCGCCCTGTCGCGTCATCAAGACGAACCCAACTCCCTTCTTTGAGAGGGTCTGCAACGTCTTCGCTCACCGAGAGCGTTACAGGAATTGCCCAAGCTGTGCCATTGGTCAGGCGCATATCAGTGACCACTGTTTCATAGTCTGCTTGGCCCATAAAGCCGATGAGGGGGCTAAAGCCGCCAATGGCGATCATGACTAAATCTGAAAAGGCACGCTCATCAAGCTGTACCCGGGGCAGGCGATCGCCTTGTTCGAGAAATTCTTGTTTTTCGGCTGCACTGGCAATCCGATTGATTAGGTGTCCACCGTGGGGCGCGATTAGATTTGATTGGGTACTCATAGGGTTAGCAGGAGGCTACACAGTCCAGGAACTCATCCTAGCAGTATCCGGCCATGGCCTTGATCAATCAGGAGAAACCCTTAACCAACAAATCAATTGCATACGTTCACATATATATTATATGTCAAGAAAAAATCTGAGTCCCTTCGGGCTGGTAAATGTATTTATAGTCAAACGGTACCGGTCGAATGTTACGCACAATGGAGAAACCCAAATGGCTCACAACCTCAGTGGTGAACGTAACCATCACTAGCTCTACCAGCTTCTTAGCGGGAATTTGAGGGACATGGATAAAGTAGTTCCGTTGGGCAAAGAAGAGATCTTTGTCTTTGGGATGGACAATGCCGTTGATGCTGTGGGTATGTTGAATTGGCTTGATGTAGGTTAAAAAAAACTCTTCTTGGTTATATTGCAAAGAATAAAAGCGTTCTTGTTGCAGCCAACTCATCTGAAAGATCATCTGGAGTAACTCGAAACCGAGAATATAGTTGAGTACATAGCTTTTCTCTTCGGGGTTGATGACTAAGCGTAGGGCAGACTCCAAAAACTTATCCGGTTCGCGGCGAGCATCTTGAGCAGTGTGAACATAGAACTGACGAATGTAATGGCGCAGCGTAACCGGATTGATCTGGGTCTGGATTTGAAAACTATCGAGATGCTGCTGTACCTTTGCTTGGGTGTCATAGTCTTCAATGATTTTGGAGATCAATCCATCTGCGGTGTATTGATCCAAAAATTGAGCCTGAGCCTCGGGCAGTGCAGCACAAAGCAGATGGCACAGGGACAACAAGTAACGGCGTTCCTGCCAATGAAGCTTCTCGGCCCATTGCTGGGCGGGCTGGGGCAGTTTATCGAGCATTGGTCTGAAGATAGATGCTTGGGTTGGATTTTCAGACACCTATAACTCTGTCTAAGCTAGAATTGCCATTCTAGGCTGTGGGGCTAACCCCTCATCAACTGGGGGAAGCCCATGCCAACGATCTAAGATGCAGTGCAAAAATTAAGTGTTTTAACATACTGCAATTTTACATAGAACGTGTAGCGACGGGCTGGCATCAGCTAGGTTGTTGTTACGATAAAAAAAGCGCCTAACCGCACCACTAGACTCTATGATTAAAGCTAAGGACTGAACCAATAAACCCACAAACTCCAAACTTACAGTAAAGCCTGTGTCATTCAGGGTAGTTAAGGAGTTGAGGTCAAGGGCGGTAGGCTTTATCCTTAGAATTTCTTGCCCATTCTTCTTCATTGTGTTTCACTGTGCCGATGGTAAAATCCCCTGCTTATCACATTATCTACGATGGCAATTGCAATCTTTGCATCACTTTTACGCAACTCTTGCAAGAGTTTGATCACACTGGCCAGTTTGGCTATACGCCAATGCAGGATCAATCTGTTTTAGCGCATTGGGGGATTACTCCTCAAGACTGTGAATTGGGCATGATTTTGATCAAAAACAATGATCCGACCCAACGTTGGCAGGGCAGTGATGCAGCTGAGGAAATTGCGCGTTTGCTCCCACTGGGTGATGTTTTTGTGGAAATGTATCGGTCAATTCCAGGCGTAAAAACACTAGGCGATCGCCTCTACAGCCAGGTTCGAGACAACCGCTATGTTTGGTTTGGTGCTCGGAGTCAGACCTACTATGCGAATTCCTGTGGTTGTGGGCCAACAAAGAGCTAGCTCATCAGAGAACGGTAAGATTCAAGCGGTTTGTTGGCCGCCAGGGCGTGTTATCGGATCGGATTATCCTGGAACCTTATATTGGGACAAGCGATACCACACCCTGCCCAGTAGATCACAAATAGGCTGTAAGCCAGTTATAGCGATAGTCGGATATCTGATACGATGATAGCCCCTCGTCGCTTAATCGATTGTTTCAGCCTGAGCAATGGCTTGCCGGGCACTCCCAACTGCGTTTAGTTCCGTTACAACAGCATCCAAACCCCACTTCACCCAATTATTTACCAGGGTCTGATGGTGTGACCAGTCGATGGTGGCGCATAGACTACAGGGGAGGTGCGCATGATGGGCCTGTTGGATCAGGTGTTTGATCGTGGCCTGCACAGCAGGATGGGCGAGATCGCCCGGTTCAACAAGATTATGTACATCCCGGTCAATCCCTAAAGTGAGTTGCATAAGGTCATTGAGGCCAATGGCGACCCCTTGGACGCCTGCTGCTTGATAGGCCTCAATATCAAAAGCGATCGCTGGGGTCTCGGCCATGATCCAGAGTTGGGTGGGGGGCAGTTTTTTGTCTTGAAGGCGATCGCGTACCCAAACGAATTCGCTGACGCGACGGACAAACGGCAGAATTAACCGAATTTGCGAATATTCTGTGAGTACAACTTTGAGTGCTGCAAGTTCCAGATCAAAAAGCCAAGGGTTACATTGCGCTGCATAAACACCCCGCTGACCGAGCAAACCATCGCCGGGTAAAGCTGCCTGACCCGGTAAAGGTGGGAACTTTGGCGATCGCCAATCCGCAAACCGATAAAACAGAGGACGGGGCGTAACGGCTGCTGCCAGCTCAAGGAGTAATGTTTGTAATTGAGCTTGCACTTGGTCAGCATTGGGTACATGTCCATTCGCCCAATCTGGATGTAAGCTCATCAACAGCAGTTCAGACCGTACTAAGCCCACCCCATCCACAGTTTGGTTGTTTAACACTGTAATGGTGTGTGGATGGTTGCAAGCCCCCCAAACCGACACCCGCGTTGGAGGTTGAGATGACTCTACTGATAATTCTACGGCAGGAGGGTCGTTTAAGGCAGTTGATGCCCCTTGCAAATAAACCCGGCCTTGATCCGCCGCAAGCATTACAGTTCGGGTCGTTTGGAGTTGTGCGATCGCATTTGTAACCCCAATCACTGTGGGGATTTGCAATTCTCGGGCCACAATAACACTGTGACTCGTCGCGCTGCCTTGCTCCAGAATCAGACCCGCTGCTTCCCCCAGCAACGCAATCTGATGGGGCTGTAATGTGGTTGCGACCAGAATTTGGTTGGGCGGTAGGACTTGAGTTTGGGGCGTAACAATAGCGAGAGACCCCACTGCTGAACCAGGAACAACGCCCTGGCCTTGCAGGCTTGCTCCCGAAACATTTGCTTTGGCGTCTAAAGCTAAGGTAGCTAAATCTGGTGTAGGGTTTGATAATGCTCGTCCATGGGTCACTTCGAATTCACCATTGGGCAAGCGCTGCCAGAGGAGTTCCCCTTGCCAAGACTTCGGCTTAACCAACAGCTTGAGGAGGTGACGAATTTCACTAATCGAAAGCACCCACTGATTCTGCTGAGCCGCTTGAGTTATGTCCCGGTGCAATTGACTGTGGGGGGTGAGGTGCAGAATTTGGTGTTTGGAACCTTGATGCTGGTGGGTCAATGTCGAGAAATCAGCAACAGGGCCTGCATAATAGTCAGGATAGACCAAGTTTGTGAGCCAACGATATCCGAGTCCCCAGATGGCTTCAAGTTGCCATTGTCCAGAATGGTAGAGCAAACGTCCGGATGCCTGCATGGACTGGACGGGCTGAATAAGGATGGCGACTTGCAATTGTGACCAAGTGAGTTGGAGGTGTTGGTAGCATCGCAAACTGTGAGGATGAAGCAACGTTGCCCAGAGTTTCTTCAGAGCTAAGGTCAAGGCTGGAGTCGTATTGGCCGAAAGCTGCGATCGCCACAGATCTTGCAAACTTAAGGGAATTCCCTCAGCTGTCACCAAGACAGGATGCAGCACAATCGTTGGCGTTTGGAGCTGGCGAATCGCCGTGGTGAGGTCAATCAACCAAGATTGAGGCATCAGGGTTGATTGAATGGCATCTTGTACTGCTGCGAGTGTTGTGCTGTTACCAGGGATGAGAGCAGCAATTGAATTGGCATTCAAAACCGACTGATAATGTTGCCACCAGCCTGTAGAAACCAACAATGTTCGGCAAACTGGATAACCCTGTTGGGCTAGCAATCCAAGTTGCGCTGCAAGATCACCAAATTGTTGGCGATCGCAGGAATGATCAGGCAACAGCCAAGCCAGTTTCATAGACAACCCGCTAATGCGCCCCATTCATTAAAACTGGGTTTAACGTTAAGGGGGATTCAAATCCAAAATGTTCGAGACAAATATTGATCGGTAGCCCACAGGATTTCTATGCTAAAGCCACCGAGTATTGGCTGAACTCACATGGATATCTCACCTACCATTGGAACGTAATATCTTGGGGCAACAACTCAATTGAGCCAAACCCTTCGGGCTAACCATACCGTAAAATGCTGTCCTTATGCTGCTCCTCTTAGCTGATCGTATTTGGTGCGGATAGCCTGAATATCTTGCCACATCAACCATTTAGGCTTGCCCTTCTCACGGGATGGATTGCGTAGTAAATAAGCAGGGTGCAGAATCGGCATACAATGGCGACCACCCCATTCAAGCCATTGACCCCGAATCTTGGTGATGCCTTGTTTGCCCCCTGTCAATGCTTTGTAAGCGGTGGCGCCGGTGAAAAGAATGATTTTGGGGTCAACCAGGCGGATTTGCTCAAGCAAATAGGGCCGACAAGCGTTCACTTCGGCCGGTAGGGGATCGCGATTACCCGGAGGACGGCATTTAACCACATTGGCAATATAGATATCTTTCTCGGTATCGAACTGCACCGAGGCGAGAATCTTTTCAAGGAGCTGCCCTGATTTGCCCACAAAAGGTTTACCCTGTTCATCCTCTTGTTGGCCCGGACCTTCACCAATAATCATCAAATCGGCTTGAGGATTGCCTCGACTGATGACGACATGGGTGCGATTTTCGCACAAGCCACACCGCTGGCAGGCCAGACAATGGGTTGCCAAAGCCGCGAGATCGGCATAGGTTCCTGGCGCGATCGCCACGTCAGGATTGAGAGGAATCTGTTGATATTGTGCTGCTGTGGGTTGTGGTGCTGGCACAGGGTCTGCCGCAACACCAAAAAGGCTGAGTTGCTCGTCGATCATGGACAGATGGTATGGCACGCTCCTTATGATAGGCCAAACCTCTCAACCATTCAGACCAATGCAGGGCAAACTTTACATGCAACGACACGCCCTAAATCCAAGCTTGGCTAAGCGTTTCCACAAATGTGGGATAGGAAATGGCTGCTGCTTCTGCGCGATGGATGGTGGTGGGACCTTGGGCATTAAGGGCAGCAATGGCCAAGCTCATGGCAATGCGATGATCGGTGTGACTATCCACTGCTGTGCCCTTAAGGGGGTATCCCCCCGTGATTTCTAAGCCATCAGGATGCTCGGTAACATGGGCTCCCAGGCGATTGAGTTCGCTGGCCATCACTGCGAGGCGATCGCTCTCTTTGACCCGTAATTCTGCTGCATCTTTGATCACTGTTGTCCCTTGGGCAAAGGCTGCTGCCACCGCTAAAATGGGGACTTCATCAATTAGACGAGGAATCACCTCCCCCTCAATTGTGCAACCCTTGAGGGGGCCAGACCGTACTCGCAAATCCGCAACGGGTTCTCCGGTCACAGTGCGTTCATTCTCTCGTTCAATATCTGCGCCCATCTGCTCTAGGGCCTCCAACACACCCGTCCGCGTGGGGTTGACACCCACGTTTTTAATTCGTAAGTCTGAGCCAGGTGTAATGGCCGCTGCCACGAGCCAAAAGGCAGCGGAACTGATGTCACCTGGCACCACGACCGTTTGACCTTGTAATGACCCGGCTTGCCCTGTCACCGTTACTCGTTTAGCCTCAGGGTCAGCATCAATTTGCGCCCCAAAGGCCGTCAGCATCCGTTCACTGTGATCCCGTGATAGGGCGGGTTCAATAACAGTGGTTTCACCTTGGGCTAAAAGACCTGCTAGCAACAAGCAAGACTTAACTTGTGCTGAAGCGATTGGGGAATGATAAGTAAACCCTTTGAGGGTTTGGCCCTGCACCGCCAACGGGGCAAGAGTATTGCCCTGCCGTCCCCAAATTTGGCCCCCCATCTCGGTTAAGGGCTTAATGACGCGGGACATGGGGCGCGATCGCAGTGAAGCATCCCCGGTCACACAAAACAAACGTTCAGGGTGAGCGGCCAGCAGCCCGAGCATCAAGCGCAAAGTCGTCCCTGAATTGCCCGCATCTAAAACCCCTTGTGGTTCTTGCAACTGACCTAAGCCGATGCCCTCGACAATCACACTTTCGGTGTTTAGAGGAGAAATCTTGGCCCCCATCGCGGCAAAACAGGCGGCAGTGCTGCGGGGATCTTCACCCAGCAATAGACCCTGAATTGTGGTTGTTCCTGCCGCGATCGCCCCGAGCATCAAGGCCCGATGAGAAATCGACTTATCCCCTGGAATTTGGATAGTTCCCTGCAATGCTGCTCCCGTCGTTTCGGGGGTAATCACAAGGGTTTGATGGTTTTGATGAGATTGCAGGGCAACGTTGGGCATGGGAGTTTTTGCAAGTAAAGCAGGTTAGCCAGTAGAGATACGAGCAATTCGATTGTACGGAGGTCAGGTTGCCGAAGCAATATGAATAGAGCCCTCGATTATTCACAGTTTTTTTAGCCGGATTCGTGGGGCAATTTAGAGAAATCTAGAGCATCAAGACTAGGAGCTGCCATCCTGGCATCGCAATACGTTGAGCTTTAACTGACTGACAACCCTTAGACCAAGAAATTTGATTGTTGAAGCCTTGAGTTTTTTCCACAATCATTCCTAATCTGTCAAGGCTGAATTAACAAAACGAATTATCTCTCCCACCAGACAGATTGCAATCCCAGTTGATTGCTGTAAGATTGGAACCAAAATTTGCAAACCCCATTCCCTAATAAAACAGAGTTGATTGTGCAAGATCTAGTTAGTAATACCCCAACCCTGGATAAAGTGTCCACGGAATCTCCGAAAGAGATCGCTGCCCTGCGGATCTGGGGTCGTCAACCCCTTTCCGGGAACCTGCCTGTAAGTGGTGCCAAAAACTCCGCCTTGGCATTGATGGCGGGGGCGCTACTCTGTCCTGAATCCTGTCGCCTGCGCAATGTGCCCAATTTGGCAGATATTGAGCGCATGACTCAGGTTCTCGCAGCGTTGGGGGTCAAGCTCGATCGCCAAGGTGATGCTCTCACAATGGATGCCAGTCATCTCACCACATCTCAAGCACCTTATGAATTAGTTTCAAAGCTCCGGGCGAGCTTCTTTGCGATCGGTTCCTTAGTAGCCCGTCTTGGCACTGCCCGTGTGCCCCTGCCAGGCGGTTGTGCCATTGGTGCTCGTCCAGTGGATCTCCATGTCCGCGGCTTGCAAGCCCTAGGCGCTCACGTTCGCATTGAACATGGCATTGTTCATGTGGATGTGCCTGGCGCTGGGGGGAAACTGAAGGGGGCGAAGATTTATCTGGACTATCCCAGTGTGGGAGCAACAGAGACGCTGATGATGGCAGCGACTTTAGCAGAAGGGGAAACCATTATTGAAAATGCGGCTCAAGAGCCAGAAGTCGCTGACTTGGCTAACTTCTGCCGTGCAATGGGTGCGAAAATCCGGGGAGCTGGCACAAACAATATTACGATTGTGGGGGTTCCGAAGCTCCACACCGCAGACTATTCCGTCATTCCCGATCGCATTGAGGCAGGAACGTTTCTGGTGATGGCGGCCATGACCCAATCGGATCTCACCATTAGCCCCATCATCCCTGAGCACCTCACCCCTGTGATTGCCAAACTCGAAGAGATTGGCGCTAAAATTGTCCAGGATTCGCCAGCCTGTCTCCGAGTGATTCCTCACGCGCTCAAGGCAACTGATATTGAAACCCTTCCCTATCCTGGCTTCCCGACGGATATGCAGGCTCAATTTACGTCTCTGCTCTCGGTTTGTGAAGGGAATAGTATTATTACCGAGACGGTGTTTGAAAATCGAATGCGCCATGTGGCCGAACTGGTTCGGATGGGCGCAGATATTCGCCTGAAGGGCTCAACCGCCATCATTAAAGGCGTTCACCGTCTTTCCGGTGCGCCCGTGATGGCAACGGATTTGCGGGCGTCAGCGGCCTTGGTCACGGCAGGTTTAGCTGCTGAGGGACAGACGATTGTGAAGGGTCTGCATCATATGGATCGCGGCTATGACGACCTGGAGCAAAAACTGCGTAATATTGGTGCGAAGATCGAACGGTTTACCGAGCGGGAAGTGACCAAAGAGTAGGTGTGCTTTAGGGCAAAGGTACTTTAATGTTGAGAGCTGGTGAACTGGATACAGCTCCTGGCTCCTTCAGATTATTCGTAGCGCGGGCATCTTGCCCGCCTTGGATAGTTATTTTTTTTGAATACTCTAAGATAATAGAATCCCCCGACTACCGAGCAGCTTTTCCAGGGAATGGGAAGTACCACGGTGGCGGGGGATTAAATTTTGCACAAAGCGAATATTAAAGCGCTATTTTGAGTATGCTTGCTTGACAGCGCAAAGCCGCGATCGCTTCCCAAGCCTACTTTCTACCAACCGTGTTTTGGAATTGGTTGAGGGCAGCCGCAAAAATATTGAAGCCAGCCCAGCCTAAAGCAATCAAGAGCGGCCCAAAAACAATTAGTAATCGCCAGTCAATCATGGTCTTGCCTCTTTAACTTTTATATATTCTTCAAGATTTAAACGGTTTTTATTGTATCAGGACTCGGCAGGGTGCGGTGAATCCATAGAGGAGCCAGATTTGGAGCGGGGAAGAGAAGATTGTGGGGGTGAAATGATCGTTTGAGGGCGATCGCTGGGTACGCTAAGGATAGTTGTAGTGTTTGGGCGAACCATTAGCGATCGTGCCGCTTTGTCATCTTCCCTCCCACACATCATCAACGCTAAAAAAATTTTTCTACTCGTCTGGAATTGAACCGACTCCCACTGGAGGAGTAATTCGTTAGCGCCCTTGCCAACTTTGTCGCAAATTTTGGCTTATGGGTTTAGCAGTCTTCTTTATTTCGCACCCCTCTTCCCCCATCATCAGGAAAATTTGTGATGTTCATGTTCAAACGGCTACTCCAGAGTTTTAAGCAGCTTCTGGCACGCTTGGCGGAACTGCCCCAGCGTTTGCTCCGGTTGATCCAGCGCGTCAGACGCCGTTCTGGTCAGCCCCAGGGGGGGCAGGCCGGTTTTGTATTGCCGACAGTAACGATGGTGATTTTGGTGGTGATTCTCACTAGCACTACTTTGGTGTTTCGCTCCATTGACCGGGCGAAGAACGCCAGCAATTTCCGGGTGAATCAGGTGGTGATGAATGCGGCAGCGCCTGCTATTGAGCGGGCGAAGGCGAAGATGGATGCTGTTTTTGCAGATCCCACCTTGCCGCGGGGCGGCACACCAGCGGATAGCTTAATTAGTAATGTGTTCAACAAGGAGCGCTACGACCTGGATGATGAGGTGCGGTTGCAGGTAGCCTTTGACTATGGTGATGCCAACGGTAATCTTGGCGCAGATGGCACCATACAAACAGAAACGAATGAGCGGGTTACGACCGCGTGGCGCTTTCCGGTAGATACGGACAACAATGGCCGTTATGACTCATTTACTCTGTATGGCGTCTATTATTTCTCCAATACTTCCCGTGCGCGTCAGCCTTCCGAAGCCCGAACCCGTCCCCAGGTGCTCAATGCCCAGAACTCCACCTGTGAAGCGGCGACTGGAACGTCTGCAAGTTTGGTCGGCAACCGTGGCTGGTTTGATCAAGAAGGCGTCCGGAAAAAAGCGTTTTACGTCTATGTGGCCAATGTGCCGATCACCGCAATCGATAACAGTGTGCTATTCCCGTCAGGGGTAACGATTCCTGCCCCCTATAATGACCCAGGTCGCTATGAGGTCTTTCAAGGCAATCGTGGCTTCACGGCGATGGAATATCAGCAAGATCGTGCCCGAATTCCGTTAGGGAACAATGCGATTGTCTATGAAGATGACCTCGATCTCTCGTCCGGTACAACCTTCCGCATCAATGGTCGGATTGTGACCAACAGCAACCTCTTTGCCAGTGAGCCTCAAAATGAGGATGTGCGCCTCTACCAGGTCAGTAGTGATGAGTCTTGTTTCTACGAAGAAGAGAACGCCAAGATTGTTGTTGGCGGCAATATGAGTGCTGGCCGTCTTCAAGATAATGAAGCTTCGGGCACGACAATTCAAGTGGATTTGTTCCGCGGCCGAGGTGTGAATGTTGGAGGGGGTGATAACCAGGATGATGGCATTAGTTCCAAAACCCGATCAACGCGCCAAACGTCCCCAGAAGTGGCGTATAACAACAAAGCTTATGAAGCACGGATTGCCTACTTAGTTGAGCGAGTCATTGCTGATCATGGTACGCAGGGAAGCGCTGCTGCCTACAAGAGTTCTAACCAAGATCCAAGTACAGTCAAAGACGCAGTAAACGCACGCATTACCAATGACCCAGCGCTTGAAAGTGAACTAAATCGTCTGCGCTCAGAAGAGCTTGAACTGTGGTTCCGGAATCGCACCCGCCGTGTGCCTAGTCGAGAAGTTGCGTTTGGACAGTCTGAAACCTTAACCGGGGTTCCCTACCAAGAATATGGTACTGATAATTTACGACCGATCGATGTTTGGATTTATCCAGAGCAGACCAATGTGCAACTAGAATATCGACGTCAACAATTACCCGCTTTGAACCCGCAGACCCGAGGTAATGTTGAAGAGTTATTGGGCGATCGCGTTGAGGTCGGCAACAATCTCCCTGCACTGTGGTGGAACGACACCAGAAATAGTTTTGCCACTGAGGATACGGAAAATAAGATTGCTTACGATAGCAGCATCAAATGGTGGACAGTCGCTGGTGGGGCAAATAGTGATCCAGAAGAGCGTTATCGCAAAACCCAAACCCAGCGCCTTGATGTGCCAGGGGCGACCAGCCGCAATGGCTTTTGGGAAACCAACGCCACGACAGTACCCGAGGAGAAAACTGATGCCAAGGGCGGCTTGCGGGTGGTAACAGGTGCAGGAATTTATCTGCCTGCCGAGTTACGGGCTGTTGATGACCCCTTAGCCAACCGTGCAGGTGGTCGTCCCCGAGCCGAATATGTGGTGTGGCCAGACACCATGCCCCAGCCTCCCAACCCCACGCTGAATATAGCTGTTGCTAATGCAGACAACCACCCTTACCGGAACAAAATCGTCGAGCGGTACAGCACCACGACGGGTCTGCCGATTTACATTGATGATGAAACAGCAACAGGGGCTGATGCACCCGTGCGTCCTTACCTAAAAATGCGAGCTTCGGTGGTATATCACTATAGCTATCCAGATGATCCCGTTGACAATAATCCAAGCAACGACACCGCAGGCAAAGTCCCCATCGCCTGTGTGAGCAACTTTTATGATCCCACGGACTGGAAAACAGCTCAGAATTGGTCTAATCTGCCCAGACTCGCTGGCGATCGCAGTATTAGTGGTCAGCTTGCCAATGGGACAGAAGACCGACCATCCGGTGAACAGTTAGCTCGTGTCGATGGTTTTTCCAACAATGGTGTGACCTATCCACCACGCCGTGACTCCTACAGCGTCAATTTCAATGATTCGCAATTGAGGTATCAAGCTAATTTGGTTTATCCCAATGGGCGGCCAGTTAATGCAGCCCTCAAGAAAGCACTGGACAAGGGCAATCAAAATGACTTGACCCTCGCTGATCGTGCTGCTATTGATGCGGCTTACTGTGGGATAGATATTTTGATCAATGAAGGGACTGGTGCGAATGAAACTCCTATTGGTGGCTTTACTTTGGTGAATGGTGCCATCCAAGAAATTGCCTTCTTGGATGGTCGTCAGATCAAATCCGTTGAGAAGGCCAAAAGAAATGGAGACGCGCAATATCAGCACTCCTACACCTTGCAACGCCTCACAGATGGGCAAAGCGATTTCCAGAACAACAGTGAGCCACAATATGACCTAGAAGTTGAGCAACGTCTCCCGATGGAGATTCGGGCAACGGTCATTGACCTCAAACGTCTGCGCCGGGGCAGTAACAACAACAATGACCCTGCCCTGCGGGTTCCTGACCCTAGTGCTGTGCAGACAGGCTTTCCTGACAAAGAATATATGTTTCCCATGAGTGGCATTATCTATGCCACCCGTGATGATGCCCTGCCCGATGCCAGCGATCGCCCCACTGATCCTGAGGCACTCACGGGTCAGACCCTCAGCAGCGATCCAGTAACGGCATTGGTGGAAAACGAACCCAACGAACGAGTGCCTGCGGATAAGGTCAGTGCCACGGACTATTGGCTTGATCCCACCCGCCGCCCCAATGGCATTCTGCTGATTAATGGCCGGGAACTCAATCGTGACCCGAACAACAGGTTTCTGGCTGAGGAGGATGATGATAAATTAACCACGGAAAAGGGCTTGACCCTGGCATCCAATCTGCCGGTCTACATCAAAGGGGAACGCGCTGACAGTGGTAACGCAAACGATCGTCCAGGGTTTAATGTTCATGAACGACCTGATAAACAAGTGGTTGAAGAGTTCACCCAACTCTTGGCTGCGGATTGGAGCAACTTCTACAACCGCACTGAAGCCCAGCTTGATAAACAGTTCGCCTGCCGTAATAACGATGAGCGCCTCGCAGATTGCACTCAAGGGGATAAATGGCGTGTTGCCAACGTCCTTAGCGATGCGATGACGCTGCTTTCAGAGCGCTATCGCTTTGGTTTTCGGAATGAGGGCGACTACGATATCCGCAATAACCAATCGGATAACCTTTTCCGGGACTCTAAGGTGCTGTTGACAGGTGGTGCAAATTTGCGGCTTCATGAGGCATTTCCCTTTGATTCCAAAGGCTTACTTGCCGCCGATTTCCAGATGAAGAGTGAATATGAGACTCTTTTCCCTGCTGCGCCGTTTAATGATGCCAACTATAAGCACATTAATGGACTCCGAAAAGATGACGGCTTCAACCATGCTTCGCTGGGTGTGAATGGCCTCTCTAGTAATCCAACAGTCAGTAATGATGCGTTTGTTTCCTCCTGGCTACGGCGTGATGGTGCTAGCCATAACCGAGCGGCGGGGGATCTCCGTGACGAGAAGTATTCTGAGCAGAACAATGTGGGTTTTACTAATATTGTGCTCAATAGCAGTTACTTCAATAACCTGATCAGTCCAGTGCAACGTCGAGTTGACAATCGATATGAATATCTGATGGAAAGTTGCCAAAAGCTACCCGTTTCTCAATGCGATCCAGCTCAGGATTGGGTGATTGATAGTAGTGGCAATAACGCATCCAATCAACTTGATTCGACTGCACCAACTTTAGTTACGAGTACTGATTCTGGTTCAACAGCAATTGCACCAAGTCCTAATTTCCAACGTTTCCCACGCCGGGTTGCCTTCTTGCGCTACACCTCTGATATTGATCTCGATACTTTACATGGAAGCAGCCGAGACAAATCCTACTATGAGAATAACGAAGGCTACCTAATTCTGGATAACCTCAATTTTCCGATTCCTATTGCGATTGACGAAACAACCCAGGAAGTCTTCTGCAACACTTATGATAGTGGCGACATATCATCTAGTGTCCCAGCTGCTTCCTCAGGCACTTCGCTTACTTTCCAATACCTTAGTACAGGAAATCGCGTTGAATGTAAGCCATTCAGTGTAAAGGAACCTCGTAACAATCAACCTAATGTTTTATGGTATGCACCTGCAACAAGCGATACTGATGCAGGCATTGTTACTAACAAAAGTGACTACCGTGATAACAATACACCAATTGGTCTTCAAGGTTGGAACACTGGCAATCCAAATACGCTAAGACATCCTCAGCTTGTGCCTGTTATGCAAATTAACTCAGCAGTTCGAACTGACAATGTCAATGTGTCTGGAAGTGCAAACCAGCCTTATAACAACACAAATTGGTTACCCCAAGTCAGTGATTATGGCAACAACATCCATTTCAACCTGATTATGGCAACGGGCGATGCCCCACCCCGATCCAACGGAACTGATGGTGAATCCAATGGGGGTGTAGCGAATCTACCCCGCTTCTTAGAGAACTGGACACCATCGAGTCAGGAAGAAACCGCAGAAATCAAGGGCTCATTTATCCAGCTACAACGGAGTGCCTATGCGACGGGCCCATTCAACTCAATGTATCGGTTAGGGTATAACTATGATACAGATGCTTCTCTCTATGGCTATAAGCAGCGATACCTAACAGGTAACGGTCGTTTTAACCACTACCGTCCGCCGGGTCGTCAATGGGGTTTTGATGTGGGCATCTTGTCCCAGTCCCCTGACCTCTTTTCTCAACAGTTCGGCTTACCCCCCACCGAAGACCCCAATGAGTTCTACCGAGAAGTCAGCCGCCGCGACGACTGGGTACGCACCCTACTCTGTGCTACCCCCATCCAACGTAACACCAATGGCGAGATCGACGACAATCCAATCCAAAATGCTTCTTCTCCTGTGATCAACACCGATCAGCTCCCCTCTGGCACATTCTGTCGAGAAAATACGCTCAACAACTAAACCCGCTCACCCCTGCTTATTGTTTAGCTCTCCCAATCACTATGAAGCTCAAACCCCATCTCAACCTTGCCGCCCCTCCCAATGAATCTGGATTCACAATCATCGAATCGCTGTTGGCGGTGGTGGTGGTGGCGATCTTGATTGTGGGTATTGGCCCGATCGTTGCCTTTTCTGCGGCGACGCGGGTGCAAGCTCGCCGGGGTGAGCTGGGCTTGCAGGCAGCGCGGGGCTTTATGAATGGGGTTGTTGCCAACACGATCGCCGATCCGCCCATCAACCAAACGGGCAACGGCGCTGAGCCTGTCGCCTTGCAATTGGATGATGTTATTGTGCCGCCTTCGGGTGACATCAATTGCCCCACCGCCAACACGTACTGCAATTCCCCCGTTGATACCAACGCTTGGGCGCTCTACTGCGTCGATCAAGATGGGGATAATCAATGCACGAGCACCAGTCCCAAGGACTTTGTTATCCAAGCCTTTGGTTTGCAAGCTGGGGTGGGAACTGACCCAGCTAATTACAACAACACCAATGTTGATGAAGCAGCGGTTCGCCCTGATGCGGGCTACCAGATCGGCATTCGGGTTTATCGGGCTAATGCTTTTGGCCAAAATCCAGCCGTAATCCTTAAAAAAAGTAGCGATAACCCCAATGCTGACCGTGCCCAGACCCAAGCCTCGCTGGTTACTTCAGGCATGGGCAGCCGTGCATTGCCGATTGTGGAAATGACCACTGCCATCAACACATCCCAAACCAATCTCGACGCTTACTGTACGCGGATCAACATTGGAACCAATCAAGGTCAATGCAACTAGCATCAGGGGAAACACTATGTATTCGAGAACAATTTCTCAACTCAAACACACCTTAAGATGGTTACTTCAGTTACAGCTCAAGCGATCGGCTCATCGTGGCTTTACGCTGATTGAGCTGCTGGTGGGTCTGATCATTGCAGTGCTGGTGATGATTCCGCTATTGAGTTTGGCGGTTAACCTGATTAGCACCGATCGCCGTGAACAGGCTAAAGCCATAACCGAACAGGACTTGCAAGCTGCGGCTGATTTCATCGCCCGCGATCTGCAACAGGCCATCTACATCTACGATTCAGTAGCGTTGACCCGCGATCTCAATATCAACGACGAAATCAATTCGGGCATTCGCGATCAAATTCCCCCGGTTATTCCAGTTACCCACTGTAACGATGCCAACCTTTGCATCCCAGCATTAGCCTTTTGGACACGTCGTGTGGTTGAAGACGGTAGCCCTATCGGTAGTGGAAATACCACACAAGATTGCACCATTCCCAGTAACCGCAATTTCTGTGATGATACATTTGTATATTCGTTTGTCGCCTACTATCTCATCTTGGCCAAAGCAAATCCAGAGGCTAATCCGGTTACCAATTCAGTTTGGTCGGATACAGCTCGAATTGGCCGGTTTGAGGTCTCAGCCGGTGTCACCAATGGCGGCAATGAGCTGGTTGAATTGAGGCTGAGCCCAGCTCAATCAGTTAAAGAGCGCGATGCGGGTTATGGCCCATTCGATTTGAGCTTGGAAGGCGACGATATCCGCAGCAAAATGAACCGCTGGGATGGTGCAGTAAACTCTGAAGGCACAACCCCCTATCCTGCTGAAGCCTACGACAACAGTTCAATGCAAATCTTGGTGGATAACATCGATAACACCACGATTGATATTGCTAACCGAGAGGGGGAAACCTTACCACGACTGGTTTGTCCTGCGGTTGATAATGGCACTGGTGCGGAGTCTCAGAAAAGCTGGATTCAGTCGCCTTATTATGGCAGTCCAAACCCAGCACCGAATCCAGCCCCAACGGAAGCTGCAACTCAGTTCCGAACCTATAGCTTTTATGCCTGTGTGAACTCAGAGCAAAGCATTGCCAAGATTTTCTTACGGGGAAATGCTTTATCTAAGATCAGGACTAATCATGTAAATAGCACAGACATCCTCTCTAAAGCACGAAATATATTTTTCTATGAGAAACGAAGTGCTTTATTTCCAACAGTTTCAGCAGAAGTGCAATTGGAAGGGCGATTATTCCAATAACGATAACCTGGCTCCAAATTTAAACCCTAATGATGGAGGCTGAGACCGTTAACCAGCATTTGCCTTTATCCTTTCTCAAAACATCAAGACCATGCGCTGGCTTTCAACTCCTAAACCTAATTCTCAAAGCGGTTTTACCCTGATTGAACTGATTGTTGTGGTGGTAATTATTGGCATTTTGGCGGCAATCTTAGGGCCAAGCTGGCTCGGGTTTGTGCGACAGCGTCGTGTCAATGCGGTCAATGATGCGGTACTCCAAGCTATTGAGCGGGCTAAGAACCAAGCCCAAAAAAATAAAGTTGCCTATAGCGTGGGGTTTCGTTCGGTGGACGGAATTCCACAGATTGCGGTTTATCCAGCAAGTTTAAATGTACCCGCAAGTGGTGAGGGGAACACGTTTAACAACGAAGAACAGCAAGCGATGGATGCAGCTTGGTCAGCGGGCAAAATTGATGGTGGTGTGAGTCTCAACACTAATGAGGTGATCATTGCCACAAATTTGAATAAGAAACGTTCGGGTGGAAAGGAACATGGAAATGAAAATGATGTGGAAGATGTTCTATCAGGGGGATATGCTTTTGCCAGCACGAATAAAAACCTGATCACAATTTCCGATGACACCAATGTGGATAACCAACCCCCAAAGTATCGCATCACTTTTGACTACACAGGCGCGATCGGTAATACACCTGGCTCACAAAATGCAGCTAATGAGCCTGAATCGGGCGCGATTTTCGTTGTGAGTGTCCCCACCAATGGAAGCCAAATCAACGATATTCAAACCAATACTCAGCCAATACTTGGCCCTGTACGCTGTGTGTATTCCGGCGCTTTGATTGGTGGGCTGAAAACAGGAAAATCGTCTGGGGATTGCTCAACACTCCTGAAGGGATGAGTTACTCCGTTACCGCCTCCGTCAGATGATACACCTTCGCCTCCCACGGGAAAATCGGCTCCCGACCCACTGAATCCGGTAGCACAACCCGATCCTGCGTCACCTCATGCCAGCACAACCCCTCCGGCGTCTTCGGCCAACGCCGCACCACATATTCCGCCGCTGGACTAAAGGGATCAGGCGTGCCATAGTCTGAAAAATTGGCTAGAACGACTACGCGATCGCGTCCCGCCCCCCGCTGCCAAACCACTACCTTTTTGCCCTCAGCATAATCGATGTGCAAAAAGTCTGTGTCATTAAGAGCCAAGGCAGGAGCTGCCGTCCGGAACTTGACCAACCGCGCCACATAATCAAACAAGTCTCGTCGCCAGGGCTGGTGTAAGCGGTCAAAATTTACCGGATCGACCTGCTTGTGGTTACTATGCTCATCGCTTAAATCCAGATCATGCTGATCACCAAACTCATCCCCCGCCAAGATCATCGGGATGCCCACCGCCGTGAGCAAACAGACAAAGGCCAGTTTAATGCGGCGGCTAATCTCTGGGGGGTCAGTAATCCCCCGATTGACCAAATAATCGTAAATGCGCTCATTTTCGTAGCCCCCCACATCATGGGACGTCAGATAGTTGACCACCTGCGTGCCATCCTTAAAGCCCAAAAAGCGACAGTCAATCAGCTTGCGCACCGTCCATTCAAAACTGCGATCGCCCGCCCCAGGATTACCTAAAATGACCTGACGCACCGCTTGCTTAAACTTCTCATTCCACAACCCGTCCAAACGCCCCTGATGGATCAGGGTAATCGGCACCGAGAGTTCTTCCCCCACCACCAGAAACTGCTCATCTTCCCCGCCGCGATCGCACCAAAACGCCCGCGAAAAATTCCGCACTTCCTCAATAAAGTCATAGTTCCCCACATTATTAACACTATCGAGCCGCAAACCGTCCACCCGATATTGTTCAAGCCAATGGGCCAAATAGACCTTCATATATTCTCGACTAGGGCAAAACCAACTCTGCTCACCCGTCAGGGGATGATAACCCTCAACCCAATAGTTATATTTCAAAAGGTCGCCCCCAAAACCTTCACGTCCCGTCTGCTCCGGGTCACCTGATCCCCAATGCACAAAGAAGTCCAGGAAATTAATGTTCTGGTAGGGGTGATTTCGGGCAAAGGCCATCACCACATCAATAAAAAAGCGAATGCCATGCTGATGACAAACATCAACCAGATGCGCTAAATCGGTCATGGCGTGGGGCGCGATCGCCCCATCCGGAACCCCCAGTTCATGATCCGCAGCCAAAAAGTTCGAGGTGCCATAGCCCCATTCGAGCACATCATCGCTGTCGGCAGGTGGCAAGACTTCGAGGGCATTAGCCCCTAGTTCAAGCAAATGAGCCCGACCCTTACCCAAGTCCGCAATCTCGGGGTGAGACGGGGGTAGCACCTCAGGAGCAATCAGCGCCACAATATCACCAAAAGATCCTTTGCCCAAACCTGCATCAGCCCTTGTCCACCGGGTTGGCAGCTCATAGATCACAAGGTTATTATTGGCAGGCATTTGCGGGTCAGGATGCTTGCCCCACCACCGGATTTCCCGCCCATCAGGGTCACAGGCATAAAGGCGAGAATGTCGATAGAGAATAACACTCGCTGGGTCTTGGCTTTCGACACCACCTGATTCAGATGGACAAGGAGCGAGCCGGGAGGGGCGGCGATCGACCGTCGTCGCAAGTGGATCAGTACAATAAAGAATCTCATCGTCCCCTGCAAAGGGGTAAGGATTAGTGTTTTTGACCTTAAACCAATAGGCGTAGACTTGGCCATCCGTTAAGCCACAGTCGGCTGCGGCTACCATCCAAAGATCAGGAAATTCTGGATCAGGAGCCAGTGGGATTTCCTGAAAGGTATCGTAGGTTGTCAGCCATTGAGACAAAGTGCCAATAAATAAGCAAGGGGGTGGGGTAATAATCCCCGGCCGCCAGAGCACAAAGTGGGTTTGGCGGCGGACAAGCAAGTCTGGCAACATAGGCAACCATCTCAACGGCATATGTTTCCCGATTGTAGAGCAGAGGGCTGACGAGAGATTGTTACATTTTCTGATCGAAATTAACAGAGTGCAATCAACGGTCAGCGGGTTTGCTAAAGCAGCATTCTATGCATGAACCCAAGCATAAATTAGGGCAGTGATGATCAACTAAACCGCTGGCGATCTAGATCGCCAGCGGTTTGCTTGTCTTATGCAATTTTGTTAAAAAAATTGAGCCCTTGCACCAACTTAGAGTGAAGAACCAACGCCTGCGTAAGCACCGTAGAAAAACAGACCGAGGACAGAAATCGCGCCCAGGCCAGCAACAACCGCGACAACCCAAAGGGGAATGCGCCCATTTTTAAACATCTTTAATGATCTCCTCAAATAATATTAACGGCAGCAAGTCTTAGTTAAAGAAGTAACTTGAGAAGAGTATTCCCAAGACAAAGATTAACAGTAGCCCTAGGAATAGGGAAGTTCGGTTCAGCTCAACGGGCTGGCGATTCGTGTTGGTATTTCTATCCATCAAAACCTCCTAGCGCTGAATAAATTGCATAGCTGCGATCGCCCCGACAAAGAAAACGGAGGGAACCGCAAGGGTGTGAACGGCAAGCCAACGCACCGTAAAAATCGGATAAGTGATGGGTTGGTTCCCACTGGGATTGGTCATAATATGCTCCTCAATTGAGATTCAAAGCTAAGGAATTTAAGCGAACGTCAACTAGCGATTAAAGTCTTCAATTTGCTGCTTCGCTTCGTAGCGATCGGAAATAATCGGCAACTCTTGACGATCTTGGGTGTAATACTCGTTGGGACGGGGTGTGCCAAAGGCATCATAGGCTAGGCCAGTGCTCACAAACAGCCAACCCGCAATAAAGAGCATGGGGATAGTAATGCTGTGAATAACCCAATACCGAATACTTGTCACAATATCGGAAAACGGTCGTTCACCTGTTACACCAGACATTCTGGTTCCTCCTCAAAATAAGTTAACAATATTAAAATCTACTTTACCCCAAAAAGGGCTGTGCCTGAGACGTGGTTTCGTCTCAGAGCATGATGTTGCTTAAGTGGACGGGGTGTAGCGAAGCAGCACACCGCGATCGCCCAAGATAAAGCCATGGTCAGCATCTTGGAACAAGATGCGATAGAGGTTAGCTGGCGCATTCTCTACAGCACGATCCTTTTGCCAGGTTTGGCCCCCATCGGTGCTCACCAGCAGATTCCCACTGCCGCCCGAGAGCCACATTTCATCCGCTGTGCGATAGCCAATATCTAAAAAGCCCCAACTGGTTGAAGGTTCTGGGTAAATCACCTCTCCCCAAGAGCCGTCTTCCCCAGAGTCGCTGAATTGGATCTGACCGCCCCGCGCCAACAGCCATTGACGACCATCACGACCAAAACCAATATTCTGTAAACGACGAGAACTGTTGCGGTTATGGGGTTCCCAGGCGATATCTCCAGGTGTCCAGGTGGAATAGAAGTTGCCTCGGGAGGAGACCGCAACATATTCACCCGACGGCGATCGCTGTAAGTTGCGCACCACACCAACGGCCTCTTGAACCAGGGCTTTCCAATTCTTCGCCCCATCAGTGGTCTTATAAATAGCCCCCACATCTGTGGCCATCTCGGCGGCGTTTTTGCCCAAAGCAAGAATGCTGTAGGGAGCACCAGGGAGTTTGCTACTCAGAACAATTCGAGTCCAGTTCTTACCCCCATCCAAGGTATGAAGCAAGATTGAGGGCTTCCCCACAATCCAACCTTCTTGACCGAAAAAACTCACCCCGGTGAAGTTGATTTTTTCATCGCCTAACTCGATCTGCCGGGGTTGCCAAGTTTGGCCGCGATCGAAGGTTTCAAATAATGTAGAACGGCTACCCACCAGCCAGCCATGATTTGGATCGCCAGTAAAAGCTAGATCATACAAGCTCGCATCAGTGGGCAAGTTCATAATCTGCCAAGGGTTAGTGCTGAGGCTAGGCACATTGCTACAGCCAATGCAACCTAACGCAAGCAACACAACCATAAGGCAATGGGCAAAGCGCTTCAATAGCATGTTCATCGGTGAGAGGGGCAATAAAATAAAGGGTTTTTAAGGATGGAGCGATCGCAACAAGTTAATTCGCTAATTTAGCTTGGACATCTTGATAACAGATTCTTGGCGGGTGATTTAATGCAAGCAGGACTTTTTAGTGAATCCAGCAACCCAAGAGGGCGTTGCTACCTTGCAACTAACATCACCAAGAGAGCTCTGTTTGGTTAATTGAGTCCATAAAGGCTCAAGAAAAAGAGGACTGCCAAGGCTAAGCCCCCAAAAATGAGTAAATTCTTTTGGTTGGGCGTTAGGGTATTCACTCCCAAGCCATAGTTCAAGTTTTCTTGAAATCCTGAGGGCACATTGCCGGCACCAATATTTTGGAACTGGGACTTGCCCACACCACAAACTGGGCAACGCCAACTGATGGGCAAATCTTCAAACGCTGTCCCTGGTGGAATATCCGCAGAACTGTCTCCCTGATCCGGTTCGTAGACATAACCGCAGGGGGCACATTCATAACGAGCTGGTGCTAAATCTGCCAGCGTCTGTTCTTGAGCGGCTGGATTGAGGGTCTCAACGGTCTGTTCTGACTGGTCTTGATCCATAATGACCACTCGTTTTCTCATTAATTGCAAAACTTCGTTACAAATTATCGCACAAATTTACACATTCATGCTGAATTGCCAATAGCCAACTCATTACTCTTCCAAGGGGTCTGCCAGGGGGATAGTGAAATGGAACTGACTGCCTTGATCTTTCCCTGCTGATTCAGCCCAAATTGTGCCGCCCCAACGCTGGATAATTTGCCGACAAATCGCCAACCCCAGGCCTGTTCCCCCTGTAGTGCGCTGGAGGGCACCTTCCTCTTGATAAAAGCGATCAAAAACGGTTTCCAGCCGATTAGGCTCTATGCCTCGCCCTGTATCAGCAACGGTGAGGCACATCATCTGGGCTGCGTTGGGTTGGGCTGTAATCGAAATTGAGCCTTCGGGGGGGGTGAACTTACAGGCGTTATCCAGGAGTTTGACCAAAACTTCGACAAACCATTCCCCATCCGCCAAAACCATCGGCAGGTCTTGCCAATTACCTCGGACTAAGGTGGGAATTTTTCGTTTGGCTTGCTGGGAGCGGGTGTTGCTTAACCCCAACTCAATACATTCTTCAAGGGAAATGGGTTCAATGTGCCATTGAATGCGACCACTCTCCAATTGAGAAAGGGTGAGGAAGTCTTGAATTAACTTCCGCATCCGTTCACCATCTTCGAGGGCAGTACTTAACATCACTTGTCGGAGTTCGGCTGGCATATCCGGTTCGCTGGCTAAGCTTTCTAAACAGACTTGAATGGTCGAGAGGGGAGTCCGCAATTCATGGCCGGTGATGGCAACGAGATTGGAGCGTGTGCGTTCAAGGGCAGCAAGTTGTTCGTTCAGTTCTTCAAGATTAGCGTAGGCTTCAGCTTGGATCAGTGCAACACCCAGTTGAGTAGCGATCGCTTCAGCTAAAGCCACATCTTCAGCCGTCCAGGTTTTTTGCTCAGTTTGACATTGGTGGAGCTCAATCATGCCCAAAAAACGATCTTGGTAAAAGATCGCCACCCACAACCAAGCAACAATCCCTTGGGCAACAGCTTGTTTGGCAACCCCAGCAGGTAATTGGCGATCTGTCCGGACATTAGGAATAAATACTGAGTCATGGGTAGCCACAACTTGTTCAAAGAGGGGATTACCCTGGAGTGGCCAAGGCTGCCCTGTCAGCGGTGGAATGCCAGCAGTGTGAAATTCGTGGGCGATCGTCGCTGAGAGCGCGAGTGCATCACAACGGTAGGCGATACAACGGCTTGCCCTGAGGGCGGGGCCGAGTTGCTCAACAGCTACTTGCATCATTTCATCCGGATTGAGGGATTGGCGGATGGCACTGGTCATCAGATGCAACAGACGCTCTCGCTGCTCTTGGGCGGCGATCGCTCGGTAGGCCTTGAGGAGCTTGTATTGCCCGACTTGAAGATAGCTCACTAAACGATTCACGAAGGGATCCGGGTTGCCTGTAGCCAGAGCATTCACCCCAGCCTTGGGGACATCAATGGGACAGACATTATTGAGATAGCGCTGTTGGGCCAATTGAGTTTTTTTGAGCAGCTCCGGGCGATAGGCCGCAATTCGGGTGAGGAGAATTTGAGCAGCCACCCCACTGACTTGGCGATCAAACGTCCAAATGCCCTCAAAGCGACGATGGGTATCCATGGCAATAGGGGTCTTTTCGGTTTCAGAGAGCTGACGTTCTCGGCAAATCAAGCAGTTGGCATAGTGATCGCCAATAATCACCAGATGCCATTCCTGGGTGAGGGCATCAGTGGTGTCAAATGCGATCGTCTCGTAGCTATCTGAGGCATCCTGAAATTCGGTTTCGGGGGCGGAGAGCACATAGACCTGGGGAGATTTAGCAGCGATACGCTGATACCGATGGGCCTCTTGACGATAAAACCGCTCCTGTTGAAACGTCGCAATCACCAAAGGCGCATCGGGGTTGGCCAAAACTTGATCTTCCATCGCATGGGACAGGGCGACTAAAGATGATTTAAAAAACATTTGCGGTCGCCAATGGGGTAGGGCGGTCTGCAATTCTGTCAAAACGGAATCTTGATTACTCATCCTGGAGACCCGATGTACTGCGGTCTAAAAGATTCCGAAGACATCGATGTACTTGCTGTGCTTGTCCTTTAAATCATCCCACATCTTTATAATCTCTTTAACCTCATTCCTCGTTTGGTTACCCCTTGAACTGGTGACAGTAGATCACTTCAGTTTGCCATTGGCCCTGCTGAGCGGAGGGGGGGTGTGCTAAAGACGCATTAGAGAGGTTTCCCCGCAGGTGAGCCAGGGGATCACGACCGTTGGCAATCAGCAGTTGCAAACGGTGCAGGTAAGGCAAATTGACCACTTGATCGAGGAGTGTGGCAATCGCCTTAGCATAGGGATGTGGGGCCATTTGATACCATTCTGCTGGCGCGAGATCGGGCTGATCAAAGCCAAAATGTAGCACTAAGACCGGTTTGCCAAATAGAGCAATCGCCACCGGGCGGGTTTCCTCCTGCACCAGTAAATTTACCCCCCGAGCGAGATCACGGAGTTTTTCGAGGTGTTCGTACCGTTGAGTTGCGGAGAGTTCACCATCCTGCCAATCGAGGGCGAGAGTGATGAGATAAGTCTGTAGTAACAGATGACCCAGCTTCTGGGCCTTAGTGGCCAAATAATCAACGTTATAGTCCGTCGCCTCAATCAAGAGGGGGAGACGATCGACCACCTCTAAACCATAGCCCTTAAGACCGGCAATTTTACGGGGATTGTTGGTGACCAACCGAATCTGACGTACACCGAGGTCATTTAGAATCTGTGCTCCCATGCCATAGTTGCGCAGATCAGCAGGAAAGCCTAGTCGCTCATTGGCTTCGACGGTATCAAAGCCAAGATCTTGGAGGGAATAGGCCTTGAGTTTATTGACCAAACCAATGCCTCGCCCTTCTTGACGAAGATAGACTACAACTCCTTGACCCGCTGCTTCAATCATCTTCAAGGCCGTTTGGAGTTGCATCCGACAGTCACAGCGCAACGACCCCAATGCGTCCCCAGTTAGACATTCTGAATGCATCCGCACCATCACAGGCTGGCTGGCAAAGGTGGCCGGATCGCCTTTGACAATGGCAATATGCTCACTGCCATCCAGACTATTGCGGTAGGCATAAAGAGAAAAAGTACCAAACTGACTGGGAAAGGCGCAAACGGATTCTCGGTAGACGAAGCGATCGTGCGCCAAGCGATAACTAATTAAATCAGCAATACTAATAAGTTTAAGATTATGCGCTTGGGCATAGTCAAATAGCTGGGGCAACCGGGCCATCGAGCCATCAGGGTTTTGGATCTCACAAATAACCCCAGCCGGATATAGACCCGCCAAGCGAGCCAGATCAACCGCTGCTTCGGTATGACCAGCACGTTTGAGCACCCCACCAATTTTGGCTCGCAATGGAAAAATATGCCCTGGCCGTCGCAGATCGGTGGGCAGGGTGGCAGGGTTGATGGCCACTTGGATGGTTTTAGCGCGATCGTCAGCAGAGATACCTGTAGTGACACCGAGGTGTGGCCCCGCATCAATGCTGACAGTAAACGCGGTTTGATTGGGGTCGGTGTTGTTGGTAACCATGAGGGGCAAATCGAGGCGATCGAGGCGATCGCCCGTCATCGCCAAACAAATCAGACCCCGTGCTTCCACCGCCATGAAATTGATCATGTCGGGGGTCGCAAACTGGGCGGCACAAATCAGATCACCTTCGTTCTCACGGTTCTCATCATCAACCACAATGACAGAGCGACCTGCTTTGATATCCGCTAAAGCAGCATCAATACTATCAAAATGGCTGGTTTGAGGCGTAGATGAATCAGACACAAGATTGGCCAGAGCTGGGATACAGTTAAGTCGAAGGGATCTCTAGTTTAGCTTAGGGGGCAGCAGGACTTCGATACAATAGCGGTATTGACTTATACGTACTCCATAATTTCTCGATGTTGCCGCGTCTTCTTACAGGTTTGTTCACGATTGGTCTCGCTTTTCTGCTCAGTTGGGGCATTGCGCCTGCGGCGATCGCCTTGGGTGGGCCCCAGCCCTCACTTAACCAACCTGCACCAGAATTCAGCTTGCCAACCAATACGGGTGAGGGCGCGATCGCCCTTTCGGACTATCGAGGTCAGTGGGTTACACTGTATTTCTATCCCAAAGATTTCACTCCTGGTTGTACTCTAGAGGCGCGACGCTTTCAACAAGATCTACCGAAATACCAAGCACGAAACACACAAATTCTAGGGGTAAGCGTCGATACCGTGGATTCGCACCGCGAGTTTTGCGATAGTGAAGGGTTACGATTTCCTTTGTTGGCCGATACTAATGGGGCTGTCAGTAAAGCCTATGGTTCTTACCTGACGGGTATGTCATTACGCCATACCTATCTCATTGATCCAGAAGGAACTTTACGCAAAATCTTTTTGGGAGTTCGTCCTGCAATCCATAGCACTGAAGTGTTAGCTCAATTGGATGAGTTGATCTAGAGCATGGAAATCGCGGCGGAATTCTACTGTGCAGTGTGTGGTGAGATGTGCAGTGTGTGGTGAGACCAACTTAACCTTTGTTGATCTGAGCCAGGGGATGAGGCAATCCTATGTGGAAGCTTGCCAAGTTTGCTGTCGGCCTAACGTTTTAGCAGTACAGGTCAACGAAGAAATTTGGGATGTTAGCATCGGGACGGAATATGCAGGTTAGTCATCCTGAGTTTTATCCCGAACCCCCCGAACAATGCGAGACAATTCGCTCTTTTCATCCAAGCTAATTCGGGTTGGTGAACCACTGATCAGACGCTCATAGTTACGGAAAGAATCCTTGATGTCAGGGCCAGCAGAACTAATGGAATATTCCCGAATGCCCTTGTCATGCCAAGAACCTCGCATCTTAAAAACATTAATTGCCCGAGACATCTCACCCCGGATTTCCACATATTGCAGCATGATAATTGTGTCTGTAATGGTGGAAATGTGGGACTCGGTAATGGAGTTTGAGCCCATAAATTGGTCAGTGGTATTGGTGAAGAAACCGGTGATTTCTTCTTGTTTGGCATAGCCTGTTACCCCGATGACAAACTGTCGGAAGGCATTGTTAGTCACCCCACGGGCGAGAGCTGAGAGGGAGTCGATCGCAATTCGAGCGGGTTTAAACTGTTCAATTTCCGACTTGATCATCTGGAGGTGATCTTCTAAACCAGCAGATTCAGGGTAGTTACAGAGGAGTTTAAGTAAACCCTTTTTCTCCATTTCCTCAAAGTTTACTCCCCAGGAATTGGCATTACGAGACAGTTGCGCCCGAGATTCTTCATAGGCAAACAAAATTGCCCGTTCCCCTTGAAGACAACCCTCTTGCAAAAACTTACTCACCAGTAGGGTTTTACCTGTTCCTGTTGCCCCCGTGGCCAAAATAATTGAATCTCGAAAAAAGCCTCCACCACACATTTCATCCAAGGTGGTTACACCCGAGGAAATCCGGGTATTCGACGATCGCTGGGTCAGTCGCATCGCGCCGAGCGGGAAGATATTGATGCCATCATTGGTAATGGTAAAGGGATATTCTCCCTTCATATGGGTTGTACCCCGAAGCTTGAGAATTTCGATGGTGCGACGGCGGCGCTCTCCTTCAAGAACATTGCGCACAATCACCACATTGTCAGAGACAAACTCTTCAACGCCAAACCGAGCGACGGGACCATATTCATCTACTCGCTCTGTGGTCATAATGGAGGTGACACCAATATGTTTAAGGCGTGCTACTAAGCGGAAGATCTCGCGTCGCACCACAGAAGCCCCTTCGTACTGCTGAAAGACTGCTGTAACGGAGTCAATCGAAACTCGCTTAGCTTTATACTTACGGATTGCATATTGAATTCGTTCAATCAAAGCAGACAAGTCAAAATTACCCACCACTTCTTGACCTTCTGGATCAGGGGAGGCATCCAAGATAAAGAGTTTGCCCTGATCAATTAGCTCTTGTAAATTCCAGCCAAAACTATAGGCATTAGTAATAATGTCAGTCGGAGATTCTTCAAAGGTGACAAAAACACCCGGTTCTCCAAATGATTTAATCCCGTTATATAGAAATTGCACAGCCAACAGCGTTTTACCTGTGCCGGATGTCCCACTAGCTAAAGTTGTACGACCAATGGGCATACCACCGTGGCTAATTTCGTCAAAGCCCTCGATCATAGTACGAATTTTCCGGACACCAATTGGCGTTATAGAAAGTTCAGTTTCAGAATTGGTCGGTTGATTCATGGTTGTAGGGCAGGAAAAACAGGGCAATAGATAATGAGCTTACAAGTCATCAACGGACGGAGCAATTACCTTCACTCTTCACTGATTTCTTCGTAGAGTAGATCTAGACCAATCAAGACCTTTTCTCGATCAGAAAGATCACCAATGATTTTACGTACAGGTGGTGGTAAAACTTTGGACAGTGTAGGGGTTGCCAAGATCTTGTCCTCTTCCGCTAGTTGAGGATTTTTAAGAACATCAATAACTTTGAGAGCATAAACTCCTTTAAAGTCTTCTTCAAGAATATTTTTGAGGGTTTTGAGGGCCCGAGCTGAACTAGGGGTGTTTCCTGCAACATACAGCTTGAGCACATAGGTTTTCTTCAATGAACTCATAGGGCTATAGTGAAAAATATAAACGGATGTAAGGTATCACAATTTTGAGCAAGGAGAAAGGTCAGTTCAATCATTGAAAACCTCAAAAGGAATATCTTCGCGGGGAATTGAGCGACGATACATCTCACAAAGATGAGCAATAATATCAATGAGTGCTAAACGGTAGTCGAGCAGAATATCTTCACTACGCCCTTCAAGCTTGAGCTGTTGGGCAAAGTCATCAATGAGTTCCATATGAATTTCTAAAACTTGAGAAACAGATAAATCAGCAAAGAAGGCTTGATTTACGAGTTGGTCAATATTTTGGTTGAGGGGATAGTTCGTCGAAAAATAGTTGAGAATAACGTCTCGATAAGCAACTCGAATTTGTTTAAGTAGTTGAACGCGCTCGTGAGGTGAAAGATTACGGTAGAAGTCGTTGGGATTGCGTTTATAGTAAACCCCTAAATAGCCCAGACGTTCCTTTAGCTTTTCAGCAAGACGCTGCTGCTGTTCTAACAGGTGTCGCCGATAAACAGCCAAGGAGGCAGCGAGGTCCGGGTTAGGTTCATTGAGTTCAGCTGTGGGGGCAAGTTTGAGAAAACAAGCGATCGCCCGATCAATCGCAGTTGGCATTTCCCCAAGCTGATGGGCTAAGAGGCTAACTTCACCTGTGTGGTAGCGATAGTTGGTAGCGCTAGGCGTTGAAATATAGGATTCGGTCAAAATTTGGTTACTGTTTTCTGACGATTTGGGTTCCAGAATGACAACAGGCAAGAGGATACTTTGTTCGTAGAGTTGATCCAACAAGCCGAGGTTTTGGGCAATATTTTGAATCACTAAGCAGTCAATGGTTACGCTGTGTTGTTGAACATAATCCAGAAAGGTTTGGGGAGTGGTGAACCATTCCACATTAAACCGGGCCGCATCAAGCAGATCTCGCAGCGATCGCGCTAGAGACTCAACCGGGACGTATAAACAAATTGCAAGGGGAGCAGTCAAGAGTTGTAGGTAGGCGAGTTCAAAACAGCAGCAATCCAATAGCTTTTGTTAAAGCCAATAGACACGGCATTGGGCTGAATAGCCCGAAGGTGTTACAAAAATTAAAACATTAAGACAATCTAAAAGGAAGAGGCACGGTCAATAAATCTCGCTATCCACCCGCCTCAATTATTGTGGCCAATCGTTCAATCTGCTGCTTGAGCAAGCTGAGTTGACCAACGATCGCGTCCTGCTGTGGTGGCGGTGGTGGCGTCGTGAACTGGAACGCGGGTTGGGCAAGTTGGACATAATGCAGCAAGGCAGTCTGAGCTGCTTGGCTAAATTGAATCAAATAGTCTTTGGCCAAGCTGTGACAGATCTGAAGAGGAGTTACGTGTGGGTTCGATAAGTTCAGGCGAGCTGGAATTTTTTGGCGGAGCCGATAACCCCAAGGAGAATCCAGCAGACGCTGAAAATTTTCGGTTTTGATGTAGTCATCCAGCACATTCTGGGAGGGAGGGAGCGGTGGTATCGGGCTGGGTGGAAAGGCAATTGCACAATCTCCAGGATCAGGCTGCAAAAAAAAATCGCTGGCTTTGCTGAGCCAATGCCGGAGATTGCCCCGATAGCGTTCAACGGTAGGATGAAATTCAGACGTAAACCATTGCTCAAATTGAGCTTGCATCAACACATCAGTCAAGGTTTCTTGATATTGCGATCGCAAATTTTCTGGGGCCAACCAGGTTTCAAAACGGCGTACGTCCTGCGCAAACCCATTGCGGATCAAGGTTTGAGCACGAGTGAGGATATCCAGTCGGGCTTGATATTGATGATTCAGGTCTTGGAGTTGGATTTCTAAGGCTGTTTGTTGGTGTTGAGCAGCAGTCTGTAAACGGGGGCAAAGGGCGTGGAAACGCGCTTGAGAACTTTTAGTCGATGTCAGGCGATCGCTGAAGAGTTGTTGAATGGCTGCCTCTAACGCAAGTAAACCAGTGGTTTGAGTCGCCGCCCCATCCCCTTTAAGTCTCGCTCGCAACGCGGGTAGGGCGTCAACCCGAAATAGATTGCTCACACCAGGAGGCAGATCTGCCCGGAAGCTCTCGGCCACCAATCGGAGACGTTTTTGGAGGGTTTGTTGTGCTTCTGGCTCGAGTAAATTCATGAAATTCACTACGAACACAACTGTACGAATACCGCGATCGCTCAACCAGTCCTGGAGATGTTCCCGCTCAGCCAAGGTCATCAACTTCCGCCCATCCAAGACTTGAAGAATTAGATCCGCCGTCAGAAGACGCTCACGAACGAGGGCATCTTGAGCAGTTTGATCATTTGTGCCAGGTAGATCTAGAAACTCAATCCCTAACTTGAGCAAGGGGTGTGGACATGTAACCGCTACTGCTGCCACATCAGAACGCATTTGCCGTTGTCCATCCAAAAGGGCATAGTCTTGAAGCAATTGCGTCCCCGCCGCTGTGTACTGTTCCTCGTTGGTTAAGGTGACTTGGCTCTGGAGTTGTTCACCATATCGCACGGCGATCGCTGCACCTGTGGTGGGGATGAGACCGATAGGCAAAGCTTTCTGACCCAGCAGTGCATTGAGCAACGTGGATTTACCATAGTTAAACGGCCCAAACACCGCAATGCGATAGGTTGGGTCGAGCGCTGCCTCACAGAGCGCGATCGCCTCTTGGTACAATGGCTGGTCAACAGGCAATTCTAACAAAGCCAGCAGAGTGCGAATGGGTTCGACGAAAGCTTGCATTGTGTTGGAGGAGTTCGTCAATTGAAGCTATCTTCAATACAACCATTGACGCCTCACCTCATAACGTCTTCGTATTCCTCGATCAATTCATCCAACTCTTCAAGAGCTTGATCGACATCTAGGCGCAACGTGCCAAGATCAGGTTGTTCTAAAAGGTTTAAGAGGAAGTTCCGTTTCCCCTTGACATCCTCAAAGCGTTGTTTGAGGGTTTCTTGATCCATTTGTTCTGGCATGGGCACTCGCTCCTCAAGATAACGGAATTCCTCAAATTTTACCTAAACGCCGAATATAGTAGATCTCGATTAAGAGACGAAAAAATCAAGATTAGTTTGAAACATACAGTTTGCAGGAGGCTATCATTAGGACATCCCTTATCCTCCCAAAACCTTGCGGCTAGGGCGTGTCATCAGTGAATACCAGAAGCCTGATAGAAGAGAACTTTTTGGGAGATCGCCGTTCTCATCTACAGATTACTCACTGTACCGTATCGCCTAAAACTCCCCACCGCCACTATAGTTGTTCATCATATTCGGGTTATTATCTCGCTTTGACCCGAGTAAATCGAGGCGATTGACTCGAATAACTGGGCTGGAGACTTGCTGCCCATCCCGATTAGTCCAGGTGTCAATCTTGAGTACACCTTCAATCCCAATTAGGCTACCTTTACGCACATAATTCGCCGCAATTTCTGCTGTTTTGTTCCAAAACTCAAGCTTGAACCAATCAGGTTGGTCGTTTTTAGATGTGCGTCGATTAACTGCTAGAGACACCTTGCACACAGAACTACTGTTCTCAAAGTAACGGACTTCTGGATCGCTACCTGCACGCCCAACCAAATGCACAATATTAAGACTCATGATCTGTACTCGACCTCAGATTAGTGATTATGTATTTAAAGCCACTGTATTCTAGCAAACCTAGGGGCTGTCGTCAGTTAGACTTTAAACTCTTACGCTGAATGACTTACAGCCCCTTTTCCCGTTTTTTGGGTCGGGCGCTCTATCCCTGGTCTCATCAGACTTCTGGTGTTAACCGACGACACGCCCTAGTTTGTTGGGAGAACCTTGGCTAAATTTAATGATTTAGCCTTAAATGTTCAGGATTTCTGAAGGCGACTGGAGTATACTGCACTGGACGAGATCAGGAAAACATACTAAGATCCTCATCGATTAATCTCTTAATCATCTGTGATAATTCACAACATAAACTTGTTCATTAAAATGCACTTGGGGGCGTAAACAGGAGTGGGAATCTTCAGTCGTCTTTCACTATCGAGAGACATGGGTATCGATTTAGGTACCGCCAACACATTGGTGTATGTCTCCGGCAAAGGTATTGTTCTGCAAGAGCCATCGGTTGTTGCCATCGATCAAGACCTGAAAGTGCCGTTGGCTGTGGGTGAGGACGCGAAAAAGATGCTGGGACGGACACCTGGCAACGTCGTTGCTCTGCGTCCTCTGCGGGATGGTGTGATCGCAGACTTTGACACAGCTGAGTTGATGCTCAAGCACTTTATCCGTCAGGTTCACGAGGGTCGAGCTTTAGTTTCACCTCGGATTGTTATTGGTATTCCTAGCGGAGTAACCGGCGTCGAGCGTCGGGCAGTGATGGAAGCAGCGTCCCAGGCGGGAGCGCGAGATGTGTACTTGATTGATGAGCCAGTTGCAGCAGCAATTGGTGCTGGCTTACCCGTTGCTGAACCAACCGGCAACATGATTATTGATATTGGTGGTGGTACAACAGAAGTGGCAGTTCTCAGTCTACAAGGCACAGTGCTGAGTGAATCAGTTCGGGTTGCTGGGGATGAACTGAGTGAATCCATTACTCAATACATGAAAAAGGTACACAACTTGGTTGTGGGTGAACGAACTGCAGAAGAAATTAAAATTACTATCGGTTCAGCTTATCCACTCCAAGGGGATGATGAAATTGCCATGGATGTTCGAGGCCTACATTTACTTTCTGGTTTACCTCGCACGGTCTCAATTAAGGCTTCCGAGGTTCGAGAAAGTATGTCTGAACCGCTGGCTGTGATTGTGGATGCAGTTAAGCGTACCCTTGAACGAACCCCGCCCGAACTTGCGGCTGACATCATTGATCGCGGCATTATGCTTGCTGGTGGTGGCGCATTGCTTAAGGGCATTGATACCTTAATTAGTCATGAGACTGGCATTGTGACCCATATTGCTGCTGATCCTTTGAGCTGTGTGGTGCTGGGCACAGGTCGAGTACTTGAGAACTTCAAGCAACTCGAACGGGTCTTTAGTAGTCGCTCTCGTGCAATGCCCTAGTTCTAAATGTTTACAGTGCGACGTTGGTGGAATCGTTTTGGCTCACCCTTTTTCATGGTTGGCCTAGTTATTGCCGTGGCAATCTTTTTGCGTCATACGCAGGGCGGGCCGATCGCTGAGTTGTATTCTCAGCTTACTCAACCCTTTCACACCTCACCTCCACCCCAAGAGCTGTGGGTAGATGCTCGGGTTACTGAGTTGGAGACAAGGATTGTTGAGCTGGAGCAACAAAATCAGAAATTACAGGAACTGATCAAGTATTCCAGTAATTATCGGACTGAGCTGATTCCCGCGTCTGTGATTGGCCGTAGTGTTGATCATTGGTGGGAGCAGCTTTTTCTGGATCAAGGCCATACCAGAGGAGTGAAAGAGGGTTTCATTGTAAGTGCGCCGGGTGGTTTGGTGGGTCGGGTTGTTGAGGTGGAAGAGAACACCAGCCGTATTCTGCTGATTAGTGACCCAACAAGCAAGGTAGGCGTTAAGATAGCCCGTAGTGGAGCAATTGGTTATGTACGGGGCGCAAAAGAGCAGCCTGCAGTGATGGAATTTTTTGATAAAGTTCCTGAAGTTCAACCCGGCGACAAAATCGTTACCTCAGAAGCAAGTTTCCTCTTTCCTGCAGGCATTCCTGTTGGAACAGTCGATCGAGTTGATTTAGAAAAAAGCCCAGCTCCAGAGGTGACAGTTAATTTCACTGCCCCTTTTGATTATTTGGAATGGGTGTTAATTCATCCCTTCGAAATGCCGCAACTCCCCAATTCTCAATCGGAGGAGCTAAATCAAAACCAGCGTTAATCTTAGGAAATCGTTTAGAAGTTGGAATGGATTATAAGATGGGTTTTTGAACTGGAGAATTTTCGTTTGGGCTGTTGAGATGATTTTTATCTCGAAAAAACATTATGCTTGCCCAGCTTTGTTACACATGTTCCTCTAGGTATTCGCTGTGCTCAGACTGATTGAGTCTTCTCCTCGTTTTCGACATTTTTGTAATTGGCTGATTGTCTCTGGCTCTGTTTTGGCCTGCTTGTTGGTTTTACCCATGCGTCTACCAGGGGCTGAATTACTCGGTGTCCATCCCAATTGGCTATTGATGTGGGTTGTGGTTTGGAGTGTCAAGCGGAGTCCTTGGGAGGGTGCGATCGCTGGGATTGCTCTAGGACTTATCTACGATGGCCTAACCTCCTTAGATAATGTTGTTGTCCTTGATGGCGTAGCACCGCTTACCTCAGGTGTCGTAACGCTGTTAGAAGCACCGCTCACCTATCCTTCTCACATTCTTAGTTTGGTCATTGTTGGTGTTTTGACCGCTAAGATCCAAAAGCAGCGTTATATTCAAGAAGACTTTATTTCTATTGCGCTGATTGTGTTTGGTATGTCAGTTTTGGCTGAAACTATCACCGCGATACAGTACAGTTTACAGGGTATTCGCAATATCTCTCTGATCTGGACAGAGCATCAGCGGATTGCCCTATCTTCTGCGATTCTCAGTAGCCTTTGGGCTCCCGTTCTTTATTACCCCCTCAATCGATGGTGGCAATATATGCGTCGGTTAGATCAGGTTAGTTAAATCATTTTGTTGTTGAGTTATCCATGAAGCAAATTAAAATTGGCATTATTGGTGGTAGCGGGTTGTACAAAATGGATGCCCTGCAATCTGTAGAGGAAATTACACTCAAAACCCCTTTTGGTGAGCCATCAGATGCAATGATCACAGGTACATTAAACGGTGTTCCGGTGGCATTTTTAGCTCGTCATGGGCGTGCTCATCATCTTCTACCCTCGGAACTTCCCTTTCGAGCAAATATTTACGCCATGAAAGAATTGGGCGTTGAATACTTAATCTCTGCTTCAGCAGTTGGCTCCCTTAAAACCCAAGTCAAACCCTTGGATATTGTGATTCCCAGCCAGTTTATCGATCGCACCCAGCATCGCCAAGCCACCTTTTTCGGCGAGGGGATTGTCGCTCATATTGCCTTTGGCGATCCGGTATGCCCTCACCTTGCCACAATTTTGGCAGATGCAGTGGAAAGCTTGTCTCTGACTGATGTTACTTTGCATCGAGGTGGGACCTATGTTTGTATGGAAGGCCCGGCTTTTTCGACTAAAGCAGAATCTCATCTTTACCGCAGTTGGGGAGCGGATGTTATTGGAATGACCAACCTTACGGAAGCAAAGTTAGCTCGGGAAGCAGAGATTGCCTATGCCACTTTGGCTCTGGTCACAGATTATGACTGTTGGCATCCAGCCCATGACAGCGTCACAGTGGAGATGATTATTGAGAATCTCCACCATAATGCTACGAACGCCCAACAGGTTATTCAAGAAGTGGTTAAACGTTTAGCCGCACGCACGCCCTATTCAGATGCACACAATGCGCTGAAGACAGCAATTCTGACCCCGCTGGAGACTGCGCCTCTGGCAACAAAAGAGAAACTCGCGGCGATCATTGAGAAATATTTGTAGTCATGATCGATTTAAGGCACATCATTATTTAGCATCCGAAACTCTACAGGATAAGCAATTGAGCGCCTGATAAAAAGCAGGGAGAGAATCATGTGGTATTGGCCTGTATTATTCATGATGCGTATCCCAAAATCTTTAGAAGCTAGATGTCAGCCTAGCAGCGGGCAGGATGCTCGCGCTACGGACTGTAATTGAGGAAAAATCATAGCGCAGGCGTCCGCCTGCCTGATTAATAATCCAGGTTAGAGCGCAACATTTAGACACCATCATCCCATGTCTCATTTGGACAATCTTGAGGATTGGCCTACAACAAAGAAATGAGCAATAGCGTTTGGTGAGGATGAATTGGTGATGGCGCGATCGACAATAACCCAATGGCTTGGAGGTTTCGGCATAATTGCCCTCCTCAATGGCACAGCAACTCCCAGTCTGGCTCAGGCCAACTTAGAAACAGGTACTATCCTTCAGCTCGAACGCCAAGACTCTGGGGAAATGGGGGGTGAACTTTCAATGGCTGACCCGATTGATGACAATCGCCATTACGACATCTTCACCCTCAAGGGTGAGGTAGGTGCGCAATATACCTTCCGCGTCCAAAGCCAGGACATTGATCCAGTGATCATCGTCATCGACTCAGCTGGCAATACCCAAGCCTACGACGATAGCAGCCCAGAGTTAACCATCGGAGATGAGGGTGATTTGGTCTTAAGGGAGGGGCCAGCCTATGACTTACCAAATGCGGATGCCAGTGGGCGAGTAATCCATCCGGAGGCAGAACAGCTAGAGGCAGATGTGTTTGTGGGCTTACCCGGTTTTGGGGAATATCGCGTTGTGATCACCACCTTTCCTCCCCGTCAAACCGGGCGTTACACCCTGACGTGGGAACCCGTGACGGCCGCCAACACCATCTCAGTCGTTGATGATAATCCAGAGACCAATCGTATTGCTTGGGGCGGGTTTTTAATGGCCCAAGCTGATGAACTCCGCACCGCTGGCCTATATGGGGCCGCGCTACCCTTAGCGGAAGAATCCTTGCACATTACGCAAGGGGGTCGCTTGGCCCGTGAATTGGGGGACAACAACCCCACGTTTGCACGACATTTCACACAACTGGCCGATATCTACAGTAAGCTGGGGCGCTATGAAGAGGCTGAACTGCTCTACGAAAAGTCATTGCACATATGGCGCACGTTTTTTGGGGCAGAGCAGGGCGACAATATCTCGGCGGCAAAAGTGCTAGCCAAACAGGGCGCCTTGTTGTTTACGCTGGGCAAGTATGACCAAGCTGAGCAAGCTAGTCAGGCGGCACTACAGATCTTTAAGAAGCTAGGGGAACCCCAAAATGGTTTTGCCGCCGCAGAGCTGAGTAATTTGGCAGCAATTTACAGTGCTCAGGGTCGCCATGCTGAAGCCGAACCGCTGTTACAGGAATCCCTAGTGCTGAATCAGCAACTGATTTCAGGAGAACATCCCCGGATTGCTATGACCCTTAGTAACTTGGCAGATGTTTATGCCGGCCAAAGGCAGTTTAGTAAGGCTGCCCCCCTCTATGTTGAAGCGATCGCCATGCAACGGCGGCTGTATCGGGCAGAACACCCTGATATTGCCCAAAGCTTGAATAAATTGGCGCGGTTCCATTGGCAACAAAACCAAATTGATGCGGCAATCGCGCAACTCACGGCAGCTTTGAATATTGAGGAGAGCAACTTGAACCGTTTGTTGGTGCTCGGTTCCGAACGCCAAAAACGAGACTATTTCGAGACGATCGCCCCATCGACCGACATTGCCCTCAGCCTTCATCTCCAGGCTGCACCCAAGAATTTCGATGCAGCACGTTTGGCATTCACTACGGTGCTACGGCGCAAAGGTCGAATCTTGGATGCCGTGAGTGACAACATCCGAGCCATTCAGCAAGACCTCAACTCTGAAAGTCAAGTCCTTCTCGAGCAACTGCGCACCACTCGCCGCCAGATTGCCACGTTAGTGTTTGACCCTCCCAGCGATCCGGCTCCGGATTATTCGACCGAAATCTCTCGCCTCAAGGGCAAAGCTGACCAACTCGAAGCCCAATTGGCTCAGTTGCACCAAACTGATGCAAACCAAACTCAGTCTGTAACTATCGCTCAAGTCCAAGCCCAGATTCCTGAGGATGCAGCGCTCATTGAATATGTCCTCTATCGTCCTTTTGAGCCCCAATCTGTTATCAATCGCTGGGCTGAACCCCGTTATGCGGTTTATATTCTCACTGCTCAGGGGGAGTCCCAATGGCTGGATCTCGGCCCGGCGAGCGCAATCGATCGCCAAATTCGGCGTTTCAATCGCCGTGTGCAAAGCACAAATGATAACCCTTATCGGATTTTCCCCATCGCGCAAGATCTACACCAAGCGGTCATCGCTCCCGTACTGACTCAATTAGGTGGCTCCGTCCAACATCTTCTACTCTCACCCGATAGCCGACTCAACTTGGTTCCGTTTGCGGCACTGGTGGATGCCAATGAACAGTACCTGATCCAGAACTACCAAATTACGTATCTCACTAGCGGCCGAGACTTACTCCAGGATCGCAGTACAACAAGCCAGAGAGAGAATCCGCTGATCCTTGCAGATATCAATTATGACGAACCCGGGGCAGGTGCTGCTTCGGCACTCATCAGCACAAATCGACGCTCTGGAGATGCCCTAACTCGCGTGGCAGCTTTAGCCAACACGGCTGCTGAAGGTCAAAAAATCCAACAGCTTTTCCCTGCTGCTATGCTGCTGACCCAGGATGACGCCACTGAAAACGCCATCAAACAAACCCCCAATCCAGAAATTCTACATATTGCGACCCACGGCTTTTTCTTGAACATTCCTCAGATCGCACCCACGGATTTAAGTCGCCAGTTTTTCTCAGCCCAAGTGCAGCGAGAGCGCCCTGCTCCCTCGAACCGGGAGAATCCCTTACTGCGATCGGGGCTGGCATTAGCCGGTTTTAATCAGCGTCGCAGTGGTAGTGAAGATGGGGTCTTGACTGCCCTAGAGGTGGCCAGCTTGGATTTATACGGCACAAAACTGACCGTGCTTTCAGCCTGTGAAACCGGATTGGGAGAAATTGCTAACGGGGAAGGGGTTTATGGTTTGCGGCGAGCCTTGGTGATTGCAGGCTCAGAAAGTCAAGTAATGAGCCTCTGGCAAGTGGATGATGCCGCCACGCAACAGCTTATGGTGGACTATTACACCAAACTCAAGGCTGGCATTGGCCGCAGCGAAGCGCTGCGTCAAGTTCAGCTTGAGCTGATCGCCAGCGAAAACTACCGCACCCCTTACTATTGGGCCGCATTTATCCCTTCGGGAAACTGGCGATCGCTGTAGTCATCATCAGGGAGCAAGCATCCATTTCTGAAGTTTTTGTTATCCTGTATAAATGGATTCAGTTTTTTGTCAAGCGCTTGTTACATAATGCAACGACGATCCATCGACCATCTTCGTTGTGAGGTATTCGTCCGATGAACCCCAGTTCTAAACCACCCCTAAGCATGGAACAACAATTTGCATTGCGCAAGTATGCCCAGCATGCCAAGCATGTGCCCCGTGAAGAACTAGAAGGTCTCTTCGTTGAAATTATTCGGCAGAAGATGGCGCAAGAAAACCTGTTTAAACGCTTGATGGGGGGAATGTCCTAAGCATTTCAGCGTGTAATTATCGGTAAGCAAGTACGGCCATTGCAGATTGGGCAGGAGATTGTAGAGAAACGCCTCTCAAAACAGCAATGAGCAGATTCCTAAACGGAGAACCTGCTCATTGCATATTCGAACTAATCAGCCTAACTCTAGAGCAAGCCTGTGTTTGTTCCTTGCTTACCAGTTGCCAACGAAACTTTGACAATTTTCCCTCCCATTTTCATGATTCGCTGTTGTTCACGGAACCAATTCTCGAAAGGGACAAGCTTTGTAAAGAAGGTATTTTGTAATTCTCGCTGAGTTCGAATGCGGGTTTGGCTTGGTACACAAGCCGTAACTCGGAACATACGCATAGGTTTTATTTTCCCGTCTTTTCCTAAAAAGGAGCGATCGCTAAAATAGTACAAATTCGAGAGGGGGCTAGTCAATGTTAAACGCTTGCAACTCATCCTGAGCCAAAATTCAAAGACAAGCTAGGTCGCCCAACACTCACTGACTCACCTCTCGAATTTTAAAAAAGGTGTGCCAAAAGAAACAGACTAATCGGCAATTAGCTCAAGCCAGAGCAGATGTAGTCAAAGTAAACACCCATTTCCTTACCAGCATCTACGCCAACAAGGCTTGCGGTGACTTCTTTCATGGCTTGAATGGCTTGAACGGTTGCACCAGAAGGAACGCCCAAGGAGTTGTAGGTCTCTTTCAAACCGTTGAGTACGCGCTCATCGAGAATGGAGGGATCACCTGCGAGCATTGCATAGGTTGCATAGCGGAGGTAGTAGTCCAAGTCACGGATGCAAGCAGCATAGCGACGAGTGGTATACATGTTACCACCGGGACGGGTGATATCAGAGTACAACAGGGACTTAGCCACGGCTTCTTTGACGATGCCAGCAGCATTGGCGCTGATCGCGCTAGCAGCACGAACACGGAGTTGACCGCTCTGAAAATAGCCTTTGAGCTTTTCGAGGGCAGAGCTATCAAGGTACTTACCTTGAACGTCGGCAGAATTAATAACAGCAGTAATAGCGTCTTGCATGGGTTGATTTCCTTAGTTAAATCAATGGATGAAACTGTTGAATGGTCGAGGGAAACAGCGAATTACTGCATTGCACCCACAACGTAGTCGAAGTAAGTTCCTGCTTCAGCAGCATCGTCAGCAGCCATCATTGAGGTAGCCACTTCTTTCATCTTGGTGACACCCAAAGCCACAGCATCAATAGAAGTGCCCAAGGACTTGTACATCTCAGCAACACCCACCAAACCAATTTCTTCGATGGGGGTAACATCGCCAGCAACCACACCGTAGGTCACAAGACGGAGGTAATAGTCAAGGTCACGCAAGCAAGTTGCGGTCATCTCTTCACCGTAGGCATTCCCACCGGGGGATACAACGTCAGGACGCTGTTGAAACAAGCGATCGCCAGCTTCTTTGACGATGCGCTCACGGGACTCGCTCAGGGTTTGAGCAATACGCAGACGGCTGTCACCGCTGGTAACAAAGGCTTTGATTCGATCTAGCTCACCAGGGCTCAGGTAACGAGCCTCAGCATCTGCATTCACGATCGATTTCGTGACGATACTCATCTCTCTGGATTCCTCCAATAAAAAAGGTTTCAACCAGGTTGGTTTAAAATCTGGCTTCTATCAGGGCGGTTATCTCAACTGCCCATATATAAATTTGGCTAGGCAGCAGCCTTCCGGAAACATTGTGCGGTACAGCGATCCCCTTCACCGCGAATTTGTAACATTTCGTAACTTAATCCTCATCTTTGGGTTAAGAATGGGAAAAAGGGGACAGGGAGATTTAAGAAATTTTCTCAATTAAAGCACTCACACGGGTTTTGATCTCATCTCGAATCAGGGGGAAGATTTCCGGCTTCTCGGCAGGGTCTTCAAGCTGCCAATCTGCAAAAAACTCACGAGTTAACCATTCTGGCGGCAAACTCACGCCACAACCGCAGAGGGAAACCACTGCATCGTAGTCTTCGGGTTTAAACTCAGCCAGGGCATTCGAGGTTTGCTCACGGATATCAATGCCGATCGCATCCATAGTCGCGATCGCTTCAGGTCGCACAGAACTGGCTTCAAGGCCAGAACTGCTCACTTCAATTTTGCCAGCCCCCAAGGTTCGGGCAAACCCTTCAGCCATCTGAGAGCGGGAAGAATTTTTTTTGCAAACAAACATAACGCGCTTCATGGGATTCTCCTTAATAATTTTGTGACTCGTTACTTAATGATTCAAATTCAGCTGCGGCTGTATACACCGTGGATCGCGCAACGTTGCCTTTTCTGGCTGGCGGGGGAACCAGAATGCAGTGCGCTTGCAAATTTCCACCAGCATTAGCATGACAGGCACTTCAATCAGCACACCGACCACGGTGGCGAGGGCTGCCCCCGAATTGAGGCCAAATAAAATGACAGCGGTGGCGATCGCCACTTCAAAATGGTTACTCGCACCAATCAGGGCAGCGGGGGCGGCGTCTTCGTAGGTTAAGCCTAACTTTTGAGCTGCGCCGTAAGCGATCCCAAAAATAAGCACTGTCTGCAAAAACAGCGGCACGGCTATTAAAAGGATATGTAGAGGATTGGCAACAATCAGCTCTCCCTTAAAAGCAAACAATAAGATGAGTGTGATCAGCATGGCGGCGATCGCCACGGGGCTGAGGTAGGGCAAAAACACTTGGTTAAACCAAGCGCGACCTTTTTGGCGCAGAATCACGGTGCGAGAGACTGAGCCAGCCAGCAATGGCAAGCCCACATAAATAAGGACAGAGAGCACAATGGTTTCCCAGGGCACGGTTAAGTCATTTGCGGCCAGGAGCCAACGCCCCAAGGGTGCGTAGAGAAAGAGCATGGCCAAAGAGTTGATCGCCACCATCACCAAGGTATGACCTTGGTTGCTATAGGAGAGGTAGCCCCACATCAGCACCATCGCTGTGCAGGGGGCAATACCAAGGAGAATTGCGCCTGCAATATAGGAACTGGATAGGGCGACCTCCGCACCTCGGATTAGCTCCGTTCCTGAGAGCCAAGGGGCAAAGAGTTGACCCAAAAACAATTGCGCCAAGAACACCATCGTGAAAGGTTTAATCAACCAGTTCACCACCAGCGTTAGCATCACTGGCTTGGGGGTACGGGCGGCTTTCTTGGCTTGGCCAAGGTCAATTTTGACCATGATGGGATACATCATAAAGAACAAGCAAACCGCGATCGGAATGGAAACTTGATGGAGGCTCATGGCATCGAGCGCCACCGCGATGCCAGGGAAGAGGCGACCGAGGGCAATGCCAACGCCAATGCAGAGGAAGACCCAGAGCGTTAGGTAGCGCTCAAAAAAGCTCAGCTGTCCACCTGCCTGCACGGGTTGGACAGTAGAGGAAGGAAAAGTCATCGGAGATAGGACAAATCAATAAATCTTGATACGAAGATTATTCTAGCTTGGAAGATGACTTGCAATTGCTTCTATCGGTTTGATAATTGTGGAGCTTTCTGTTCGACGGGTTTGGAGCGTGTGGGTGAGGGAAGTTGGATTTGGAGAAGAGAGTGAGAGCGATGTGAAGGCAACAAGAAAATCTGATGCTTTACGAAGAGGCTCATTTTTTGGAGGTGGGAGATGTTATGCTGCAGGGGGTGAGGTGGTCGGGGAGAGTCAGGCTATCCTTACTGGGACGCTGCGCGAACGACAAGCTTGGTCTTCAAACCTATGGGCGTTGAATACTTGTTCTGAATAGAGCTGAAGGGAAGTTGCAACGCAGCCAGTTTACGCAGTGCTCTCCACGCAGAAACATCTCACCAGGGAACAACCAGACTTCGACTCTACTTAGCTCTCGCTTTCAGAACAAACTTGAGCTGGCAACATCGGGCTAAACCGCCGATAGTCCGCCAGATATTGCTCTAGACGCGCCATCTCTGGCAAGTTGAGGCTGTAGTAGATCCAACGCCCCTCCTGACGACCCCGAACCAAACCTGCTGTTTTAAGCGCCTTAAGGTGAAACGAGAGCTTAGATTGACTCACATCGAGGCTTTCACATAGATCACAAACACAATATTCTTGATGGCGCAACAACTCCAAAACTTGCAAGCGAATTGGATCAGAGAGGGCATGAAAGCCAGCAATCAAAACAGTTGAATCGGCAGTAACTTGAGGCTTCATAGCAGAGGGAGAGTGAGAGCGTTTAAGCAGTGTAGCTTATCTATTCTGAAGTTCAAGGTTTGGAATTGGGGAATATGTGGGACTATGCGCCATGCCATTGATGCAGCTGAGCGATCGCCTCCTCCACGCTCGCAACTGCCACCACCAGCTCCCCCGCCAAACCGCTGAAGAAGTCTTGGGCAGGGCGATCGCCAAGTAAAATCACCCGCTTACCGTTTTTGAGTGCCAACGCCACCTCGGATGCTGTGCCCAAGCCCATCCCACAGGCAACCACCGTATTTGAAGAGAGCACATTCACATTGTTGCGTCCGTTGCCCAGATCTGTGCAAATTGCAATATCCACATTCGGATCAACAAACTGCTGATCTCGACCGGGCAAAATCCCCACAGTTAAACCACCTGCAGCCTTTGCCCCCCGCAGCGCCGCCGCCATCACCCCCACTGGCCGCCCACCCGTGAGCAACACCCAACTAGCGCGAGCGATCGCAGCTCCGAGGCGTTGGGCATTGTGCAGGTCGGTGGGTGTAGCTCCCTGGCCTGGCCCCATAATGCCGATAATAGTTTGTGGCATGGCAATGATACAAGTCGAGGATTAGGAAGATTGAAAACTTGTAAGGTATGGCTCGGCCCGGCGTAAGTTCTCGAAATTCACCGCGTCGACTCCCGTACTGGTCAGATAGCTCATGAGTTTTAAGTCATCAGTGAGAACCAGGAATTTTTGAGGCGCAATCTGTTTTATTCCACAGTCCGTAACGCCAAAGATCATGAATTTCCGATCTTTACTAATCTCAATGGTAGGTGTGTATCGCTCAGTGATTTTATGGTTTAAAATAGTCCGAAGCCAGGAAAAACAGCGATCTCGGTCGGGGTTTTCAAGCTCACCAACGAAATTAGAGACCTCAGTAATAATGTTAGGGGTTGTAATGATTTTGGTAAATAAGCTGAGGACTCTACTGAGTTCAGCATAGCTAGAAATATCGTACCGTTTAGTTCGTTTAAACTTTCTGATTCGTTTTGGATTGGTTAAGCCAACTAGCCAGAGCAAAAAGAGATTTGTATCAATCACAATCCCCTGGCAGGGTGACAGAAGGGGTCAGAAAGTAGAGAGGGCAAGCGATATAGCTCGCCGACCTTTATTGTAAAAGGTGCTCCAACGACGGTTGATTTGCAAAAGTTGCTGAACAGTTTTGTTGCACAAT
>JAAHHN010000002.1 GCA_010672165.1 Spirulina sp. SIO3F2 | reverse complement strand
CCAATGGCAGACCTGGCAGCCATTGGGCGATCGCGGCTTCTCCATCAGCAGCTTCCCGGATGCGAAACCCCCAACTGCTTAGGATTGTACTAAGAATTTCCCGATTGGAATCCCGATCATCCACCACTAGAATCTTGTATTCTGGCTGATCGGGAGCTAACTTGACCTGTACTGAGGTGGAGGAGGGAGATAAGCTCTCGGTTGGGGTCTCAACAGGTGTCAAAATCACTTCAAATGTAAAGACGGTGCCTACCCCTACGGTACTCTCCATGGTCAGCTCACCCCCGAGCAAGGCTGCAAATTTTTGACTTAAGGCCAAACCTAAACCAGTACCCTGTTGGCTTTGGCGACCACTCTGGGTTTGTACAAAACTCTCAAACAAACCTGCCATCTCCTCGGGAGCAATCCCGATGCCAGTATCTTGCACCCTAAACTGCAATCGCTCACTCAAACTTCCCGGTGCAACGGTTAAGGTAACACTGCCATCAGCAGTAAATTTAATCGCGTTGTTGAGCAAATTAATGAGCACCTGTTGGAGCTTAACCCCATCAGTCTGAATGATTAACGGCATATCAAGGGCTTGCTCAATCGTGAAGATAATTCCTTTAGCTTGGGCCGACGGTGCAAACATATCTGTCAAGCTATTGAGTAACTTTTGTAGATCTAGCCGCTCCGGATTAAAGGTCATCCGACCGGCTTCGATTTTGGAGAGATCGAGAATTTGATTAATTAAATTGAGCAGATATTCGCCGTTCTCTTCAATGCGCTGCATAATTTTTCGCTCCCGTTCCCCCAAATTGAATTCCTCCAGTAGCAGCAGTTGAGGGTAGCCCAAAATCGCATTGAGGGGTGTCCGCAGTTCATGGCTCATATTCGCCAAAAAACTGCTTTTAGCTTGACTGGCCGCTTCGGCAGCTTCTTTAGCCATCTGTAATTCCAAAGTTTTTTGATTAACGGCTCGTTCGAGGTCCAAGCTGTAATTGGTGAGCAGATCTTCGACCCGTTTACGTTCACGAATGTCTTGAAAGGCTGTCACTGCATAGAGGATCTCGCCCTGACTGTTGTAGATGGGCGCAGCATAGACTTCGAGGGGAATCCGGGTGTGTTCAATTTCCACTTCAATATCATCCACCCGTACTGTCTCGCCTTGGAGTGCCTGCACCATTGGGAGCTGGTCGGTAGGATATAGCGTCTGGGTATTGGCCAGGTAAAATTGGTAGGTGGTACTGATCTGCGCAAGCGGAACTTCCTGCAATTGCAACGGAAACAGCCGACGTGCCCAGAGGTTCATCAGGATCACATAGCCCTGAGGATTGATAACACTCACCCCCATGGGAATGCTTTCAATGATCGCGTTGAGTTGTTGCTCACTGTCATCGAGCGCAGTAAAGGTGTCTTCGATCTGCTGTTTCATCAGCAGAAAACCCTGACTCAGGTTATAGATGCTCCCTACGCCTGCCGGCGTTATTTCCACATCCAAGGTACCTGCCGCGATCGCATCAGCCGACTGCTGTAACCGCAAAAGCGGCTGACTCAACCAACGGGCAGTCAGCAATCCCAACCCAACTGACCCCGCCAATGCCAAGCTACAAAACAACAAGGTGCGTTGATTATTCGCTTGAATCTCAGCTAAGAAGGTAGAGCGGGGCACAATGACCGTGATCTGCCAATCCGGATGGGGAGCTTGAGCTTGTAGGGCGGTCATTTGCAACCAGTAGTCAGCATTCTCTACCCGAAACGTTACCGCTGCATCTTGTGACACTGTGCCTTTGGCCTGCCATTGGGTTGCAGCCGCTGCAATGACCGGATCATCACTTTCAGTGGGATGAAGCCGCTCGAATTCCCCGTGGTAAATGCCTTGGGCATCTGGTTCCCCTAAAGGGCGAAAGAGTAGACTACCGACCGAATCTGCAATCAAGTGCCCCGCTCGATCTACAACCACCACTCGACAGCCCGAACAAAGCGGCAAAGTTTCCAGAAAATCCTGAATATGCAAGAGATTCAGATTGACCCCAAAAACACCTTGGAGTTGATTTTGCGTATCATAAAATGGTGCATACGCATTGATTGTCAGCAAAGGCTGCTGACCAATCTGATAGGGGTCGGTCCAACCGGGTTTGCGATCGCGCACTGCCGCTTGATACCAGGGGCGCTCTTGGACTGGAAAGGAGTCCACTACCCGGAACTGCTCAATCCGCGATCGTTGCTCATCTACAAAATCAATCACGACCCGTTCCGGCTGCTCAGCTTCTGCACGGCCAAGACGTAAGGGTTTAGGCGCCAGGGCATTGCGGGAGATAAATCGCCAAGTCCCATCCGTCAAACCAACAGTTACTGAGGTCAGACCCTCACTTTGGTGATAGCGATGCCAGAGCCACTGTTCAATGGCAAGGCGATCGCTGAGATCCAATTCACCTTGCTCCACAGCAGCAATCCCCATCTGGTTGACCTGCATCGCTATCCACAGATGGTGTTGGATGTAGAGTTCAACCCGCCCCGTCACCTGGGCCATCAGCTGGGTATAGAGCTCTTGAACTGTTTCTTGACTGCTGCGATACGACAAATAACCAACGAGCCCAACAATGCCCACCAGTTGAGCCACAAACGGCACAACCAACACCAGACGTAACGGCAGGCGATGGAGCAATGCTTGCCAGCGATGCTTAACAGTTGACTGGAGTGCAGGCATGGGTGCAGCAATGAGAAGCCATTACTTTCTACGAGATTTTGGCACAGATACGGGAGAAAACGATTTTTGTGGGCGAAAACTATGGGGCCATCGCCAACTGAATAGCAAAACACCGCTATCGGGAGGCTCTGTATTTGTCAGCGTAGATGCTACCGCTCTTCAACGTGTTGTGGTACTGAGATGATGACTCTATTATCCCGTTCAGCAATCGGTGAGCATCAATGACTGGTCAAACATTCAAGTTTCATGCTCAAGGGGGCGATCGCCCCCCAACCCCTTACGGGTTATCTGCCTGACAACTTGCTAGTTCATCTTGATAATGCGGCGCAAACTCTTGGATATCTTGGGCTGAAAATTCGCTAAACCCTTCAGCAGCAGACATTTTGGCAAACCAGCATTGACAAGTATTGGTGTTGAGTCCTTGGTCTTGGCAATAAGCCACCATCGCGTCATTCAGTGTAATCTCTTGGGCAAGGCCCACGCTGGAAACCATCAAATTGAGGACTGAGACCCCACTGGCAATCAATAAACAGGAAATCATTAGTCTATGATTCATTGCAACTCCTTCGTTCAAACTTTCTGACCTCAAGTAGCATATTTCGACGCACCATTATTGATGTACATTTCTAGAGTCCCAACTCAGCCAGAGGATTACACAATCCTGGAGCGGTCTCTGGGATGAGGGCTGGGCGCGAAAATCACACCCTGATAGGTAAATCTTGAATTTGTTTTGGTGATGATGGTGAGGGCATGACGGTAATGCACCAAAGAAGTGCCCATGTTAGGGAGAGATTTTAAGGTTTACTTTTGTTGAAAGTTTATATAACTTAAATGGTTTGGTATAAGTCAGCCCTAACTTCATTTTAACGAACAGATTCTCAGCGCTTTGGCTTAATTAGGGCGTGTTGTCAATTGATGTCAGCAGTCTTGTGGGATAAGGGATAGAGCGCCCGACTCAAACAACAGGAAAAGGGGCTGTACGCCATTCACCGCAAGCGTTTACCATCTAACTGACGATAGCCCCTAGTTCGCTACAACATCACTATCTTCATCTTCTTGCTCTGTCACCCCAGGTTTAACTATTCCTTCTGCCGCATAGAGAACCACCGCATGAGGCACAGGACGGGGTGTGTAACCCACCAAAGATTCTCCCAGATAGGCTAGAGACGTACTGCCACCGGAGTCCAGCATCACCGCATCACGGAAACCCAAAGACGCCAGCATTTCTCCCAGTTCGACCGACCCCACCAGATCTTTGGTCACACCTACAACAGGCTGACCCGCCTGATTGATGCCCCAAAACGCCCGGTGTCGCGCCGCATCAAAATCAAACAAATCGCCAAACTCCTCATAAGTACGAGGCTTGCTATCTTTCACCAACCAGGCTGCTCCCACAAAAGCATCGGTGACTTTGGGTAGTTCTGCCTTAATACCTGCTGCCGTATTGTGAAGATCCGCATCAAAGGGAATAAAGTGCACTGCTGTGGGCGAAATCAGCACCAGCGGGCGGCCGTTGAGCAAGGGGTTTTCGCTGGGGTTGCCAGGGGCAAAGGCCCGCCCCTGGCGGCTGAGGGCGGGGCCAATCAGCACATTAGAGTCAAGATACTTGAGGGAGAAGAAAGCCCCATCTACCGCCGCCACCACATCCGTGCCCTCTAGCATTTCGGGCAACTGATAGCGGGTATTAGCATGAATCGTTTCTGGACGTCCCCCTGTAATTAAGATCAGACCAATTCCCTCCGCTTCGTGCTCTGACTTACGGATTTCAGTGGTGAAGTTAAAGCCGCCATCCCGGCGAGGGAGAGGTTGACCACCCCAAGCTTCGGGAATAACCTCTTCAAGACGAGATTGACCAAACCGGGCAATTTTGAGCAGATCAGGTGAGGCACTAGCAAACTTCTCATCCACATTATCCATCGAGAGAGCAGCATGATAGCCTGCTTCTGCCACCAGGGCTTCGACTCGTTCATCCGAATGACCGACGGGATAGGTGAAATAGTTGATCGGAATGCCGAGGCGTTCTTCAAGAATACGCTTCGATTCAAAAATCTCTATGTAGAGGGGTTCATCCTCCAGTTCCCGTAGATCGGGGGGATGGTTGATACCGTGGGAGACGATCGTCACCAGTGGATCGCGGGCCATTTTTTCGAGTTGTTCCCAGGTGACGCTTGTGCGGCCGCCCACCAATTCCATCTTTTTGGTGTAGATCGAGAAGGTGGCCGGAAAGTTGTATTTTTTGAGCAAGGGATAGACGTACTTGTAATGCCCGCCATAGCCATCATCAAATGTTAGCACTACAGGCTTCTCCGGCAGCGGTGCGCCCGTGCGGAGATGCGCTACCACCGCTGCAATACTCACTGGGGTTGCGTCTAGTTCTTGAATACGCTGGAACTGAGCTTCCAGTTCTTCAGGGGTGATGTCAAAAAAGACCTCTTTTTCGGGCAAGATATCGTGCCACATCAAGATAGGCACATTGCCCAAACGCCCTTGGGGATGCAACTCGGGGAAGGGCGCAATCTCGGGCAACACTGCGTCCATTGATTGCCATTGTTGTGAGGTGTAATTTACTTGGCGTTGATATTTCTCCAATGTTGTTGGTGTGGGCAGAAAAATTGGACGTTGGGTGGTGCGATCGCCTGTCCGCAAATAAGCGGCACAATCGCCCAAGCCCAAAGTATCCGTTCGGGTGGCAAAGGCTCGTTGGAGATGATCAAAATCCCAGGTCATTAAACCCGTGGGGTTGGTGCTGCAAGGGGGTGAGTCTATTGACCAGACGGTGACTTGTTCATCCTCAGTCGTTGAAGATGCAGTGGCTCTGGTGGTGATCAGGATGCCCTGAGCCAGGACCATACTGCTGCCCAATAGTCCGATAATGCCCCACCGTATCGGATTTAACTGTGGCCATCCCTTACGCCCGCTCATAAAATCACTCCTATTCAAACCAATCCACATTTATTAAGGGTGGATGTTAGACGATCGCCCTAAAGTTTTGTTAAGGAAGAGATTAACAAAAAGAGCTCCGCCGCGTTAAGGGGCAGGTGAATTTTGTTCATCAGTTGGCGGCAGGGGATGGGTACAAAGCACATATTCTTCAACGACCTGATTTTGGAGGAGGTGTTCCTCAATGATGCGATCGCACACCTCCACTGTGACATTGCGATACCAGACACCATCTGGGTAAACTACCAAAATTGGCCCCGCCGCACAGACCCGCAAGCAGTTAGCTTTGGTGCGGAAGATGCAACTGGGGCGATCGTCGGTCGGGGTATCAAGACCCAGTTCCTTAAGGCGTGCTTTCAGGTGATTCCACACGGTGATGCTCTCGTCCTTGGGACAGCATTTAGGTTTGGTTTGGTCAGCACAGAGGAAAATATGGCGGCTGATCTGGGGGATACCAAGGCTGATAACGATGTCGTTGAGGGTTTCGGGGGGCGCAGTCATTAAGCTGTTGCGAATACTTATTAGGTCTATTGTGCGCGATCGTGGTGTTGAAATTGTGCCTTACCTACCCTTCTCTTCCCGCAACAGCTTAAGGTCATGACGGAATGCTTGGTTCCTTAGTCTGTATTATTCATGACGCTCACTCAAAATTGCTGAGCGGCTAGGCTGAGTCAATTGGTGGGCAAGATACCCGCGCTACGGTCTAGAGAGAGAGTTGTAGCGCAGGTGTCCCACCTGCCTTATGAGTAAGGTTAGTCGATTCAGGGCTCAAAGCTCAAAGTTTCTCATAACCTCATGGCTCTGCTGAAGCAATCACGCTGCTCTCCGGAAAGCAACCCAATCTGTCTGAAAGGGAGCAATACGGTCGTCCGCTACCATTGAGATGGAAATGCAACTGCTCTTATCACTCCCCTCAGAGTAATCAGAACAATCTTAAAAACTCAAGCAAACCCCTTTCATAGCCAAACATTTTTTCCGAATTCTGAATTCCTCATCCCCCATTCATCTTGCCCTCCCTCGATCGCTTTTTCCATCTTTCGCCAGACCTCTGTTGTGTCCGTGACACCGCAGGCTACTTTCAGCAGGTCAGCGATCGCTGGACAGCAACTTTGGGTTGGAGCATAGCGGAACTTACAGAGCGCCCTTGGATTGAATTTATCCACCCGGACGATGTAGCCGATACCGACGTCCACGAGCAGGATGCCCAGCAGCCCGATCGCCAGACTCCTGTCACCTACAAAAACCGCTTTCGTCATCGAGATGGCAGCTATCGCTGGTTGGCTTGGCGGGTTGACTCCTATCAGGAAGGCTTGAGTGCCGCGATCGCTCAAGATGCCACAGAGAGTCAATGGCGCGGCTCCCAGCAATATCGCCGTGGTCTCTCTGCCACATTAAAGTTGCGCGATCAGGCTCTCGCCGCCAGTAGTGTGGGCATTGTTATGGCGGATGCCCGGCTGCCCGATATGCCGCTGATTTACGTCAACCCCGCCTTTGAAACTATGACGGGCTATAGTGCCAGTGATGTGCTGGGAACCAACTGTCGGTTCTTGCAAGGGGACAAAAAACAACAGCCCGGCTTAGAGGTTCTACGTCAAGCAATTCAACGACAGCGTAACTGTACTGCTATCCTCTTGAATTTTCGCAAAGATGGTACTCCCTTTTGGAATGAACTGACGATTTCTCCCATTTTTGATGAGGCGGGGCGGCTTACCCATTTTGTTGGCATTCAGGTGGATGTGACGCTGCGCGTCCAAGCTGAGCAATCCTTGCGTCAGGAACAACAGAAATCCGAACAGCTCCTCCTGAACGTGCTGCCCAAGCCCATTGTAACCCAGCTCAAGGAACGTCAAGGAACCCTCGCCCAACAATTCCCTGCCGCAACTATCTTGTTTGTCGATTTGGTGGACTTCACGACCCAAGCTAGCCAGCTCAGTGCGCTTGTCTTGGTCGAAACGCTGAATCAAATCTTTTCAGCGTTCGATCGCCTCGCTGCTGAGCATGGCGTTGAGAAAATCAAAACGATTGGTGATGCTTACATGGTGGTTGCAGGTTTGCCCTTGCCCCAAAGTAGTCATGTGAGCGCGATCGCTGATCTCGCCCTTGCCATGCGTAAGGTCATTCAAGATTTCACTTGGCCGGGCGGTGAAGCTATTCAACTGCGCATGGGTATCCACACAGGGGCAGTGGTGGCTGGCGTGATTGGCATCAATAAGTTTAGCTATGACCTCTGGGGTGACACGGTGAATATTGCCGCCCGTATGGAGCAGTCTGGCGAACCTGGACAAATTCAGGTTACACCAGCGGTTTATCAACAGTTACGCGATAATTACCACTTTGAGATGCGGGGTCAGATCAACATCAAGGGTAAAGGAGAGATGATGACCTATTGGTTGCAAGGTTATCAGTCGGAATCGCCAAAAACAAACCACTGACAGCACGTAATTTGGGCAGCCAGTGGTTATAAAAACAGGAAAAGGGGCTGTGCGATTAGTTGCAGCAAGAGTTTGAAATCTAACTGACGCCAGCCCCTAGCGATTAACGACGATTGCCTCGGTAGCCACCGCCACCGCCACCGCCGCCGCCCCGACGTTCCTCACGAGGCTTAGCTTTATTGACCTTCAGGGTGCGACCGCACCACTCAGCACCATCAAGATCAGCGATCGCAGCTTCTTCTTCGGGGAGGCTTGCCATATGGACAAACCCAAAACCTCGCATTTTACCGGTGTCGCGATCGGTGGGCAAATAAATTTGTTTGACTGAGCCGTATTCAGCAAATACGTCTCGGATATCTTCTTCGCTAACCTCGTAGGAGAGGTTGCCGACATAAATTGGCATGGATTGTGATGGTCTCCGTCTAAGAAATAAATGTAGGGATTGAGATGTCGGAGATCACCGTTGCCAAGGCCAAATGAAAAAAATTCAATGCTGAAAACAAATGCTTCTACCGAATACTTAAACGCCTAATATCTAGATTAACACTTGTATTGCAATGCTCAAGGGGGGACACAGCAAAGTTCAAAATTTTATGAAATGGTTGGATTGGAGCTGCATCAGCAATTGATGAACACTCCCGCTCAATAATCCTGTTCCGCCTAGCATCATCCCCTCACCGCAACCTGTCTTACCTTGAATTCCGATTTCGTTAACGAATCATCTCTGATGTTTTTAGGGCAGAATCCTATGCAGACCATGTCCCCCCTATCAAGCTGGAATAAAGTCCTTTGGGGGTGGGGGGTGACACCCTTAGTGCCTAAAGGATATAATTTCGGTGGAAGAAAAAAGTCCTATGCTCTCCATTCCGGAGTTTTCCCATCGTGCAAATCTCTCAAAATACCCAATCGGCTGGCGAATGGCGATCGCTCTCTTCAGGCCAGCTTGAGGTGCTCAGAGCCTGGCTCGCCTCTCCCACCTACCATCAACCAGAAACGGCAGAATGCTTGCTAAAGCGATCGGCACGTCAGGTGTTGCAGCAGAGCTATCGGGTTCCTTGTCACCCCTCCCGCTGCCAAGTCTCAGCTCACTAGCAAATAGACAGATATCATAATCGCGCTCCCTGTCTGGTTACAACCAACTGTTAATCCCCCTCGTTACTTTTTGTTTGAGCAAGTACAACGACTTGTCTCTTTATTCCGTTTAGCATGATTGGTTGATAACGCGTCGCCTAAAAAAATGGGCAGAGTGCCCGTACTCTAACGGTTTTTCTAAGTTATAGCCAGTCTTTGCGAAATAATAGTCGAAGCCACTCTGAAAATTATGGCTTGTTGACCTTCGCCCTATAGACTGGATGTGTAAAAAAAACTTAACTGCCTGGCTGTCAACGTGGGTAATCCTCACTCCTGATCAACGATGGCTCTTGTTGTTGAGCATTGCTGCGATCGCTCTCTGGACAATTGGCCTCGGTAATCTCCCCCTCCGCGACTGGGACGAAGGCACTTATGCGATCGTCACCCGTGAGATGGCCCGCAATCAAAACTGGTGGTTTCCGATGCAATTTGGGCAACCCTATTTTATGAAGCCCCCAGTGATTTATTGGCTGGTGGCATTGGGGACGGGTTTGTTCGGCCAAATGAGTGAATTTGCTCTGCGTTTGCCCCTGGCATTGCCTACCGCTCTAGGTGTTCCACTACTCTATAGCTTTACCCGAGAACTCACGCCTCGCCGCCGCGATGCTGTGCTCACAGCAGGGGTCTACCTCACCCTATTGCCCGTGGTACGGCATGGGCGTTTGTTAATGCTCGATGGGCTTGTCAATAGCCTGCTGATTTTGCTGTTGTGGTGTTTGTTGCGATCGCGCCAGTCCCCCCCTTGGGCATTGGGCATGGGCTTGTGCTTAGGGGCGATCGCCCTGACCAAAGGCATCTTGGTGTTTGCCCTCTGGGGGATTGTGGGAGTTTATATGCTCCTTGATCGCCAATGGGCTGCCCTGCGTAATCCCTACACTTGGTTAGGGGTTGCCTTGGGTATGGGCTGTGTTGCAGTGTGGTATGTCAGCCAATGGCAGCAGTATGGTGAAATTTTTGTGCAAGTGCATTTGGGTACGCAAAACTTTGCTCGGATTGCCACGGCTGTGGAAGGGAATGCTGGGCCACTTTGGTATTATCTGCTGGAAATTATTAAATATGGCTTTCCCTGGTTACTGTTTTGGCCAGGAGGGTTGTGGCTTGCGTGGCAAGGGCGACAGACCTCACGGGGACGTTTAATTTTAACTGTCACGCTTCTGTTCCTAACGACGATTTCATTGATGGGAACCAAGTTGCCTTGGTACGTCATGCCCATTTACCCATTTATGGCGCTGGCGGTGGGTTGGCAGCTCAGTGAAGCCCAAGACCATCTCGGGCGATGGCTACGGGGGCTACGCTGGCTGTTGGGTTTGATTGCGCTTGTAGGGTTAGGTGGCATGGTCTATTTTGCCCTGACTGATCCGCAAGTGCCCCTGATATTGCTGGCATTCGTTTTGGCGATCACGATGGCGATGGTGGCCTGGCAACTCCAGCAGCGCGATCGCCGCTTTGTGCCCACGTTGCTGATCGGGATTTATGCTTGTCTCGCCTGTTTGATGCTCTCCTCCGTGTGGATTTGGGAACTCAACGAAGCGTTTCCGGTGCAGGGTGTGGCTCAAATGATTGAGCAGCATACACCAGCGGGACAAAGGGTATTTACCTCCTTTGATTACAATCGGCCGAGTTTGGATTTTTATAGCGATCGCCATGTCTTCCCTATCAGCAATCCTGTTCAACTGGCTCAGTTTCGCGCCGACGGTCACTATTTACTTTTAGATGCGGCGGGGCTAGAGCGCTTAGCTATTTCTTCTGACGCGATTCTGAGCAGCACCGAAGGCTTTAGCATCGTAAAGCCAGAGTTGGAATAATGAGCCATCGCTATCTACTGTTTCACAAACCCTATGGGGTGCTGACCCAATTTACGGCAGCCGATGGGCGACCCACCCTCAAAGACTACATCCCTATTCCCAAGGTCTATGCAGTAGGTCGCCTGGATCGAGATAGTGAGGGGCTGCTGCTACTGACAGATCATGGGGTACTTCAGCATCGCCTCACTTCCCCTCGTTATCAGCACCCCCGTACCTATTGGGCGCAGGTAGAGCGGGTTCCAGATGTGGCCGCGATCGCCCAACTCCAGCGGGGGATCAAAATCCGTGACTATCAAACCCGACCAGCTCAAGTTCGCCGTCTCAGCCCTGAACCGGATGTTCCGCCTCGTGACCCCCCCGTTCGGTTTCGCAAAACTGTTCCAACGGCTTGGCTAGCGCTAACTCTCACTGAAGGCAAAAATCGTCAAGTTCGTCGGATGACTGCGGCTGTGGGGCATCCGACATTGCGGCTGATTCGGGTGGCGATCGCTACCCTGAGCCTGGAGAGGCTTAACCCTGGCCAATGGCGAGACCTCACGTCGGGCGAACGCAAGGCATTAGGCAAAATGGTGAGGTTGCGTCTGTAGCATTTCTCGGGCAGAAGCTGTGAATAATTTACAGTTTAAGCAATCGATTGTAAGTGATTAATGTCCTGATTAATCCTGATGTGAACAACCCTCCTGTCGTAAAGTTTGGTAACAGAGTCTTGCGATACGTCTTACCCGGTCTGTACAGTTAGAATATACAAACAAAGACAGATTCATCAAGCAAAACTACGTGCTGATAACCTCTACTTCTGTCAACATCCAACCCCTCCAAAATTCAATATTGGAAAGCCCTCAGTAGCCCAAAATAGAAAGTTGGGAGTTCATAAGTGATTCACTTAAGATCCACCTGTTCCGTTGATAACTTGGGTAAGTGAGCGTGGCAGGTCTAAGCATTGTTTTTTGGAGTTTGAATGACAACCAAACAGAAACGAAAGGATAGGTTCCATAACCTATCCTTTTGTTGTTTTGATGCTCTTTTCGAGTTGATCAAAATAGCGATCGCGGATGCGCTGCCAGGGTTCAACTTGCTCATCTGGTAAATTTGGTAAATCGTGAGCAAGTTCAGCGTAAAACTGGGGAATTCGCTTCGGGTTAAGGCGAAGCGATCGCGCAATAATTTGAGCAGTTTTGACTTGGGAAGGGTGAGAGTTTGCATCATCGGAGAAAGCTCTACTGTGTTGCATATTGGGCAAATCCACTAGCCGCCTCGTATACTAAGACTGATGGTTTACAAAAATTCATAAATGACTCAAGTCATTGTCATCGGTGCTGGTATAGGTGGTTTGACAGCTGGCGCACTCCTAGCCAAACGTGGGTTTGACGTCCACGTCTTTGAACAAGCAGCAGTTCCTGGCGGTTGTGCTTCAACGTTTAAGCGACGGGGCTTCACCTTTGATGTGGGCGCGACTCAAGTAGCAGGTCTTGAACCCGGCGGGATTCATCACCGCATCTTTACAGAATTAGGGGTGGAATTGCCTGCTGCCACTCACTGCGATCCAGCCTGTGCTGTGTTTCTGCCTGGTGAGACAGAGCCCATTCAAGTTTGGCGCGACCCTGAAAGGTGGCAAACTGAACGGCGGCGACAGTTTCCAGGTAGCGATCGCTTCTGGCAGATTTTGCAACTGCTCTTTGATGTGAGTTGGCGCTTCCAGTCCCGCGATCCGGTGTTGCCGCCCCGGAATGTTTGGGATCTAGGGCAGCTCATGCAAGCGGTGCGTCCTGACACATTGTTCACGGCTCCCTTTGCCCTAATGACCGTGGGGGATCTGCTCAACATTTTGGGACTGGCGCATGATACCCGCCTTAAAACATTTTTAGACTTGCAACTGAAGCTCTATTCCCAGGTCGGAGCTGACGAGACCGCTTTGCTGTATGCTGCTACAGCCTTGGGAGTTTCCCAAGCACCCCAAGGGCTATTTCATCTAGAGGGGAGTATGCAGCGGTTGAGCGATCGCCTCACCGAAGCCTTAATCCAGCACGGTGGTCAGCTTCATCTGCGCCATATCGTTAAAGAAATTCATCACGCTGAGGGCCAGGTGAAGAGTATTCTGCTGTATAACCGCCGCACGCAGGAGTATCAAACAATCGCAGCCGACCATGTTGTTGGGAATATCACCACGCATAACCTTGTCGAGATGCTAGAGCCGGAAATTGCTACCCAGCCTGCTCCCCAACCCTTGCTCGCGCCTGCCAGCTTGCTCAACTTCGGACAATATCGTCAGCGTGTGGAACAGATACCGGAGCCATCGGGGGCGTTCGTGGTCTATCTCGGGGTGACGCAAGCGGCAATTCCAGAACATTGCCCACCCCACTTACAGTTTCTCTACGATCCAGCGGGGCCAATTGGCGAAAATAATTCTCTGTTTGTTTCAGTGAGTCGCCCTGGCGATGGTCGCGCACCAGAGGGCCAAGCGACCGTGATCGCATCGAGTTTTGTGGAGCCGCGATCGTGGTTCGGTTTGGCGTCCGCAGACTATCAGGCTCGGAAACAGCAATATATGGAGGCGGCGATCGCTCACCTCGCCCAATATTTCCACCTCACACCCGACACCATTCTGCATCAAGAGGCAGCCACACCCCGTACCTTTGCCCATTACACCGATCGCAAATATGGCTATGTGGGTGGGGTTTCTCAACGTCTCAGCACCTTTGGCCCGTTTGGATTCGGGACGCGGACACCACTCCAGAACTTTTGGTTGGTGGGCGATTCGACCCATCCTGGTGAAGGCACTGCGGGCGTGAGCTATTCAGCGCTGATGGCAGTGCGCCAAATTGAGCATTGGGAGCGGAGTTGATAAGAACAGAAAAACTGATTTGATATTTTCTTCTATAATTGAAATCAACCTTCTGGAGACTCCCATGACGCCTCCGATCATCACAACAGCTCAACCCGAAACGCGATCGCAGCCGAATACTGAAGTTTGGCTTCCTAACCTTCCTCCTACCGATCTGATTTTTGATGATGGAGAACCCTTGGAAAGTAATCGCCACCGCATTGGCATGAATGTCTTGATTGCGGCCATTCATCAGGCTTTTGCGGGCCGCGATGATTACTTCACGGGCGGCAATATGTTTGTCTATTACAGCCTGAAACAGGTTAAGAACCGGGAATTCCGTGGCCCAGACTTCTTTGTGACTTTGGATGTGGATGGTAACAAGGAACGCCAAGGTTGGGTGGTCTGGGAAGAGGATGGGAAGTATCCGGATGTGATTGTAGAGTTGATGTCACCGACAACAGCTCACATTGATTTGAACAACAAAAAGACCCTCTACAGCCAGACCTTTCACACCCAGCACTATTTTGTCTACGATCCCTTCGACGCAAAATCTTTACAGGGTTGGCAGCTTCAAGGCAGCCAATACCAAGCGTTGCAGCCCAATGCTCAGGGGCAATTGTGGTGTGCGCCGCTGGGTTTGAGTTTGGGGGTGTGGCAGGGCACATTACAGCGAGAAACTGCCCCTTGGCTGCGGTTCTATGATGCTTCAGGTCAGCTTATTCCCCATCCGGAAGAGTTGGCGCGTCAGGCTCAAGCTGAAGTTGAACAAGAACGGGAACGAGCTGATTCAGCAGAGGAGCGGGCTAAACAGGCCAGCCAGGAAGCTTCCCAGGAGCGGGAACGAGCCGATCGCTTAGCGGCAAAATTGCGAGAACTGGGCATCGAACCAGACTAGAGAATCAAAATCCAATGTCGAGACAGTTCAGGTTGAAGAGCAAGATTTTATACGTCATAGAAGCGTTGTATAAATAGCATCCTCTTCAACCTGATTATGGGGTCGTGAAGAAGCCTAAGCGGCAGCAACCGGAACGAGATCGCCATAGGTCGTCAGACCGAGGCGCATAGGGCTGCTTTCTGGAATCGGTTTGCCTGTGAGCACACAGATTTCATCTTTTTGGGCGATCGCTTCGATAAACGCCCGAATATCTGAGGGGGCAAACTGGGGGCGATAGTTGCCGGACTTCTGCTGGACGTAGTTCCAGAGCACATCTCTGATCAATGCCTGATACCCCGTATTGCCCGATAACTCCTTGAGCTTGTCTTTTAACTCGCGCTCTAGGCGAATACTGGTCACTTCCATGTCTGTGGTTGATGTACGGGGTTTGGTTAAGGTACGCATTGAAAATCATTCCTCCAAAAAAGTGGACATCTTGGTATTACAAGTGTAGTATTTAAAAGACGGATTTCGCCAACCCCCTGAATAAAAATCTCACTCACCCAAAATTTGAGTGATTTCGATCCCTTGGCAAATCTAAATTAGCGAGTATAATTGCACCTAAGGCAATTGCCCTTCACCCCCACTTTTTTAAGGAGGATGACGTGATTTCATTGACCACACCCCAAGCACAAGCGAATTTGGCAAGCGCAAACGTGGCAAGCATTAATGCTGGTCTCGGACTGCAAAGCTTTGGCAATAACGGGTTGGCCCATGACGCCTCCAAGTGGAATTGCCTAGCAGACAGTTTTAGCCTCATAGGAACAGAGGCGCAGCGGTATAGCGAGCGTTTCGTCTTAGAACCTCAGGACAGTTTAGGCCGAGAGCCCGAACATCCAGCCACCGAACGCAGGCATTTAATGATTGCAGTCAAGCCGATTGACCCAGTCATGCCCAAATCGACCCAGTTTAAATACACGAGAAGTACGAGTTTTAGGAATAGCAACAGCCTGGTCGCTTAGCCTAACCCTCGATCACCCCCAAACGGTTCACCCCGCTTCTCGTTCCCCGAGCAAGCGGGGTTTTGAGTTTATGTCCAACGGCAGTAAGAGGAGCTAATACCGTGACCAGTATTGTTCAGCAACCGTTAAACCAATCCGTTGTGGTTTTTTCCCACAACTACCTGCCTATGAGCCGGATTCATATCCGTCGGGCGATCATCCTCTTGATTACAGGGAAAGCCGAGCCCCTAGACTGGTACAGCACCCAAGCCTGGGAAGTGCGTGCCCCGAAATTTGTGCTCAAGGTTCCGGTGCATATTCGCCTAACGACGAATCGCAGCGATCGCGCTTGGAAACCCCCAGCCGTGAGTCGGCGTGAGGTGCTTCGGCGAGACCAGCATACTTGTCAATATTGTGGTGCTCAGCGCCAATTGACCCTTGACCATGTGCTGCCCCGTGCCCAAGGCGGACGCCATACCTGGGACAACGTGGTGGCAGCCTGCGCTCCCTGCAATGGCCGTAAAGGCCCCCGCACCCCGGAGCAAGCCAGGATGCCATTGCACCGTAAGCCGAAAGCACCACCCCACCCGACGGTGGTTTTCGCCGAGCAATTCTGGCGGGAACAGCAAGCCAGCTAACAGTTTGCGATTCGCAGTTCGCAATTTCCCGATGGGAACGTTTCAAATAACGTAACGCGCAGTTTGCAGTTTTCGTTTGGGGGCAGGCTAGTAATGAGAGCGAAATTCAGTAATGAGCCGTTCATCGTAACTTTAGACTCTGTTCAGACATGTCATAAAATTGGCAACCTGTTTCTGGTGGGCAATGCCCACTCAGCAGGATGTCTGAACTGAGTCCAAGCTCATTAACTGTTACTCGCTATTCATTACTTCTTACGCCGTCCCTCAAACTTCCTCTTAACCCAATCAAATCCAATTAAGACGATGTTGAAATTGACCTATACGGAAAATGGGTTTTGGTTAGAGCACTTGACCCAAACAATGGAAACCTGGGTAAATTCTCGGGTGCTAGTGGCCTTGCGTGCTGCTATGCCCTTGACGGTTGAGCCGAGCACCGCATCCTTTTTGTTGCCTGTTCAGGTCTCGGGTCTTGATGAGTTGGAAGCGTTAGCTAACCATCAACACCCTGGCACGATCGCCATGGATCCTTGTGATGCAGAATACATCGAAGTTTGCCTTAGCGGCACTTGGGTGATGTCTGATGACGAGGGTAACGAAGGGGTGTTTGTGACCCGCTTGAATGATGAGGCTGAATTGTTAATCTATAAGCTCTGGCAATCGGCCGAGTCGATCGCTTGGGTTAATGGTGATTAATCTGTAGCGTCTGTACTCTGAGTATGATCTGTCTGGTCATGTTTGGAACAGGCGCTCAAACAGTCAGCCACAATAGGTAAAGTTCCAAAGATAATGTCGGGGCAATCTCTTCGTGGTTAACCCAACTCTAGCCAAGATAAAAAAGTACGCCCCCTACATAAAGCCTTTAGGTTTCACTTGGATACAGCTTGAATCTCGCTCAGGATGCGAGGGGAGTTGATTTTGTTTGTTGAACGGTGGGCTGTTGAATCGGAATTTCCACGACAAATGCTGCCCCACCAATTGTTGCCGTTTGACAACTCATCTGACCCTGATGACGTTCAACAACCACCTGATAACTAATTGATAACCCCAACCCTGTTCCCTTACCCACTTCTTTAGTGGTGAAAAAAGGGTCAAAGAGTTTGGATTGGGCTTCTGGTGCCACACCCATGCCATTGTCACTGATCGTAATGCGGACCCAATTGTGGCCGAAAATTTCCGTGGCGATCTCAATGGTCGGATGGGTTGGTGCGCTGAAATAACTGTTCTCCCAAGCTTCTTCAAGGGCATCGATCGCATTACTGAGCAGGTTCATAAACACTTGGTTGAGTTGGCCCGCATAGCACTCCACCAACGGTAACTCTGCATAGTTGCGCACCACGCAAATGGGTTCTGCTGACCCTTTGAGAGGGGCTTTCAGACGATTGCGCAGAATAAGCAACGTACTATCAAGCCCTTCATGCAGATTAACCTGCTTAACTTCTGCTTCATCAAGACGGGAGAAAATGCGCAGCGATTTGACAATCTCTTGAATCCGTTCTGTCCCAAGGCGCAGCGAGCTATGGAGCTTAGGAAAGTCTTCTCGTAGATAATCAAACTCTACTTCTTCGAGCGCTTCTTGAATCTCCTCAGGAATATCCGGAAAGCACTGCTGATATAAGTCCACAATATGGAGTAGATCTTCAATATAGGTTTGGGCATAGGTCAAATTCCCTGCAATAAAGTTGACCGGATTATTGATTTCATGGGCGACTCCCGCTACCATCTGCCCCAAACTGGACATTTTTTCGCTTTGGATCAGTTGAGTTTGAGCGGCTTTCAATTCTGTGAGGGTTTTCTGGAGCGCTTCATTCTCGCGCTGACGCTGTAGCGCTTCTTGGGCTTGTTTGCGTTCAGTAATATCCCGAAATGTACCCGTTAAAAAAGAACGGTGGCCAAACTCGACGCGGGCTAATGTGACTTCCGCGGGAAAAATTGAGCCATCCTGGCGATGGGAGACAACTTCTTGGGGTTGATGACTGGTGAATTGTTGCAAGAGCTGGTGTCGTTCGCTGCTAGTCTGAATCGACCAGTCCAGCAAATCATCGATAGCCAGATTTAACAGGTCAGTATGTCGATAACCAAATAATGCTTCAGACCGAGGATTTGCAGAGATAATCTTAAATGTATGGGTATCAAAGGTTAAAATTGCATCCATCGAGGAATGAACGATGGCTTGATGGCGAGTAACGGCAGCCTCCATTGCATCCATTACCTGATTGTAACGATGGGCAATATGGCCCACTTCAGTAAACGGATCAACCGGGACTCGGGCAGTCAGATCTTGGGTCTGAGCCTGGTAGTCCATCACCTGAAAGAGGTCATACAATTCAGTTTTGGCACCATGTTCTGAGAGGTTTAGACCCCGAGTTTCATCTTCAGGCGGTACACGCAAAGGCGTAAAGTGACTGAGCAGCCAAATTAAGAGCAGGGTCAACCCAAACGCCCAGGCAAATGCCACGCCTACGCCCAGTAGTTGTACGAATACCTGTTGCCACCGTCCCAAACCTGTCCCCAACGCATCAGGTGAGCCGAATAATCCTACCGCAACGGTGCCCCAAATGCCTGCTGCACCATGAACTGCGATCGCGTCTACGGCATCATCCAAACGCCATTGCTGCATCCAATACACCCAGAGATGCATCACTGCCCCACCCACAGCACCGATAATAAATGCCAGTGGTGTATTGACTGCATGACACCCAGCGGTAATGGCGACTAAACCGGCCAAAGAGCCATTCATCAGGCTCTCCACCCGAGGAATGTGATGTTGCTGCCAGTCCAATACCCCAGCCCCTAACATCCCTCCCACTCCAGCCAAGATGGTGTTGATCACAATGAGTGGAACATCATCATTAAGCGCTAGGGTACTGCCACCGTTAAACCCAAACCAACCAAACCAGAGTAACATCACTCCCAATACTGAGAGGGGCAGGTTTGACCCTTGAATGGTTTGGGGTGACTTGTCGGTTGGAAACCGACCCAGACGGGGGCCGACCACTTTCAAAACCGCCAGTGCGACCCAAGCTCCCACCCCATGCACAACCGTTGAACCCGCAAAATCCACAAAGCCCAATTGCCCGAGCCAGCCATCAGTTGCTCCTGCGTCTAGTCCATTCCAAACCCAATGACCAAACAAGGGATAAATCAATCCCGAGGCCAACATCGCAATTAGCAGATAGATATGAAATCGCAACCGTTCTGCGACTGCCCCAGAGACAATGGTGGTGGCGGTGCTACAAAACATGACCTGAAAAATAAAGAAAGCTGAAAGCTGAGGCTGTTGATGCAAGTCCAGCCAGAATCGACTCGTTCCCAGCCAACCCTGCTGAGTTGTACCAAACATCAGTGCGAAACCTAAACCCCAGAACAGAGCGACGGAAACGCCAAAGTCAGCAAGGTTCTTAACTGCCACATTGATGCTGTTCTTGGAGCGGGTTAAGCCAGATTCGAGGCACATAAAACCAGGCTGCATCAAGAACACTAGCCCAGAGCAGACCAAAATCCACAAAGTATCAGTCACAGGAGAAGTCACGAAGAGGGCCAAGGTAATTTATATTCTGTCGTGCTAGTTAAGAAATGGTTGTGACGTTTTATACATCTGTTTACAAATTAAACCCGGAACATCAACCTGTTATTTCTTGATGTTCATCCTCTCGCACTGTGTAACGATAAAAATGAGGAGTGGATAAATTCAGTAAGCCTTGCAGGACAGTACTTTGGAGAGAAAGAATATCCTGCCAGATTTAGTTAAGGACTGAATCTGGGTATTTAGTCAGATAGGTAGGATCTCTCCGTTATGATTATTCTGTGTTGGACAGTGTTGGTTTACAACAAGCGAAAGGTAAAGCCTCCGTGTTCTAAACGGAGGATGCGGTTAATCATTGCCCTTGCGCCCATAGCGTGTTTCTTGCCAACTGCTGCCGAGTCCCTGCACAATACCGCGCCCAATCAAGCCTAACCCCCGACCCAAAACCTGGGTGAGTAGATAGACAACCCCCTGACCCACGATCGCCACTGCCGCTCTCACCCTTGGTGCCAGAGCATCCCGCACTTCGAAGGTCATCGTAACGAGCCAGGGAATGCCTTGAAGTTGACGTAACTCTTCGAGGCGAGGGGCATAGAGCTGGGCTGTGGTGATTTGACCATTGCCCAACTGCCAGAGTTGGTAGCAACTCTCAAAGATGGCTATCGGCTCTAGAAAGAGAGCCATTTGGCGATCGCGCCAAGACAGTTCATTGCGGAAGCGGGTAAGCTCTCGGGTGGCAAAGAAATTGCGACGATAGAGTTCTAGTTTGACCTGTTCAACCTCTGCGTAATAGTTGAGTAAATAGCTCATCACTTGGTTGGCCAGTTGAATTACCAGATGATCAAGCACTAAGGCTGCCCGGGCTTGAGCCTCGGGAGACTCGGGGCGATAGGGAACCTGATCGATCGTCAGCGGTGATTCCTGAACCAGATAAATGAGTAAATCCGTCACAAAAGGCAGCCCCGGAAAGGGGCGTGCTAGCACATCACGTCGGATCAGAGGTGATGCTGGCGCAGTCGTTGGTGCATTGGGGTAATAGCGACGCTGCCATTCTAGGGTGCTGCGCTGCCACAGATCTTGAATAATCTCCGCAGTTTGTTCGGTGAGGTGTTGAGCACTGGGATCAAGGTATTTTGCTTCCTGGAGCCAAGCTGTTAACTGAGCAACCACCACATAAACCAATTCCTGACGTTTTTGGGATTGCAAAATCTCAATCGCCAGTAGTCCAGGGGTGACATTGTCTAACCCCGATCGCGCCCGTTCTAGGCAAGCCTTCAGTAAGCGCTCGGAAAGGACGGGTGTGGGAGGGGCGGCGATCGCGCTTGTTTCCGTCTCTTCCTTTGGTGCGGGGGCACCTGTTGCCGCAGGGGTCAAAATAACCTCCACAGGTAAAAGCTGATTGACTAACCACCGAGCCAAACGCAACTCCCGTTGTCGTCCCTGCCAAAACCAGCGATCGACTCGGGGCAGATTTTGGGACAAATTTCCTTCGATTTGAGCTAGATTATCGCTAATTTGTACCAACCCTGCCCGCCGCAGATTGTAGAGCCAGCGCGGTGGAGCTTGGGGGAAATGAGTCGAAGGGAGTAGAACCGGAGCCGTTTTTGGGGCGGTGAGTGGTGGTGGCTCGGCGGCAGACAACTGTAAGAGAAGGGCGGCGATCGCCTCCAAACTCGACCCCTGAGGGCAGGTATAAATAAACCCTAAACTTGTCACAGTGGCTTGGGCGAGAGGCTCTGGTTCGAGCAGCAGCAAAACACGCTCGGGTGACACAAGCTGGCTCAATTGCTCTAGCCAAGCAAAATCGTTTCCCAGAGCTACAATTAGCATCCACTCGGCTAAATCTGTCTGTTGGGCTAATGCGGGCAATGCCGTGGCGCGATCGCAATCTTGCTCTACTTGAAAATGGGTTAAGTTTCCCAAAGCAGTCACCAAACCCAATCGCAAAATTGGGTCATCACTAATCACCCAAAGGCATGTGGGCGATTCAGGGCTGGCAAAGTTAGCCGGAGAAGAGGTCACGAGTGGATGGGATGAAGAAGAAACAGAATCATGGGGAGAGAGAGTGGATTGACGTACCCTAAATTGGATTGAACACGGTCAGTATTTTCTAGCTTAATTCCTCTGTGTCATTAGCGTCATTTCTCGTGAAGGCACACACTTCTTAAGACAACCTGAAGAATCTGGGAAAAATTGCCACAATAGAGGTGTAGCGCGATCGCCCAGGAGGTTCGTTATGCACATTGGTGTTCCCAAAGAGATTAAAGACCAAGAGTTTCGGGTGGGTTTAACCCCAAGTTCTGTCCAAGTTCTATGCCAACACGGCCATCAAGTCTTTGTTGAAACCGGAGCTGGTCAGGGAGCAGGGTTTACAGATGCAGCCTATCAGCAAGCAGGAGCCACAATTGTCACTGAGGCAACGGTTGCCTGGAATCAAGAACTGGTGGTCAAGGTCAAAGAACCATTACCCACTGAATACGACCAGTTGCATAAGGGTCACGTCCTCTTTACTTATCTGCATTTAGCAGCCGATCGGATGTTAACTGAATGCTTGCTCCAATCTGGCATTACAGCTATTGCCTATGAAACTGTTGAATTGCCCAATGGCCAGTTACCGCTGCTGGCACCGATGAGTGCGATCGCCGGACGACTGGCAACCCAGATGGGGGCACATTATCTAGAACGACAGCATGGCGGGCGAGGCGTGCTCCTCGGCGGTGTACCCGGTGTTCGACCCGGACGGGTGGTGGTCTTGGGCGGTGGGGTAGTGGGGACAGAAGCTGCCAAAATTGCATTGGGTATGGGCGCAACGGTGGAGATTATTGATATCAACGTGGCACGGCTGGTGGAACTCGAAAATCTGCTAGGGGCGCAGGCGAGTTATCTCTACAGCACCCCCAGCCAAATTGAAGCCTCAGTACAGGCTGCGGATTTGGTCATTGGAGCGGTGCTGGTTCCCGGTAAACGCCCACCGCAACTGGTCAGTCGGGAATTAGTGGCTCAAATGTGTCCAGGTTCGGTGATTGTGGATGTGGCTGTGGATCAAGGGGGCTGTATTGAAACCATGCATGTCACCTCCCATAGCCAGCCGAGCTATATCGATGAAAAGGTCGTGCATGTGGGCATTCCCAATATGCCAGGAGCTGTGCCGTGGACGGCAACCCAAGCCCTCAACCACAGTACGCTCCCTTATGTGGTGAAGTTAGCAAACTATGGGATAGATGCGGTGTTGAAGGACGAGCCATTGGCCCGAGGCTTAAATATTCAAGCCCATCAATTGGTTCATCCGGCAATTCGTGAAACGTTTCCAGATTTGATTTAGGGTGTCATCTGCAAAGAAAGGACAAGGCTGCCAAATCGCGTCTAGGGGCTGTCGTTAGTTGGATTTCAAATTATTGCTGTGACTGGCTTACCGCCCCTTTTTCTATTTTTAGGGTCGGGCGCTCTATCGCTTGTCCGTAAGACTTCTGATGTTAACTGACGACACGCCCTAAATCGCAATGCTAAAATATGACAGCCGAACTCATGCAGATTTGATCTTATCGCTCTGTTTTCGACGCTATTCGTTTCGAGGCATCAAACTGTTATCTTCCATGACACCCTCTCCCATTAACGCAACCCAAACCAAAGCCCTACTCAAAATTCTGATGGGGGCAGCTTGGCTGGATGGGGTGATTCAACCAGAGGAACGCCAATATCTCCACACTATGGCGCAGAATAATCAGCTTGATCAAGACCCTGACATTAAGAAGTTGCTCTCTGAGGCTCAGCCCATTGCCCCTGCTGAATGTATGCAATGGATTACGGCCTATCTGCGGCAATATCACACGGAGGCTGATTATCAAGCCTTGCTGGAAGCCTTAAGTGCTTTGATCTATAGCGATGGGGATGTTCAAGTGGAAGAAGCCAAAGTTTTGATGCAAGTGCAAGGGATGGCTCCCCAAGCAGAGAGCGAATCAGGGATGGTTCCCAAAGTTCTTAAATCTATTCAAATGCTTTACAAACGTGCAGTTCAGAACCAATCTTGAACCTCTCTCAAAATCTTCTGGGATGTGTCAACTGGAAAAAAGTTCACTGTAGACTGCGGAACACCCAAATGTGAGGGTGTAGTCACCTCCATCACGCACCTAGGTGTTCTCTCTCTCCTTGCTTGAGACCATGACCTTATTAGAGTAATCCCTATCGGAGTAATAGATGTATGACACGCTTGTCCCTTGAACAACTGCTCGCCGGTTCTCGCTATGATTCAGCGAGTGCTGAGCTACTCGAACAGCTCTTAACCTCAGAATCGGTTTATCCCGCCCCCCAAACTGTCGCAGATGAAGCGTGGACTGAAATCGAAACCGCTCTACCTGCGACGGTTTGGTCGGATGCTGAGGTTCAGACTGGCAGCGATCGCCTTTTTGAAACCCTAAACAACTGTTGGCCTGCCCAGAGCGAAACCAACAGTTCTTCACTGGTGAGCCAACTACAAGACCAGTTCGGCACCACAGTTCCGGCTGACTGGCTCCAAACGATCAGCGATCGCGCTACCCAACTTGCCCAATCCACAACTTCGCCTCTAGAACAGTTGCTTGATTGCGTCGGGCCACTGCTCTCAGACTGGAGTCTGGATGATTTACAGGTGTTTGCTCGACCAGTAGCTTTTGCCATGCGCAGTGCGCCTGCGGCCTTACCAAAGGAGCAAAACTGGTCGGCTCTTTCCCCCGTTGAGCAAGCTCGCTACACGCTCCAAGTTGCAAAGTATGCATTAGAAGCCGCGCAAGAGCAAGAGTCTGGGTCGTAAGGACAAGTTTTGCGAGGTGCGTTAGGCAGCCATAATTTGGTCTTCAGATTTACAGATTTACCATTTTCAATCTGCCGTAACGCACCAACGTTCTGCTAGCCTAACAGCTCCCGTACATCGGTCACTCGACCCTGCACCGCAGCAGCCGCCACCATGGCCGGACTCATCAGTAACGTCCGGCCTTGGGGCGACCCTTGGCGACCCTTGAAATTGCGATTGGAAGAGGAGGCGCTGATTTGATCGCCCTGAAGCTTATCGGGGTTCATCGCTAAGCACATAGAGCAACCTGCCTCGCGCCATTCAAAGCCTGCCGCTTCAAAAATCTGATCCAGTCCCTCTGCTTCAGCCGCTTTCTTAACCCGCTCTGAACCGGGCACCACAAAAGCCTTGACCCCATTCGCGACCTGACGACCCTGAGCAATCTTGGCCGCTTCCCGTAAATCGCTAAGACGACCATTGGTGCAACTGCCAATGAAACAGACATCAATTTTGGTGTCTTTAATGGCTTGGCCGGGTTGCCAATGCATGTAACGGTAGGCTTCTTGGATCAGGGGGCGATCGCTCTCGGGCAATGTCGCCGCATCAGGAATCGCTTCATCCACGCCAATCCCTTGACCGGGGGTAATTCCCCACGTCACGGTGGGAGAGATTTCCGCCGCGTCAAACTTCACTACATCATCGTAGGTGGCATCCGCATCAGAGCGCAGGCTCTCCCACCAAGCAACAGCGGTATCCCATGCTGTTGGGCTAGGAGCAAAGTCGCGCCCTTGAAGATAGTCATAGGTGGTTTGATCCGGGTTGATATAGCCACATCGCGCCCCCCCTTCAATGGACATATTGCAGAGAGTCATCCGCTCTTCCATCGACATGTTTTCGATCGTGCTGCCCGCATATTCGTAGGCATAGCCCACACCGCCTTTAACCCCCAGTTTGCGGATAATGTGTAACACCACATCTTTGGCATAAACCCCTGGTGGCAGTTCGCCATTGACTTCAATGCGACGAACCTTGAGCTTGGCTAATGCCAAAGTTTGGGAGGCTAACACATCCCGCACTTGGGATGTGCCAATGCCAAAGGCGATCGCACCAAATGCGCCATGGGTCGAAGTGTGGGAATCACCACAGGCGACGGTCATGCCCGGTTGAGTCAAACCCTGTTCAGGGGCGATCACATGGACGATACCCTGATTGCCTGAGCCCACGTTATAAAAGCGAATACCAAAGTCTTGGCAATTTTGTTCTAGGGCTTGCATCATCTCTTCAGCGAGGACATCTGCATAGGGGCGGGCTTGGCTCTCGGTGGGCACAATATGGTCAACGGTAGCGACGGTACGCTCAGGCAAAAGGACTTGCAGCCCGCGATCGCGCAGCATGCCAAACGCTTGAGGACTGGTGACTTCGTGGATCAGGTGCAGACCAATGAAGAGTTGGGTCTGACCAGAGGGCAATGTGCCAACGGTGTGGAGTTTCCAAACTTTGTCGAATAACGTACCAGTGCTCATAGGAGATTTCTTCAGGTTCTGTAAGGTGGGTAGACGGCTGGTCGGACTTCAAATTATATCCTTCGCTCAATCCCTATGGTATTATCAAAATCTGTGCGCGGACGTGGCGGAATTGGTAGACGCGCTAGATTTAGGTTCTAGTGTCTTTGGCGTGGGAGTTCGAGTCTCCCCGTCCGCATCTATAAAGATTTAACAGAGTTGAGCAAGTATCCACACTTGCTCAACTCTTTGCTGAATGAATATTCGGGTTAAGGTGCGATCGCGTCATGCTTTGAAATATTTCGCAATAGATCAACCTAAAATAACCCGACAACGACACATTCCAAGCTGGTCTTGATTGATCCTGATATGCACTGAAATTCAGACTGTCTTAGGCTGTGATGTCAGCTTGAGCAAGACTTTCAGCGATCTTTACGGACAAAATTCAGCTTAATTGCGGGTGATCCTAAAACTGATCTGATTTGGTGATCCTAAATTGATCCTATCTGTATTGATAGAAAAGACGGATTATGTGGGCAATCTCTAATGTGTAGCCCAGTTTGGCTAGTTGTTATCTATCAAAACCATGTCTAATCCTGTTTTCTGTCGGACTCTTGCTGCTTCTTCTCTGATGTTCATTGATGCTTCTGTGGCAGATGCATCATTCTTACTTGCAAATGTGCCTGCTCAGGTTAAGCCTGTGGTGTTGGCGCGTGATGCGATCGCGCTTCGCACCATCACCCAACAACTCAAAGCCCAGGTTCAAGCCACGGGGCGACCCGTTGAAGCGGTGCATTTGGTATGTCACGGTGCACCGGGCAGTTTACGGTTGGGTCAAACCCATCTCAGCCGCGATACATTGCCCCAATATGCGACGTTGTTGGCTCAATGGCGCAATTATCTCAGTCCGGATGCAGAGCTGTTGCTCTATAGTTGTCAAACGGCATCGACGACGGCGGGTCTAGCGTTGTTGGATTGTTTATCGCTCCTGACGGGGGCGAAGGTGGCGGCGTCGAGCACGCTGGTTGGGAATGCCTCGCTGGGGGGCGATTGGGAGTTAGATGTGCAGACTGCACCGATGCAGGGAATGGTGGCGTTTCCGGCGGTGGTGCAGGAGCAATATGCGGGAGTGTTTAACCAGCTCCTTGTAACCAACACAAACGATAGTGGGCCAGGTTCGTTGCGTCAGGCAATTCTTGATGCTAATGCGAATGCCAATGTCAGTTCAGGTCTACAAAATATCGCTCTTGACCTTCAGCCGCCTGGTTCACCTCGTATTATTTATTTGGATACACCCTTACCAGAAATCATCACTCCAATCAATTTATCGATCTCATTTTCAGCGCCACTAACTCTAGATGGTCAAAATATTACAGAGGTTGCTAATGGTTTAACTATTAGTTCGGGGGGGACAAATATTTCTGGTATCTCTGTTGTCAATTTCAAGGGGTATGGACTTGAAATCAAGAACAAAGGTCGGAACAGTATTAGTCGTTCAGCATTCGGTTTTGATATGACCAATCAGATCCCTGGTGGGAATAGTCAAGCTGGTATTTTTATCAATAATACTGAGCAGAATACAATCAATAGTAGTATTATCTCTCAAAATGATGGAGTTGGAATCATTGTTTCTGGTGAGGGTGCAATCAGGAATCAGATTATTGGTAACAATATTGGCATAGATCCTTTCTTCAGTCAGGCTCGCGGTAACTCGGGAACTGGAATTCGCCTAGAGGCAGGTACAAATAATAATACCCTGACTGAGAATGATATCTCTGGTAATGGTGGTAATGGACTTGAGATTCTCGGTAGCAATACTCAAAATAATAGTATTGCTTTTAATAATATTGGGGTACATCGAAAAAGTGTTCAAAATACTACTGAATACAAAGATGCTGGTAATGGCAAGCATGGTATTCTAATCCAGAATGCTGTAGAGAACCGTGTGACTAATAATCTGATTACTGATAATTCAGAACATGGAATATATATTCAGAGTTCACAACCTAGTAGTAATTTTCGATTCTATAGTATTTCTAGTAACACTATAGGAAAAGATGAATCAAAAAACATCAGTTCTGGCAACAAAGGTGATGGTGTTCGACTTGAAGCAACTTCAATAGAAGTCAGCCGTAACGATATTATTGGTAACCAAGGAGATGGCGTTTCTGTACTACAGGGTGAAGATAATATTATCAATGCGAATCGAATTACCCAGAATGGTGGTTTGGGAATTAATTTGGGTTCGGATGGTATAACCCCTAATGATCCAGGAGATATCGATACAGGCGCAAATGGTTTACAGAACAAACCAGTGCTAACGAGTGCACGGATTGAGGGTGAGAAGCTCATTGTTCAAGGTGAACTCCAAACCAAGCCAAATCAGCTCATTAATCTTGATCTCTACCTGAATACTGGTGAAGACTCAGAAGAAGGCGAGGCTTTTATTACTTTGTCGCCACGAGTGGAGATAGATAACACAGGTCAGGCAATGTTTGAGAGTTCGATCAGGATTGTCGATCTGCCATTGTCTGAGGGTCACTCTATTACTGATGCTCACATCACAGCAACAGCAACAGGTGAGAGTGGAACATCAGAGTTCTCTCAGTCTATTGCTATCACTTCTGGCAGTTCATCCAATAATTTACCTGTTGTTAAACTCGTATCACCTGAAACCAATACATCTGAAGGCGGTACGCCCAGTATTTATCGTCTAGAGCGTGATGATGCTCAAGGTGAGTTAAATGTGCTGTTTCAGGTGAGTCCTGAGAGCACCGCTAGCCCTGAAGACTATAGCGTAAGTGCCCCTGGCCTTGTGCCACTGAGTGGTGGGGTTTATTCCATCACCTTCGCAGAGGGTCAAACCACTGTGGGAATTGCTGTTACAGCCATTGATGATGACTTAATCGAAGGCACAGAAACCCTGACCCTCGCGCTTCGGGAAAGCGGGTCTTATGAGTTTGATGAAGGTGCTCACTTCGGAACTGTGGCGATCGCTGATAACGATAGTACTGATGAAACAGCTCCGAATGCCGCCCCCATCAACCAACTCCCCACCAGCTCCCAAAGCACCACCCAAGGCGAAGACCTGATCTTTAGCGACGAAACTGAAAACCTGATCGCGGTCTATGATGCCGATACCGACGACGAACTCCAACTGGTGCTCTCGATTGATGGTGGCACATTAACCCTAGCAAACACAGAAGGGCTAACCTTCTCCACAGGCGATGGCCAAGACGATGAAGAACTGAACCTAACCGGCGCCCAAACCGCGATTAACCAAGCGCTTGATGGCTTGCGCTTCCGACCCGATGCAGACTTTGTGGGTCAGACCCAGCTCAACATTGTAACCAACGATCAAGACAGCTTGAATCCTCAACAAGACGAGGACAGTCTCCGGTTTGTGGTGTTTCCGGAAGCGGGTTCCGAGCTGCCCTTGGTGGAGCTATATGACGGCAACTGGTTAGGAACGAACAGTCCAGGGGGGCAAACCTTCAAGCTGACGCTCCAGAGCCAGAACACCGGAGGACTCAATGAACTGGGTATGTTCCGCGTCGATGATGCAGAAGGCACGATCGAGGGCATTGCCCCTGGCGAATCGGGCTATATGGCAGCCGCGATGGCGCGATCGCGCATCGTGATGTCTGCCCTCTCCAATTTCAGTGACAATCTTTTCCCTGGCCTGGAAACCACCCGTCATCTGACGATGGAGGGCAACTCCTTCTGGGGCTTTTATCTGGTGACAGGTAGCACCACCGATACCATCAAGGGCATGATCGCCAATGGTCAAACCCCCAGCAATCTGGCGTTGGGGCTGCCTGAATCAGGTCGCCTACGGATTGATGAATCAGACGGCAGCTTTACGCTCAACTTTGATGATGGTCTCGGTAGCCTGGATTTTGATGACTTCAAGCTTACGTTAACGCCAACGTTTAACCTCAACCCTGTAATTGGCAACAACCTCCAAGACCAAAATGAGGGTGAACTGATTGATCTCCGCGACTATGAGGGGTTTATGACTGCAACGTTTGTGAACTTTAGCGAGGCAGCTTATAGCAATGAGTTAGGGTTCTACACTATTGATAATGCAGCGGGCGCGATCGATAACCTAATGCCCGGCGATTCAGGGTATGCGGCGGCGGCTTTGGCCCGACGGGTGAATTTTTCCACCGGGTTTGATGGGGGCAAGCTTTTTGCTCCGTTTATGGTTGCCAATGGTACGGTGAGCGACTTTCTCTCGCAAAATCCCACTAACCAATTCCATGGGGAGGTGCATACCTACTTTGCCTTTATGGGCGCAAACCCTGACAAAATTGATCATGTACGGTTGCTCGGCGACAACACCTTTGCGTTTGAAGATCTCTTAGGCGGGGGCGATTTTGACTATAACGATGCGGTTATTCAGGCGACTTTTGTTTAGGGGATTGCATAGCTGTAAGCCTTGATGGCTCGTTCAGGATGCGATCGTTTACAGTTCTAGAAGATAACGGCGGGCAAGCTGCCCGCCCTACGGGATACATGCGAAATGAAATGCCTTTACAGTGGCTTGTTTATCGTCCTACTTCAGCCCCAACTTGTTTAACACTGATTGTGTAGACACCACATGACGCTGCAAGCCTAAAACTGCTGGCTCAATCCCCAGCGCTAACCCCACTAATTGGGGCAAGTGCAAAATCGGTAAGTTGAGCTTTTCGCCAATCACCTGCTCCACTTCTGGCTGACGGGAATCCAGATTCAGATGGCAGAGCGGACAGGGTGTAACAATACAGTCTGCCCCCGCTGCGATCGCCGCTTGGAGATGCTTGCCAGCCATCCGAAAAGATTGTTCTGTCGCATAACTCGATAGGGGCCAACCACAGCATTGGGTTCGGCCGTCATAGTGAATTGGCGTTGCGCCTACTGCTTCAAAAACCGCCTCTAGGGAGTGAGGCGAAACAGGATCATCATGAGGTAGCAGGGACTGGCCCCGCAACAGATAGCAGCCATAGAAGGCAGCGCAGTTGAGACCCGAAAGCGATCGCTGCACCTTCGCCTGGAGCGCATCCAACCCATAATCTCCCACCAAAATCCACAACAAATGTTGCACCGAACCATTCCCCTGATACGGTGAACAACCTTCTTGGTGCAGCAGCCCATTGACCTGCGCAAAGTAGTTGGGTTGGTGCTCTTGAGCTTGTTTGAGACGTTCATCCACATGCCCGAGTACACCTTGACAAGTGCTGCAATGGGTCAATAGTGGCAGATTCAAAGCTTCGGCTAAAGCGAGATTTCGAGCATTAACCGTATCTTCAAGCAATTGAGAGTCTTCTTTATAGGTTCCAGAGCCACAGCAAGCGGCTTTTTTCAGCTCAACCAGCTCAATATTCAGGACTTGCGCGATCGCAGCAGTAGATTGATAGAGTTCCCGACAAGCACCTTGAGCAACACAGCCAGGAAAATAAGCATATTGCAGAGTTGGATGGGACACGGTTGAGGTCTGCGACATAGGAAACGACGTAGATAAGTATTCTTTAATCTTCACTCCACTTATCTTCACCTAGGGGAGGTCTAGATAGAGTGACAAGAGCAACATCTCTTCAGATTCTTCACCCCTGATGGGAAATTCAGGCTCTCCGATCACGATCGCCCCGCTATCCGATATGATCATGGATGCTAAAAAATTTAAACATTTAAGCCCCAGTGGCTTGAATTAAGGAAAGGTCAGAATGGCAAAAACTATTTTTGAGAGAATCCAAGGGGTTATTACCGATCAGCTTGATGTTTCAGCCGAGGAGGTCAAGCCCGAATCTAGCTTTGCCGACGATTTGGGTGCCGACTCCTTAGATATCGTTGAGCTGGTAATGGCACTTGAAGAAGAATTTGATGTTGAAATTCCCGATGATGCAGCTGAGGGGATTGATACAGTTGAAAAAGCAGTAGCGTACATCACCGAGAAGTCTTAATTGTTTACTCGAACAGCTTAAATGACGAAAAACGGAAGCGATTAGGCAGTTCAGTGTGTAGTGAACAGCCCAGTCATATTGGGCAGTCGAGACATTTCCTTCCCCAAGCTTGCACATTCTCGAGTGTGCCATCTGAGATAAGCTGAGACATTCTGGCAGACGAGCGATAACGCGCTCAAATTCATAGGTCAATGAGTGGTGATCAGCCTTTTGATTTCAATTCAATGCGCTTGCCTTTAGATAAACCAACATTTAGATAAAAATCTTTTATGTAATGACTTGCTGCGTTGGGTGCAAGACACTGCAACTGAGCACTTATCCCTCTTTTGTCATATTGGGGTCTAACCTTTATCATCCCATTGGTTGTAACAGCGAGGATTCGTTCAAAAATCCTGAGGTGATAAAAGAGGGGTATTCTGGGTAAGCATTTTGGACATAGAACTGATATATCGAAAATTCGGACTAAAATCAGCAAAGTTAACATCAATCGAACAATGACAAACGTGCAAAAGCAGCGAGTTGTGATTACAGGTCTAGGCGCAATCACCCCCATTGGCAATACCCTCTCAGACTATTGGGATGGTCTGATGGCTGGGCGGAATGGCATTGGGGATATTACACATTTCGATCCTGCCAAACACGATTGTCGAATTGCGGGCCAAGTTAAAGACTTCAACCCATCGGATTACATGGCACGCAAGGAGGCAAAGCGGATGGATCGCTTTGCCCAGTTTGGTGTTGTGGCCAGCAAGCAAGCCCTAGCAGATGCCCAATTGGAAATCACGGATCTCAACGCTGACCAGATCGGGGTATTGATTGGAACAGGTGTTGGCGGGCTTAAAGTGATGGAAGATCAACAAGAGGTTTACCTCACCAAAGGTCCTGCTCGGGTGAGTGCGTTTACGATTCCGATGATGATCGCCAATATGGCCTCCGGGCTAACGGCAATTCACACGGGCGCGAAGGGGCCGAACTCTTGTACCGTTACTGCCTGTGCTGCTGGGTCTCATGCCATTGGTGATGCGTTTCGCCTCATTCAAAATGGCTATGCCCAAGCCATGATTGCGGGCGGGGCAGAAGCTGCAATTACACCACTGTCCTTAGCCGGATTTGCCTCTGCCAAGGCCCTCTCCAAGCGCAATGATGATCCAGCACATGCCTGTCGGCCGTTTGACCGCGATCGCGATGGGTTTGTGATGGGTGAAGGCTCTGGCATCCTCATCCTGGAGTCTCTCGATCATGCCTTAGCCCGCAATGCCAAAATTTATGCTGAGATTGTCGGCTATGGCACAACCTGTGACGCTTACCATATGACTTCACCTGTTCCGGAAGGGCTTGGGGCAGCGAAAGCGATTGAGCTGGCGCTTAAGGACGGCAACCTCAACGCGACAGCAGTCAGCTATATTAATGCCCACGGCACGAGTACACCGGCTAATGATTCCACCGAAACCAAAGCCATCAAAAAAGCATTAGGCAATCATGCTCATGCCGTGGCGATTAGTTCAACCAAGTCGATGACAGGACATTTACTCGGCGGCTCGGGCGGTATCGAAGCAGTGGCCACAACAATGGCAATTTATCGCGATCGCGTCCCTCCCACAATCAATCTCGATAATCCAGAAGAAGCCTGCGATTTAGACTACGTTCCCCATACCAGCCGTGAAATGACAGTGGATGTGGCTTTGTCCAACTCTTTTGGCTTTGGTGGTCACAATGTCACCCTGGCCCTTCAGAAATACGTTGCTTGAAAGCTGAAGTTCAGCCAATCAAGCTAGGGGCTGTCATTAATGTTGTAACTGTCTTACAGCCTCTTACCCTGTTTTTGGGGTCGGCGCTCAATTGTCTCGTAAGACTTTGGACATTTATTAGTAACGTGCCCTAGACTAGCAACAAATCCAGCAGTTGATTTGCATCACTAAACGTCCCCACGATCCGCCGAGTCGGTTGGGGTGTAATGCGTACTAAAGTTGGTGTTGCTGTGACCTGATCGGCTTCAGCCAGTTCAGGATTTTTGAGAATATCCACCACCTTGAGAGTATAGGGCTGGGTGAAATGCGTTTCTAGAAACTGGTGTAGACGAAGCAGGTGTCCTTCCATTACTCGGTTATGTCCTGAAACAAATACTCGCAAGACATAGTTAGTAACCGAAGTCGATGACGTTGCTGTGTTCAAGGGGGGACTAACAGGTGTGGACGTCTGTTGAAGACTCTGCCAATCATCATAAGATAAGAGCCAAGCATGATAATCCCAAAGAGGGGCAAAGCGCTCACGATATTGTTCAATGACGAGGGGGTCAGTGTTTGATCGGTACCAGGGAATTTCAGTCCAAATCTGTCCAGGGGTGCTGAAAATCGCATTCAGTAGGGTTGGATAAGCCCGTAGAGGCGGATAGAGTTCAGCATAGGTGTGCAGTTGACCTGTGCGCGGATCGCGCCAGCGATCGAGAGTTGCACTGTAGGCCGGCATCAAGAAAAAAGGAGGCTCAGGCAAATGTAATAGGGTTTGTATGGCAGTACATAAATGCACATGCCAGCGGCCTTGCCGGTTGGCATCAATCGCATAAAGCACATCTCCCCCTGGCGTTAGCAAGGCGATCCCCTTAAATACATCATGGTTGTGGCTTGGGCTGCTCACATCCCGATGCTTAGATGCGTCCCCGTAGCATTTGAGCCATCTCGTTGGGGGTGGGCGATTTTTCTAATGCCGTCTCTTCGGTAATACGCCCCTCTTCATAGAGGTTATAGAGTGACATATTCATGGTGATCATGCCATCGTATTCACTGGTTTGCATCAATTCATGCATTTCCTCGTATCGGCCCTTAGCGATGTATTCCTTCATCGTCTCAGTATTGATCAAAATGTCATGAAAAGCGGCCCGTTTACCATCTGTCGTTCGGCACAGACCCTGAGCAATAATCGCCACCAAGGACTCAGCAATTGCAATCTGCATTGCATCTTGCTCTTCGGCAGAATAGAGATTCAAAATTCGGTCAATGGTTTTGACTGCGCTATTCGTGTGCAACGTTCCCATTACCAAGTGACCTGTTTGAGCAGCTTTGAGAGCAGTGTTCACCGTGCCGCGATCGCGCATTTCCCCCACCAAAATCAGATCCGGATCTTCCCGGAGTGCCGCCTTCAGGGCATTATCAAATAGCAACGTATGGGTTCCCACTTCTCGGTGCTTAATCAACGATTTTCGGCTTTGATGGACAAATTCAATCGGGTCTTCAATAGTAATGATATGTTTGGCATGCTCTTTGTTGATGTAGTCAATCATCGCTGCCATCGTGGTCGATTTTCCCGACCCTGTGGGTCCGGTCACCAGCACTAGACCTTTGTGCGCATCAGAAATATCTTTAAAGACCTCCGGTGAACGGAGTTGCTCTAAGGTGAGGATCTTGTTGGGAATCAACCGCATCACAATTGATGGGCCTAACAACGCATCAAAAACGTTGATTCGTATCCGGGAGAAATCGTACTGCGTCGCCGTGTCGAGTTCTTTTGTGTCTTTGAACTGCTGCATCTCCTGCTCTGTCACCAGCTCTTGCATCCAGCTCCAGAAGGTGGCGGTATCGGTTTTAGGATAGTCTAGCTCTAGCATCTCGCCACGATCGCGCACTCGTGGGACTTCGCCAACCCCCAAATGGACATCAGAATAGCCCTCTTCGTGTGATCTCTTGAGCAGCTCAACACAGCTTGGCTGACCAGCAGGGCGATTGGTATGCTCTGGTGCAACTTTGCCGTTGGGTAAACGGGGGGGAGACCCAGCTCGCGCTTTAGGTGTGGCAGTAGCTTTGGGTGGCGGAGCGGGAGGTCGTCGTCCGGGGGGTGGAGCAGGGGGACGTCGTCCGGGGGGTGGAGCGGGGGGACGTTGTTGGGATTGGGTCATCGTTCAACCACGACTGTTAGCCGATGTGTTGCGAGGGAATGTTTACTATCTTAAAAGAGTTTGTTCCTTGGCAGGTTGTCATTGCAACTAAGATGTTTAACTTTTCCGGTATGTTGAGAATATTGTGTTTCTTCCGACAAAACTGTGACGACTGCACCTTTTGGTACGTGGCGATCGCCCATTACCTCTGATTCAATTGTTTCGAGCAATATCGCTCTTGGCGGCGTCGCTGTTGATGGCGAAACCCTCTATTGGCTAGAAGGGCGGCCGTCCGAGGGGGGACGTAATGTTCTGGTGCAGTGCTATAGCGATGGGACAGTAAAAGATGTCATGCCATCACCGTTTAATGTGCGTACGCGTGTTCATGAATATGGTGGTGGAGCGCTACTAATTGCGCAGGGCACCATCTATTTTGTGAATTTTGCGGATCAACGTCTCTATCGTCAGCAACCCGGCCAAGGCCAAGCTCCCGTTCCCCTGACTCCAGAGAATTCCCGCCGCTATGCGGACATTGTGCTGGATAATCAGCGCGATCGCCTGATCTGTGTGTCTGAAAACCATACCCAAGCATGGCAGGAGCCAACCAACACAATTGCTGCTGTCGATCTCCAAACAGGAGCAGTGACAGACCTAATTACGGGCAGTGATTTCTACAGTTCGCCACGCCTGAGTCCTGATGGCACTCAGCTCGCCTGGCTTGATTGGCACCATCCTCAGATGCCCTGGGATGGAACACGCCTTTGGGTTGCTTCTATTCAAGCCGACGGTCGTCTCGGTGAAGCCCGTTGTGTGGCCGGAGGTAAAACTGAGTCGATTTGTGCGCCCCTATGGTCGCCTGAAGGTACGTTATTTTTTGTGAGCGATCGCAGCAACTGGTGGAACTTATATGCCCTGCATGGTGAAGACGTCACCCCCGTCTACGAAATGTCTGCCGAATTTGGCTTTCCACATTGGGTCTTTGGCATTCAACCCTATCGCTTCCTCGATGAGCAGCAGTTGCTTTGTATCTATAGTCAGCAGGGGTCTAGCTATCTCGCCCGCCTGAATCTCCAACAACAGACTTTAGATACGATTCCTCTGCCCTTCACCAGTCTTAGCGCCCTCAATATTCAAGGCAACCAGGCCTACTTTCTTGGCAGCTCACCCACAACCCCCACTCAACTCGTGCAACTTGATTTGGATACGCAGCAGATAGTAACACTCAAATCCGCGAGTTCCCTGGAGATTGATCCCAATTACTTCTCTGTGCCCGAAGCAATTGAATTCCCCACGGACAACGGTCAAACGGCCCATGCCTGGTTTTATCCGCCTCAGAATCCTGACTTTACAGCTCTCCTCAATGAAAAGCCACCACTCCGTGTCAAAAGTCATGGTGGCCCGACCGCCGCAGCCAGTGCCACTCTGGATTTGCGCATCCAATATTGGACGAGTCGAGGTTTTGCGGTGGTGGATGTAAACTATGGTGGCAGCACAGGCTATGGACGAGACTATCGCCAACGGCTCCAGGGGAATTGGGGCATTGTGGATGTGGCAGACTGCGCCAATGTGGCTAAGTATCTAGCCGTCCAAAACAGGGTTGATGGTGAACGTCTGGCGATCGCAGGCGGTAGCGCTGGCGGCTACACAACGCTGGCAGCCTTAACATTTACCGATGTGTTTAAAGCCGGTGCAAGCTATTACGGCGTAAGCGATCTTGAAGCACTGGCTCAAGATACCCATAAATTCGAGGCCCGTTATCTGGATGGTTTAGTTGGTCGTTATCCCGAAGAGCAGGAGATCTATCAGGCGCGATCGCCGATTCATCACGCCGACCAACTCAACTGCCCCGTGATCTTTTTTCAAGGCTTGCAGGACAAAGTTGTCCCTCCCAATCAAGCCGAAATGATGGTAGCTGTACTTAAAGCTAAGGGCTTACCCGTCGCCTATGTCTCGTTTGCTGAGGAACAACATGGGTTTCGTCAAGCTGAGACGATTAAACGCGCTCTTGATGGTGAGTTTTATTTCTACAGTCAGATGTTTGGGTTTGAGCCCGCTGAGGATTTAGCACCAGTGGAAATTTTCAATCGTCCAGCTGGGAACAACACTGTTGAATAATCATTGGCGCGATTGTCTCCAAGGACAAAATTTGCTGGGCGGCCCCAAGGGCGATCGCTTCTTGGGGCATCCCAAATACAACGGAGCTGGCTTTATTCTGGGCAATCGTCTGACCTCCAGCTTGGTCAATCGCCTGGAGTCCATAAGCACCATCTTGTCCCATGCCTGTAAGTAAAACGCCCAAAGCTGATGCCTTGTAATAAGCTGCCACCGAATTGAACAGCACTGTTACAGACGGACGGTGGCCATCCACAGGCGTTCGAGCGCTATAAGCAAAACATCCTCGATAATCAATTTCTAGATGAAATTGTTCCGGTGCAAAGTAGATAGTGCCGGGTTGAGGCCGTTCTCCCGCTGTTGCAATCTGGATAGGCAACAAGCATAGAGGTCGTAGCCAATCCAATAGACCTGTTAAAAATCCCACACTAATATGCTGCACACAAAGCACAGGTACCGAAAAGTGGCTGGGGAGTTGCGAGAGAATTGTTTTAAAGGCTTGTGGCCCCCCTGTTGATGCCCCAATCGCCACAATACGGGGTCGGATGAGAGAACATAGGGGCCGCACAAAATTAGCTGATGATCGAGAAACTTTGGTGTTCAGTATTTCTGTATGACGTCGCTGAGGTTTCCGTGTAAAGACTTTTACCCCAGCTAAAACCTGAATCCGTTGTAATAAATGCTGTTGCAGTTGAGCATAGTTTTCTGGACTTTCAATCCGGGGCTTCGGAACAACATCTACTGCACCAGCTTCTAAGAGCTTAAACACAGTTTGGGTGTCTTCTTTTTGCACCGATGTACTAAACACTAAAATAGGCCGCGGCGCGTGAGCCATCACTTCTTGGGTAAGCTCCAAGCCATTCATCTGAGGCATATGGAGATCGGTGCAAATAACATCAGGTTCAGTTTGGGCAATTTGCTTGAGTGCCTCAAGACCAGTACTGGCAATCCCAACCACTTCGACTCGGGGAGGATGATTTAAGAGTCGTTTAAGAATAGCTTGAGCAATCAGGGAATCTTCCACAATTAGAACCCGGATTGCCATTGTGATTCTTTCCTCTTATCCCAAACTTCATTAGATTAATCTTACGGTGCTCTTCTACATCAATATCTCATCTGCACTGTCATCATCTGACCTGCATTATTCATCGGAACATAACATAAAAATCTATATCTCTAATTACCAATTTTCGTAGGAAAGAGGTTCAATTTTTTATCAAGCTCTTCATTGCACTCACCAACCGTGCTATGGGCACGGTCTTATATATAGACTCAGGACAAGACGCAAATTGTGAGGTTCTTCTAAATTCTCGCCTATATTTGCTTTGTCCACGACTGGATTGATACAGTAAAATCAAAGTGGGTTTCAGCGATCGCGTTGGATTAGCGTCAAAAAGCAAGCTTACGCCATCATTCAACCCAACACTCATGAGTTGACTAAGGATGTCAAGCAGCCTTCGAGGTTAGTTCTGCACTCAGTTTGATTTTAGGATTGGAGAGAATTGGATTGACCAGCTTGCGCTTGAGCATATTTACTAAAACGAACTAAACTCTGATGGAGCATATCCTCCACCAGTTTACCCAAAAACAGGTTATCCATAATTTCACCCACAATTCCAGGGATCGCATAGGCAACCGTTAGGCGAACGATACTATGGTCATGGCGATCGTAAAAGCGTACAGCACCACGATTGGGCAAGCCATCGACAGATTCCCACTGAATGATCTGACCGGGGATTTTCTTGAGCATGCGGGCTAGCCAACTAAATTCCAAACCCGTGGCACTTAAAGTCCATCGTGAGAGGCTTGGATCATCTTCTAGTTCCTTAACTGAATCAATCCAAAGCATCCACTGGGGCATCCGCTCAAGATCGGCCCAGTAAGACCAAACTTGCTCCATAGCAACTGGAATCTCAATCTGTACACTATGTTCAAGCCAGTTGGACATGGAGTTGTGTTCGGTTTGCAATTAGCAGCTTTCAATTCGTAGTTTCTGGCGTCAAGACCAAATGGTTAGCACGTAGAAAATTCTAAGCCCTCCGACTATGGCGCGATCGCAGAATTTTGCAACTCTTTCGCTGGCAAAGCCTTGAGGGGTTGATCCGGGTTTGATTGCTCTAGGCGATAGAGCGGTTGGGGGTCAAATAGGGGTTTCGTCGCTTCGCCAACAGATTCAGCTTCAGGCTTCGCTGATTCTGTCTTTAGTGGCTCAGGACTCGGCTTTGAGTCAGTCTGCACGATCGCATCACTGCCCTCAGATACCGCAGCATCAGGCGTAATCAGAAGCAATCCACTCCCCAGGGCAATATTGCCCAATTCAGGCGGTGCTGGCTCTGGGGCGAGTTGGGCACGTTGCTCAGGTGGAAGTGTTCGGAGCATAGCCTGGCGCATTTCCGCCAAAGCCCATTGCAATTGTGGCCCAGCATCAACTGGAATCCAGTTGTTAGCCACCCAATGTCGCCATTCAAAATGCAGGTGTGGGCCAGTGGAATTCCCGGTGTTCCCCACTAAACCAATCACTTCGCCTTGCTCAACCCATTCTCCGGGCTGCACAAAGATATGCTCTAAATGAGCATAGCGCGATTCTTGATGACCATCCTCGTGGCGCATGACCACCAAATTACCGTAACCACCCACCATTTCAGCTAAAACCACTTCTCCGTGATAAGCGGCAACCACTGGTGTCCCCTGCGGTGCAGCGAGATCAGTACCATTGTGCATGCGCCAATCCCCTGAAATGGGGTGCAGTCGCCAGCCAAATACAGAGCTAATATCAGCAGGAAACCCAAGGGGAAAGAGCAAACCACGATTCCCATTATTTGGATAGGGCGCAGGGCGTTTTAGTGCACGGTTAACCAGTTGGGGGAGATTAAAACTCTCTGGCACAACTCGCCGCACTGTCTGAGCAGACTTCTGCTGAGGCGCAGGGGTCAGCGGTGGGACACCACGACGGGCCAGAGGACGTGGTGGTTGATTGAGCGCATTGGGAATGGCAACACGGGGCGGATGAGCAGCTCCCTGACGTGCAATAGGTTTAGCTTGAGCACTTTGAGTTGTATTACGAACACCATTACCACAACTACCTTGGGTAAGGCGACCATTTTGGACAACGGTTTTGCAGGCTTGGTTGCGATCGTGCACAACAACCTGCGGATTTACACTCGTCCCGGGTACAGGCTGACTGCCATATTGGGTTTGATCAATATAAATCTGAGTTTGCCCAGCAGGTGGTTGAGCGGCAACAGGCGGGCGAGGGGCAGGATTACTGTCTGGGCGATTACTGGGGCTCGGGCTGGGTGTAGAGCGTGGGGGAACGGAAACGGTTGGTGTTGGCAGCGGCTGGCTCGTTGAGACAGCAGGTTTGGGCGCTGGTGCTGTAACTGGAGCAACGCTAGGTTTAGGTGCTTTATTGAGTTGGGCTGGTGCAGGGGGGGGAGTTGCAGGCACAGGGGTTGCCGCAGGCGGAGCAGTTGACCCCAGATTATCGACCAAAACATCAGTTTGAGACCAGGCCAGACCACTACTCAACAGCCCTAAGCCGCTGAGGATTCCTAGACTTCTGGTGAGTAAAGAACTCCGAAGCAGCGTAAATGAAGGATGACGGGTCTGGCTCATAAATTCCTTAATCGAATCGGTGAATCAAAAGAGGGAGTGGGTTGGAACTGTGCTATCAGTCAACAAGCAAGGTCTGGAAATTACCATTAGTTAGTAGTAGGCCAATGGTGAGAATTGCTTGTTTTTGGAACGATATGCTGGGCAAGACTACGGTTGTGCATTGTAGTCTATATTCTTTATAGTTGGCGGAGAAGTTTGATTGGAGCGCTCAGGTTATAGAGCTAGGATAGCCAATCTGCACATCGCCTGGTTCACAAACAACCTCAGCACTTGACCCTGGTGCAACTAAGCGCACTCGAAGTTGACCACGAGAGGTTAAACCAATAATCTGGCCTCGACCGCCTGCTACTGTGACTGAACGTTGCTTGGTTTCTAAAAGTTCCCAATATCGAGCGAGAAATCCGGATGACTTGAGCTGAGGATAACGGGCGATCGCCCCCAACATCCCACAACTGACTCCCGCTGCGAGATTGGCCAGTGTCGCAACTGTCTGTTCTAGACAGTCTTGAATCGCAAGCGCGTTAGGAAGAATTGTGTTAGCCCCGTTAATACCAACCCCAATAACGACCGCTGCTTGGCTAGTGGTGGGCCGAACCTCCACCTTAATCCCTCCCAGCTTGCGCCCCCGCACCACCAAATCATTGGGCCATTTGAGCAGCACCGGAATTCTATGCTGGCGTAGATATTCTGCGATTCCCCAGGCACTAACGAGTGTGAGCAGTAACGGCGGAATTGGTGCGGTGGGTAACCATAGGGAAAGATAGAGCCCACCCACAGGAGACACCCAAGTTCGTCCCCATTGACCTCGCCCAGCGGTCTGTTGGTGTGCTACAAAAACTTGAGGTATTGATTGTTCAAAAGCAAGTGACCAAGCCCAGGAATTAGTTGAGTCAACAACCTCAGCATAATGAATTCGTGGCATCCCAAAACTCTCTGGCCAATCCAGCGTTGGCCAGAGAATGCGAAGATCGTCCGGATCAAGATGTGAGTCAAATTTTGGCATTCAACCCCGCTGCCGTTGCTCGCCCTTGTAGCGCAAATATTCTGCTAAACAGGCGATCGCTCCCGACGCTGAAATTAACACCACACTCAGGGCATTAATATCCGGTTTAACCCCGGTACGAATGCGACTAAAGATTTCCATAGGCAACGTGGTCGCTCCAGTTCCGGCGGTGAAGCTAGCTATCAAAAAGTCGTCCATGCTCAAGACAAAGGAAAGCAAACATCCCGCCACAATCGCAGGAGCTAGTTCCGGCAGCAGCACTTGAGTAAAGGCTTGCACAGGAGTAGCGCCCAAATCCAAAGCGGCTTCTTCGAGATGAGGGTCAAGGTTGGTTAGGCGAGAAGAGACTACAATGGCAACATAGGCTAAACAAAAGACAATATGAGCCGCAATAATTGTCCAGAGGCTTAATTGAATGCCCACAACTGCTAAGAAAATCAATGTGGAAACTGCGATCGCAATATCGGGCACAATCAACGGCAAATAGGCCACACCTCGATAGAGCGATCGCCCCAGAAACCGGTATTTTGCGAGTCCAACCGCCATAAGACTCCCGAGAACCGCAGCAACTATGACAGAAGCGATCGCCACAGCTAAGCTATTTTCCAAAGCATGTAAGATGCGTCCATCATGGAGTAGTTTGCGATACCATCGCAGTGAAAACCCTGTCCATTGTGCACTATAGGCAGACTGGTTAAAGCTATAGAGCGTAAGTACCGCGATCGGCAGATACATATAGCCAAACATCAGCCCGGTAAAAAACGCTTGCCAAGCTCCTCGCTGGCCTTGTTTATTATTAAGAAGCATAATTATCTGCCCAGCTATTGTTTTTTCTGAGCAAAGTAAGCTTCCAAGACTTGTGCAACAATCGGACCGGCGGTTGAACCACCACCCCCACCTGAATGTTCAGCAAATGCCACAACGACAATTTCTGGATTCTCGTAAGGTGCATAAGCTCCAAACCAAGCATGAGCCTCGCCGGGTGGAGCCTCTGCTGTGCCACTTTTACCCGCTGGGGTAGGAATCCCTGGTCGATTAACAGTTGTCCCTGTACCACCAGTAATCACAGTCCGCAAACCTTTACGAATCGTTTCAATTGTTGTCGGATCTAAGTCAAGGGAAACTCGCGCTTGAGTTCTATCAGTTTCATCCTTGAGCAGATAGGGTTTAACGCGATAACCTCCATTAGCAGGAACCGCAAACATAACCGCCACTTGCAAAGGAGTTGCTTGGGTAAAACCCTGACCAATGGACATATTCACAGTATCCCCCGCTGTCCATTCCCAATTAAAGCGTTCTTGCTTCCAGGCATCATCAGCAATTAAGCCCTCTGCCTCTGAACCTAGCTCGATCCCAGTTTTAGCCCCAAAACCAAACCGCCGTGACCAATCAATTAATGCTGGACCGCCAATCCCACGACCAACCTGACCATGAAATGTATTACTACTCCAAGCCATCGCCCGTACATAGCCCATTGGGCCAAAACCAGCTCGATTCCATTCCCCAAATGCAGTTCCGCCTACACGGAGGTAGGCATATGTCGGCAAAATCGTGTCGGGCGGATATTTACCTGACTCCATTCCCGCCACAGCCGTCACAATTTTGAAAGTGGAAGCGGGGGGGAATCCTCGCAACGCTCGATTAACAAAGGGATTACCTTCTCCCTGCAACTCCTGCCATTGTTGTTCTGTAATCCGACCTGAAAAGATGTTGGGATCAAAGGTTGGATAGCTCACCATCGCCAGCACGGCTCCATCATTAGGATTAAGCGCAACAACCGCTCCTTTACGCCGACCCAGTGCCTTCTCGGCTGCTTTCTGCAACTCAATATCGAGGGTGAGGGTAACATTTTTCCCTGCTTTCGCCTGTTTCTGACCCAGGATGCGAACCACTTGGCCAGCTCCATCAACTTCTACCTGCTGTCCACCCCACTCACCGCGTAGAAGTTTTTCGAGTGATTCTTCCACTCCCATTTGCCCAACAATGTCACCAAGCCGATAACCATCAGAGCGTCGGGCTTCTAGCTCTTCTGCATTAAGTTCTCCGGTATAGCCCATAATGTGGGATGCCACAGACTTGTTAGGGTAAGAACGAACATGCTCTACATCAACATTGACCTCAGCAAGCTCAAAGCTATATTCTTTGATAGCCGTGATTTGCTCCGGGGTGAGGTTGCGCGCAATTCGAATCCGGGTTGGTGAGTTGTACTCTGAGGCTTCGACCGGATCACGAATTTCTGATTGAGGCAGGCCAAGGATTTGGGACAAACGCTCAACAGTTCGATCCCAAGTCGGATGCTCTTGGGCCAAAGGCCAAATATAAGCTGAATGCGTCAAGCGGCTGCTAGCCAATAATTTGCCTCTACGGTCTAAGATCGTACCCCGTACAGGCTGGCGAGGAATAGTTCGGATGCGGTTATCTTCAGCTAAAGCCGTATTTTTCTCGCCCTCAGCGAGTTGGAGATAGGCGAGTCTGGAACCGATTCCCCCCAACAGCACTAGGCTAACCACAAACATAATGATGACAGATTGGTAGTGCAGACCCACAGTACGGGGGGTCTGTTTGCGCCCAACTCGGGAAGTGGGCTGAAGCGTAGTAGGATGAATCGCTCGCATCGTTAACGTCTGCTAACACTGTCAGCAGTTATGGCTACATAACCTTCAGGGTATAAGAGGTTTTCAGCAAAACCAAAATCAATCCATGAGGTGGCTTGAGCAAAACAGTATTCTTTCTTCGCAGATCTGCCTGATTCAAGACGCATGAGTATAAAATTATTACAATCTCCTATTTGGGAGAGAGAGCTACCCTGAATTGCTCAAGGCTTGACATCAATATTAACCTCCCACAGAAAAAATTGGGGGGCTTGAGTAGAATTCCTCATACATCGCATCTCAAAATTACTAAACATCATAATCATCGGGGCTGAAAAGAGGATTGTGGGAGATTGATGTGTGTAAGATAAGGAAGCGATCGCTTCCCCTGCAATCATTTTGTTTCTTCAGGTTTGCGCAGTTATGCCTTCCCTTGTGTCTCCCACTCCAACCTTCTCCACCCACACCGCATCAACAGCTTGGGATGTTGAATTACAACAGATTCATAAATCTTTTGCGGGTGAAACTGTGATCAATGGTGTGGATTTGCAAATTCGCCCAGGCGAATTTTTTTGCATTTTAGGACCATCGGGTTGTGGCAAGACTACCTTGTTGCGCCTGATCGCGGGCTTTGAATTCCCCACAACGGGTCAAGTTCTCATCCAGAATCAGACCATGAACGCGGTGCCTCCCTACAAGCGCCCAGTCAATACAGTCTTTCAGAGTTATGCTCTGTTCAACCACCTCACGGTGGCTGAGAATATTGCCTTTGGTCTCAAACTCAAACGTCTAAGCAAATCGGAAATTGAACAAAAAGTCATAACGGCTTTAGCAGGAGTCCGTCTTGATGCTTTCGCCCAGCGGTATCCCCAACAACTGTCTGGCGGTCAGCGGCAACGGGTAGCACTAGCGCGAGCCTTGGTGAACCGACCCGCAGTGGTACTATTGGACGAACCGCTTGGGGCGTTGGATCTCAAACTACGTAAAGAAATGCAAGTGGAGCTGTCTCGCTTGCATCAAGAAGTGGGATTGACATTTGTAATGGTCACCCATGACCAAGAGGAAGCGCTCTCATTGTCTGATCGCATTGCAGTGGTTCGGGCAGGTTACATTGAACAAGTGGGCACACCCACCGAAATTTATGAGCACCCCAAAACCGCTTTTGTTGCTGATTTTATTGGTGAGACGAATCTGTTTGAGGGAGTTGTGCAGGTTGAGGAAAGTGCTCGCCTCCAAGTGAACATTGCTGAAGGTTTTGGTCTTTGGTCTCAGACTATTCCTGATGCCCCCCCAGTTGTTACCCTGAGCATTCGTCCTGAGAAAGTCCAACTGACATCTAAACCGACGACACAAGACAATTGCTTTCAGGGTCGGATTCAACACCTCATGTATTTGGGAACTCATGTACAGTTCGTGGTGGCACTTGAAGCTAAGGGAGATGAATCCGCGCCACAACAAACGATGACGGTTCGCCAGCCAAACCCTATGGGTCTAACCCTCGAACCGAACACATCGGTTTATGTATCGTGGTCGGCTGAGGATTGTTTGACGTTTGCGAAATAACTGCAGGATTCTCTCATTGAATTGGTCAATTTCCAAATACGTTCTGCCACCAGGGTTCAGGATTGGGATTGGGGCGATCGATAAGCCACTTTACCTTTGGATAAGTTTCAGTCCGCTTCCAGCCCGTGAGGCGGATCACATTTTTGAGGGCATTTTGTTGGCGATCGCGCACCTGGGCACGATAGGGTGCAGCGGCTGAGCAGTCCATCTCACCCCGATAGGGATGACGAATCACATAACGACCTTGGAAGGTCTGTTGATTGCCCGTTTCCTGGAATATTAGGTCTTCTGGGAATTTGTCACGGCTATAGCGCACATGGAGTCGAGTGATAAAAACATCGTTGTTGGGGGGAGCAAACTGTCCATTGGATGCATTTTTTTGAATCCAGAATACACCCGCTTTGCCCAGTTCCTCAGAACTTAACGGTTGGGCAGAGCAAGGGTCACACCATGCCATATTCCAGGCATATTCTAAAAAGCCCACTTCTTTATTTTCGGTTTGATAGGACTGGTCAAACATAGTTGTGTAGAACTCCGGAAATTCTTCTTCCACAAACTCTGATACATCAAGATCAGAGGGGATTTTGACTGTGCGATAGTTGGTGAGTTCAACCTGACCCTTGGGTGAGAGCAGATAGACAATCAGATCCTGATCCCCTTGAGCATTGAGCATCCCCAGACGAATGGGTAGCATAAAGCGTGGGGACTCAAACGCCATCTGCAAGGGTCGCAGGTTTTGAGTTTCGCTCTGCTCAAATTCAGCCAAATTCACCTTAGCCACAAAAAACTTGAGTTCTTGGCGAATGTAGGGCTGCAACAGTTCGTGCGCTCCCGCTGGAATGTTGTAGTCATTCTGACGCAGCCAAGTTTCTAGACCCTGGGATTCCTCGGCACTAAGAATCACAATGTCATATTCACCCACCGTAAATTCAGCTTCCACCGTCACCCCTAGATCGATTTCTTCTTCGGCAATCTCTTGTCGAACCGCTCCACTTGTAGGGCTGGGGACCGTTGGTGCAAAAACCACAGGCGGCTGAGGCGCACAAGGATTCTCATCAAAATATTCCACCAAGCGGGGGGCGCTGAAATCATCCAGACGCTTGAGCACTGTGGGATCAGCTACACGCACCTGTTCTTCTTCAAGTACCACCGGGACAGGCACAACCATTGCAAAATCTGCCACTTCACCTTGGTAGTCGTTGGCCATGGTGAGGATGGTGCGATCGCCATCCCGAGCAATAATCACCTGCGAAGCTTGGTTATATAAGTCAGTATCTGCCTTGGCGACATAAAAGCCACAGAAAGCTTGGGCGGGCAAGGCTAAGCTACAGAAAAGCCATAGGACTAGGCAAAATGAATAGAGCAGGCGAAATGGTTTCATGATTTCCTCGGGCAGCAGCGCCAAAATTTCCCAGCATCGAGCCAGATATAGCGTTTAGTATGCCAAGAGATTCTGGGTTTGCTGCTACACGTTACAAATTCTGAAACAGTAATCCCCCAACTCACTTTGATTTTGTCTGACTTTCCGAATCTCTAGCCTGCATTATTCATGACTCTCATCCAAAACCGCTGGGCATTAAGCTTAATCCAGTGGCGGGCAAGATGCTCGCGCTACGGACTGTAGAGCGAGAAAACCGTAGCGCAGGCGTCCCGCCTGCCTTATGAATAATCCAGGCTAGAACCCTAATGTGGTAGATGATATACACCCTCTAGAACTCTAGAGAAATATTTGATGATCGATGGTCGGAGGATGCACTATCCCTTTGGGAGGCTATGCCAACGACTCCGCTCAGTGACCACCTGTGTTACGTTGCTTTGGATTTCTCCATTTTCGTAGCGTGGGTGTCTCGCCCGTCCTGGATGATGTTCTTGCGGTATACGCTAATTCAACGTTTGGCCAACTGCGAGGGTCAACTGCTCAATATTCGTGAGTACCTGAGATGCGCCTGCGGCTGTAAGCAGGTCACTGTAGTCAGCTTTCTGCTGTGGTGTTTGCTGCGCGTGGGGTGGAATGATGCCCACACCAAAGATAGCGAGTTCTGGACGTTGCGATCGCGCCTGCTGGATCGTATGCATATCTGCAACCGTATCTCCTGCATAAACAATTGTTTCTTTCGTCCAATTGGAATGTAACTGGGCACAAACCTGAAAAAGTCCGGTCGGATTAGGCTTATCAGGTGCATCTTCCATCGCCACAAGTTGCGGCTGTACCAATCCCAAACGTTGGCAAAGGACATATTCTGCCGAAGCTCGTGTAGCACCACTAAAAAAGCCCCAGTGGATTTGGTCAGTAGTGAGCTGCGCAAAATAGTCTGAATGAACCAGTAGTGGCTCAGTCGCCACATAGCCATCCCAGTTTGCACCGCGATAACGGGATTGGAAAAAGTCGACCAAGGTTTCATAGTCCAAGGTGACCTCTGGGCGCGATCGCCCTTGGGTCTCCCAATACCGATAGGTGAGTTCTTCGGAGCCTTTCCAATCGTTGTTCCAGATACCTTCGGCTTTGAGGCGATCAATATCAGCAGGGGTAGGGCGGTGCTGGCCTGCCGTAAACTGTTCGACTGTATCAGCAAGAGCTCGACGGTAGGAACCGCTCACATCCCGAATCACTCCGTCAATATCAAAAACGAAAATCATGGTTCCTCGTCTGTTGGCGCAACAGAACAATTCTATGACTTGAAGGGAAGACAGATTATGGTCTACAATTAAGAATTGTCAATTTATCAAGCCTGTGATACCCAATAGGCTTGAAACAACAGAATTAACCCAAAACTCAACACAAATCAACAAAAAGTCCGGGAGGCGTAATTGGAAACCGCAGTAATCGAAACCTCAGCTCGATTTATTCTCAAAATTCTTTGGCTTGATGCCAATGTGGCGATCGCTGTTGATCAGGTGGTAGGTAAAGGTACAAGCCCCCTAACCCCTTACTACTTTTGGCCCCGAAACGATGCTTGGGAACAGCTTAAAGAAGAACTGGAGTCCAAACGCTGGATCTCGGAAACCGAGCGCATTGCGCTTTTGAACCAGGCCACTGAGGTGATCAACTATTGGCAGGAGGAGGGTAAGCGCACTCCCATGCTCAAAGCTCAGGAGAAATTCCCTCAGGTTGTGTTTACGGGCAGTAACTAAAAACGCGAAATTCACAGAGCGGGCATGTTGCCCGCTCCGCAATAAATCAATAAAGCTGGATGATCATTGATCATCCAGCTTTATTGATTTCTATTGGGTTATTGAGCGCGCAACATGCTATGTCACTGCGCTTAATCAACCATGCCACCTACAGCTTGGAATAAGGAGCGGCTACGCTTGTAGGCTTGTTCAGCTTGGATCTTGCCTTGGCGATCGCCCTCCGCAATTCCTGCCAATGTTGTTTTAGCCGCTTCGTAATCTGCCTTAGCCTTGTCTCGGTCGATGTTCTCGGCCGTCTCAGCACCATTAACCAAAATGGTCACAGTGTTGTCTTCCACTTCAGCAAATCCCCCCATCAGGGCGATCGCTGACCAATCTTTTTCTGCACGCACTCGCATAACACCGACGTCTAAGGCACTCAACAACGGTGCATGGTCAGTCAAAATCCCTAATTGACCCGTGGTGCTCGGCAGAATCACCTCCTGAGCCGGGCCGTTCCAGACCGTTTTGTCTGGCGCAATTACACGAACCTCTAAAGTCATAATCTTTTGATGATGGAATGAGCAGTCAAAATAGAATGGCTAATCCTCAGACATGAGTAATTAGCCATCATAGGACGGGTTTACTTATCTTGGGACAGAAGCTTGTCGCCCTTGGCGATCGCCTCATTGATGTCACCCACAAGGTAGAAGGCCTGCTCAGGTAAGTGATCCAATTCGCCACTAAGGATCATCTGGAAGCCCTTGATCGTATCTTCAAGAGGAACATACTTGCCAGGCGCACCAGTGAAGACCTCAGCTACGAAGAACGGCTGGGACAAGAAACGCTCAATCTTACGTGCCCGATCCACAGTTAAGCGATCGTCTTCCGAGAGTTCGTCAAGACCCAAGATGGCAATAATGTCTTGGAGTTCCTTGTAGCGCTGCAACGTGGATTGAACTGCACGAGCGGTGTTGTAATGCTCTTCACCCACAATGTTTGGCTGCAACATGGTAGAAGTCGAACCCAAGGGGTCAACTGCCGGATAAATTCCTTTGGATGCCAAGGCACGAGAAAGTACGGTTGTTCCATCTAGGTGGGCAAAGGTGGTTGCGGGGGCAGGGTCAGTCAAGTCATCCGCAGGCACGTAAACGGCTTGGATGGAAGTGATTGAACCTTCTTTGGTGGAAGTGATGCGCTCTTGCAAATCACCAACGTCTGTACCTAGGGTGGGCTGATATCCTACCGCTGAAGGCATCCGACCCAGCAGCGCAGACACCTCAGAACCCGCTTGGACGAAGCGGAAAATGTTGTCTACAAACAGCAATACATCCTGCTTGTTTACATCCCGGAAATGCTCAGCCATGGTCAAACCCGAGAGACCTACACGCATCCGTGCCCCAGGCGGTTCGTTCATTTGACCATAAACCAAGGCGATCTTTGAGTCATTCAAGTTATCAGGGTTGATCACCTTGGACTCAATCATCTCGTTATAGAGATCGTTCCCTTCGCGTGTCCGCTCACCCACACCCGCAAACACGGAAACACCCCCGTGGTTGATGGCAATGTTGTTGATCAATTCCATCATAATGACGGTCTTACCCACACCAGCACCACCGAAGAGGCCAATTTTGCCACCCCGACGATAAGGGGTTAGCAAGTCAACCACTTTCACACCCGTTTCAAACACGGTGGGTTTCGTTTCTAGATCTGTGAGCTTGGGAGCATCACGGTGAATCGGGGCGGTTGCCTCAGCATTAACCTCCCCTTTTTGATCAACGGGCTCTCCCAAAACGTTGAAGATTCGACCGAGGGTCGCCTTACCCACAGGAACGCTGATCGGAGCGCCAGTATCGAGAACGTCCATGCCCCGAACTAAACCGTCTGTACCACTCATGGATACAGCACGAACTTGATTGTCTCCGAGGAGCTGCTGCACCTCACAGGTGACGGAAACTTCTGCACCCGTCTCGTTTTTCCCGGAGATCTGCAAAGCGGTGTAGATTTGAGGCATCTTACCGCTGGGGAATTCGACGTCAACAACCGGCCCGATGATTTTGGTAATTTTACCGAAATTAGTCTTTTCTGCTGTGGCTACCATGCTCAAATATTGCTTACAAATTTGTGGGTACTTCTGCTCTTATAGGACAATTCACACAAAAGTTGCAGACGGGCTCAGCCACGCAACTCCTTCACTGTGGGAAAAGTCTTAAACGAATATGAAATTTTCCACTCTAAAGCGTATCATCCTTTCGTCCTTTGCTAACATTGCTTACGCTTGAAAGCGCAGAGTTCAATGAAGTGTGTATCAGCGAGCCACTAGAAAGCTGGAGACTGACAAGAATCCACCTCACCATGTACAAGCAAATCGAGAAGTTTCGGTTATAAGCGATCGCCAACCCGCTATATTAGTGAGAAGACATCTACACCAGCAGCTAACCTCCCTTACATTATTGTTTGCTGTTGGGTTTGAATGTTGCCCCTCCCTTGGTTGGACTGATGAAACAGCAGACGAATCAGCCTTTGCATCTTGAGTTTGATACCGATCGCGCTTACATCCCAATCTTGTACGATGAACAAGAGGTGGGCTTTTGTAAACCAGAAATCGCCTCGCGGATTGTCGAGACCCTGAGTGAGGAAGAGCAACTTCACGATGATAATGAGACCTTAACCAAGGCGCTTCAGATGGCTTGTCGGGACTTGCTCAAGAAAACAGGGGGCAATCCAGCTAATGCTGCACGGTTGATGGAGCGATATCTCGAAAGTGCTAAGCGCCCTGAGCACGGCACCCGTGCCGTCGCGTTTTTGCTGCGCGATCGTCAACAAGAACTCGACGTTAGTGACAAGGAGTTTGTATTCTTTTGCAATTCCTATCGGCTTTCTCCCCAGGAACTACGCAATATCTACAAGGGCCAAGAGATTAGTGATGAGCAGCTTAAGGTTTTATCCCGTATTTTAGGTAAGTCCGTTGAAGAGCTACGCAATATTCGTGATGGCTTCAGCAACAAGGAGATGAATACGCTGGCTCGAATTTTAGGTACATCAGCGCAAGAGCTGACTGAACTCCTTAACTAGCCTTGGGTAGGCTGGTATCATGCGCTAGAGACTACAAGGCAGATATGGAGATGCTCTAAAGCCTAACGTAATTGCAATAGTTCAAGCGAGACATTTTGTGTACTGCTTTCTACTTTCTTCTTGTTTTTGGGTGATTTACGGATGACATGTTCTCGCGTTGGGGTCGAGTTGCCGTGCAAACTTGCCAATATTGTTGGGCAACGTGCTCTAGGGTGTAGTTGGCATTGAGATAGCGTCGCCCCGCTTGCCCCAGTTCCTTAACCTGCGTCGGGTTGTCAGCTAGGTACTGAATATAGTTCGCTAAACCAATAGCATCTCCATTACTAAATGCTTGACCACAGTTGGCTTGCTGGAGAACAGCGCGTAGATAGGAATGGGCTTCACAAATAGCGGCAACGGGACGGCCAGCAGCTAAGATCCCATAGAGCTTACTGGGTGCAACCAAACCCTCTAGGCCAGGACTGATGCTCACCAAAGCCAAGTCACAGGCGGTTAAGGAATAGGGTAAGACAGACTTGTCTTGATAGGGTAAAAAACGGCAATTGTTTAAATCACGCTGCTGGGCTCTTTGTTGACAAGCCGCAAGCTGTGCCCCTTTGCCAATAAAAACAAATTGAATGGGGGATTGTTTTAAGAGTTCAGCAGCAGTGAGAATTGTATCCATATCATGACATCGTCCCAGATTGCCAGAATATTGTACGGTGAAGCGATGAACGAGGTTTTGCTCTTGGGCGAACCAATTATCTTGCTTGGCTAAGGGGACGATTGTGCGCGGGTCAGACCAACTCGGAATAATTTGGATTTTGTCAGCAACACGAGGGGCCTTGGCGACGACACGCGATCGCATTGAAGAGCTTAAGACCACAATTGACTGAGCCCGCTGCCAAATCAAGCGATTCAAGCGATCCCATAACCGGACAAGGGGGTGACGGGCTGAAAGTACATTCAAGGCCACAGCTACATCAGGATACAAATCATACAAAACACAAACATAGGGAATCCCCAACAAAGCCTGCATCAAATATCCCAAAATCGGCAAGTATGGGGGTTCGCTAGTAACAATCAATAATTCATAGCGCTTGCTCTGGGTTAAGAGGTGGAAGGCGGCACGAAAACAGAATAACAAGCTATTAATCGCTCGGCCTCGAATACGCATCGGCCAGAGTCGTGATGTCCGCGATCGCTGGACTTGAACGCGATGTTGAGCTTCCCGTTTGGGAGCAGAATCTCGATCAAACGCATAACCAGGCTGCCCCGTAAAAATATTCATCCTTAAACCCAATGCTCCCAAATGCCCGGCTAGCTCAGCAATAAGCTGACCGGTTGCTGCATAATCAGGAGGATAAAATTGCGTCACAATCAAGACATTGAGGCGTGATTGGACAGATGTTGTCCGCTTGGGCAGCGTTGTCGTTGTGGATTGGGCAACAGGTTCGTCAAAGCGCAAGGAACAGTTGGTTGGGTTGAGCATAGGGAATTCGGCTAAAAATGGTTGAGGGCACTGTAGGGCCAGAACATCATAAAGTACATGATCAGCAACACTCTCAACTCCTGAGCAATTGGCAACTGGTTAAACAAAGGCCCAGTTGTGGATATAAACCATCACAATCGATGAAAGCCTAGACGCCAGCAGGACAAACGCCTGAGACTTCAAATACATCGGCATTTGAGACAATTCCGTAAAGCAAGTGCCAATTTTCTCAGGGGGTCACAACAAAACTAAAAATTGGGTGGGGATTAGTAGCTAGATGTGGAATATCGACATCTTCGATCCTTAACAGTGCTTTGTCCAGACTTCTCTATGAGGGGACGTCGATTGATCTGAAGGATATGCCGCATTGATTTTGGGTTGGATGTTTCCTTCGGCTCTCAACTCTACCCCTTGTTTTGAAGATAGCTAGTTTTACATCCTGCCTACACTCGGTCTCCCTACTGTCGATTGAGCTAGGCGGCAGGGTCGGAACGACAGCCGATGCAAAGGGGTCGGCCCGTGCTCAAAAAGGGCTATTCGATGTTTAGGGGTTCCATAGCCCTTATTGTTTACTAGATCATAAGCGGGGTAGTGGGGCGATAATCGAACAATAAGGGTATCTCGCCAGACCTTAGCTACAATGCTTGCGGCAGCGATCGCAATTGATTGCTGATCTCCTTTAACCAGAGTCTCTTGAGAGCACGTTAGGTTGGGCAATTGGTGTGAGCCATCGACTAAGCAATGTTCGGGTGTTGGCTGCAATCGATTCACCGCCCGACTCATGGTTTGGAGAGAGGCCTGCAAAATGTTAAGACGATCAATGGTGCGAGGGGTTGCATAAGCGATTTGAACAGACAGGGCGATCGCGTGAATTTCTTGAGCTAAGTCCGAACGCCGCTGGGGAGAGAGCTGTTTCGAATCTCTCACCCCCAGCAATCGTAATTGTTGCTGTTGTGCAAAGGTGAGCAAAACAGCGGCCGCTACAACTGGGCCAAACCAAGCCCCACGACCCACCTCATCCACCCCCGCAATACACAGCGTCACACTCATTTGCGTTCTATTCCTTTAAGGATGATGAGCGCCGTCGCCGCCGTCGCGTTACCGGTTGCGCTGTGGAGTGTGACTCCTCCGAGTCAATCGGCACGACAGGGAGAGAAATAGCTGCCCGAACTTCCCGTTTGGATTCAGCTGGGGCGGTTGAGACGGGGGGAAGCTCTTCTAAAGGGGGTAGAATATCTGGCACAGGCAGCATCTCCTCTACCAAAGCTGGAGGACGCGTTACTGCACGGCGCGGCGGAGGTTCCGTTGTTGAGGAAGAGCCTACAGATTGGGACGTTCCTGTTGTCACCACTGAAACCATCACTGATTTTGGATCCTTAACTTCGCATTCAGCACGGATTAAAGGTGAGATCCCCATTAAGGCATAAACATTCTGCTCCATTGGAGTCATCTCCACCTCAACCGTTTCTACTGGTATTGCTTCACGACGGGGACTGCGGCTACTACTATAGCGACTACCTGATGCAGACTCCAGCATTGGAGAGCTGGCTTCTCTAGCTGGAGATTCTGGCAACGGAACATCATGACGTTGGCCGTTCGCTGCGGCTCTTGGCTTAGTCTTCGTTGGGGTGCTAGGAGCAGTACTGACATTGTTTAGCGCATCACTCTCACCACGACGACGGCGACGGCGACGATTTCCATTGCCCGAGGTCGGCTCCTGGTAACTAGGATGGTTGACCAAATCTAAGTTCCGCGCGGAATCATTAGATTGCGGCTCAAAAGGTGTCCGGAATGGTGAGACACGTTTTTCTGGAAATTTAGAGTAAGAGGTAGATGCAATATTACTGGGCTGTTTATCCAGGGTTTCGATTCCAGATTCACCGGGTAGCTGACAGACATGACCTAACCCCCCACAACTAGGACATTCCTGGGCAAATAGCTCATAGAGATTTTGTCCCTGGCGCTTGCGAGTCAATTCCACAAGTCCCAGCTCTGAGAGTTGGGCAATTTGAGGACGGGCTTTATCGCCTCGAAGAGATTGATTAAAATGGTCAAGCAAAGCGATTTTGTCACGGCGGGAATCCATATCGATGAAGTCCACAACAATCACGCCACCAATATTACGCAAGCGGAGCTGGCGGGCAATTTCGGTTGCGGCCTCATAGTTTGTCCATAGCACCGTCTCACGCGAAGTTGCAGAGCGTGTGAATGAACCCGAATTCACATCGACTACGGTCAGAGCTTCGGTAGGTTCAATGATGATATAGCCTCCTGATGGTAAATCAACGCGGGGCTTGAGCGCTTCCCGGATTGCCGCATTGACCCGGAAATATTCCAAAATGGAGACGCGCTCGCGATGATGGTCGATTGACAGTCCATCAGGCGCTGTGCGATCTCCACTCCAGTTGCGGAGGTGGTCTTTAACGCGTTTAACTCCAGCACTTGAATCCACCACAATCCGATTCACATCGGCGCTGTAGATATCCCGGAGAACGCGTTTAATAAAGTCATCATCTCGATTGAGTAAACAAGGTGGCTTAGCTGCGTTTGCTTGTTGCTGCACAGACTCCCATTGCTTCTTGAGGTATTCCAAGTCTTCAATGATCGCATCTTCAGCCTGGCCTTCCGCTTCAGTCCGCACTAGCAATCCCATCCCTGCTGGCTTGACTAAAATAGCAAGGGCTCGCAGGCGAGAACGTTCCGTTTCATTCATAATGCGCCGGGACAGATTTACACCTCGTCCATAGGGCATTAGTACTAAGTATCGTCCGGGTAGACTAACATTCCCAGTGAGTCGGGGTCCTTTGTTTCCCGTTGGCTCTTTCATTACCTGCACAAGCACTTTTTGCTGGGGAGCCAGCAATTCAGTAATCGCTGAAGCACTCCGGCGGAGCCGGAGTGGGCCAAGATCACTGACATGGATAAAGCCATTGCGCTCGGCATCACCAATATTGACAAAAGCAGCATCAATACCTGGGATGATATTTTCAACGGTTCCGACAGAAATATCTCCGACCTGTTGGCTGCCAGTGGCAACAACTAATTCCTGAATTTGCTCTTCGCTAAAGATAGCAGCAGTTTTGTGTTGTTCTGCAATGATAATTTGCTTAGGCATGCAAGTTCCTCAAATACTGACGATTGCGCTGACGAGCCTCCACATCATGCATTTCTCAAAACGTTAGAAACGACTTAGGGGTGAGGAGGAGCGGTCAAAAACGCATTTATTTAACTGATGTAGGGAAATCTCAGGCTAAAACATTAAGTTTTCCTCAAGCCTTGCTTCCGCGAGATTCATCTGGCTTGGATAACAACCAGCCCGATTAACGGCTATGATGACAGCTCTAGCAGTGCACCAGCTTTCCCTCATAAAAATTTAGCTTTTCGGTTTTATCAGAACTGATAGACAACCATAAAAACTCAGGCTGCGAGTCCAGAGCTACCCGTTTGGGAATCTTCTGTTTGGAAGTATTCTGTCTCGGAATATCTAAATAGGGTGCTCTAGTCACATCAGAACCTCTTGGCAGGAATGCTCCTTGCGGCACAGAGTCTCAAACAACGGCAGAAACTACAACAATCACACTCTGCACTGCTGAACTGAGTCCGCAGATTGCATTCTCGCGATGGTAATTCGCACTTCATCAAGATCAAAAGGACTTGGCTCAGCCAGCCTTGTTCCACTTAACCAAAAAAGTATTACTCACTAACCTCTCAACTATTATAGGAGAAACCCATCGTTTTGATGATCTCTTTATTATAGTTGTATCCAACCATTATGAATAGACCGAGTTCTGACGCAGCGATCGCACTGCCTCAATCAGCACCTGTGCAACGTGATCAACCTGGGTGATGGTATTCGAACGCCCCAAACCGAATCTAAGCGAAGCCTTAGCTTGTTCAGCACTATGGCCCAAGGCGAGCAATACATGGGAAGGCTGATGCTGGCTACAGGCAGAGCCTGAGGAGAGCGCTACAGTCGGTTGGAGTACAAGCAGAAGGGCTGCGCCATCCACATCCGCAATTGTAATATTAAGGTTTCCCGCAAGGCGGTGATGCGGATGACCGTTGAGCACAACTCCACTCAACGTTTGTAGTTGCTGCCATAAGCGATCGCGTAACTGTTGTAATTGCACAGTCTCACTCTCTAAGCGTTCTAAACTTAATTGTACCGCAACGCTAAACCCAACCACTTGGGGGGTGTACAACGTCCCAGCTCGTCGTCCCTGTTCCTGGCCGCCGCCATGCAACTGAGGAGCAAGCTGGACACGGGGTTGCCGCCGCCGTACATAGAGTGCCCCAATTCCTTTGGGTCCATAAAGTTTATGTGCTGTCAAAGACATCAAATCAACTGACAGGGCTTCAACATCTAGAGGAATCTTCCCCAAGGCTTGTGCAGCATCGGTATGGAAGAGCACTTGATGGGAACGGCAAATGTAACCAATTTCAGCTAAGGGCTGGAGTACCCCAATTTCATTGTTCGCCGCCATTACTGAAACCAAGATCGTATCTGCTCGGATAGCAGTTGACAGTTGGGTCAATTCCAGACGACCATCCGCTTGAACAGGCAAATACGTAACCTTAAAGCCCAAGGTCTCCAAATAAGCACAAGGCTCAAGGACAGCCCGATGTTCGGTCATAACAGTGATTAGGTGACGACCCCGCTGTAGATACGCCTCAGCCACGCCCTTAATCGCCAAATTATTCGCTTCTGTTGCTCCACTCGTAAACACAATCTCGTCAGGCTGGGCGTTAATGGCGGCCGCGATCGTCTCCCGAGCTTGTTGAACCGCAGCCTGGGCCTCCCAGCCATAAAAATGCCCCAGACTTGCAGGATTACCAAAGGCGTCAGTCCAGTAAGGCATCATGGCAGTGAGCACCTGAGGAGCAAGGGGCGTTGTTGCATGATGATCAAGGTAAATGGGGCGTTGCACAAGCGTTGCAGTTATTATGAGTATCCAGTGATTGTTCCAGTTCTGTGCTTAAATGCTCCTGTTGAGCGCATGCGGTCTTTTAATACTATGACTTCTAAGCGAATCTTCATCACGGGAGGCAGTGGTTGCATCGGTCACTATCTTGCTGAACTGCTGATTGAACAAACCCCCCACGAACTTTTCTTTTTAGTGCGTAACCGAGCCAAAGTTCAGTTTGATGTGGAAATCCGTGCTGGCATTCACCTTATTGAAGGTGATATGCGCGAGATTGAACGTCACACTCAACTTCTGCAAACGATTGATATTGCTATTTTAGCGGCGAATGCTTGGGGCGGCGCTCAAGAGGTCTTTGATGTTAATGTGGTCAAAACCATCCGCCTATTGAAGCTCCTCAACGCCCAACAGTGCAAACAGGTATTCTATTTTTCCACAGCCAGTATCCTAAACCGAGAAAATCAACCCCTCGCTGAGGCTAAACAACTCGGGACTGAATATATTCGCTCCAAATATGATTGCCTCTCTCAACTTCAACGTCTCGACATTGCACCCAAAATCACAGTCTTGTTCCCCACATTGGTCTTCGGGGGCAGTCAAACCAAACCGTATTCCCATTTGTCGGGCGGACTGCCCGATATTGTGCGTTGGGTGGGATTGATCCGCTTTTTCAAGGCAGAAGCAAGTTTCCATTACCTTCACGCCCGGGATATTGCGCAAGTCGTCACCTATTTAGTCGATCATCCTCTCCCCTACCAAATCATTAATGAGTTAGAGGGTATCTATGTCAAACAGCTTGTGCTGGGAAATCCCGCAATTCAAGTTAATGAGGCGATTGCAGAAGTCTGTGCCTATTTCGGTCAGCGGATTTGGTTCCAGATTGAAGTTTCAAAGTGGTTGGCGAACTTCCTTATTCGACTCTTTCACATTCAAATGGGAGCCTGGGACCGCTTTTGTATGGATTATCGACATTTCACCTATGAAAATCCCGTAAATCCTGAAACCTTTGGGTTGACAACAGTTTGCCCCACATTAAACGATATTTTTCTGGCAACGGGAATTCGGGGCAAAAAACAGTCCTCCCTCTCCACTCCACCTCGGGCAACTGCCTTAACACCGCCTTCTCCCGCACCCACAGATGATGTCACCCAACCGGAGCCTATCCCCTCTGCAAGCACTACCGCCCCTCAAAAAGAAGAAGCCGCGCCCTTTTCCCTTCGCCTTGAGCATAACCCTTCGTCTGCAAATCCCCCATCAGACTCAGAGGAGTAAAAAATCTTACAAAATCTCGTAATGAACCTTTAGTCATTCCCAATCCTCGCTAGAATGATACTCTAGCAATGCAGTTAGGAGTACAGCTAGCTTATGACAAGTGAGGGGAATGAATCCACTCAATCCCTATCACATAAACGGTGGTTTGATTTGAGTTTCTTGCTCTAATTTCCCACTTCCATACTCTGTCGCTGTTAATGATTAGTTTTAGGGCTGAGGCAAACTTCACCGGTTGCTCCTTGATCGCTCGGGATGCTAGAAACCACATTCCTTTAGGAGATGTCCTTGAAGACAGCACGGGTCCTGTATTTGATTGGTGATCCTCGCAGGTTTGCTTGACTTCTTCATTTCCCCTATCTTCTTCCCCAACTCGAGCAGGACAATCCTGTTCTGGTTTGACTTTAGAATCAAGCTTCATGGTTCGCTCTGCACAACTCCGTGATGTTCAGAGTCTTTCATCATTACTTGCTGATAGTTTTCACCCTGCCAATAGCTGGTTGTTTTGGCTGTACCCTCTATTGCGGTTAGGTATTTATGAGGATTTGCGTAATCGCCTCAAGCATCGACACCCACAGTACGAATGTTTGACTGCAATGCGATCGCTACAGCCTAAAGTGATTGGCACAGTCGAGATTGCTGTACGTCCCATACATGACGGACAATGCTTGTTTGAACTTCCTTATATCTCAAACCTCGCAGTTCATTCACGGTATCGTCGACGTGGTATTGCAACCCAACTATTGTTACGTAGCGAAGCCCAGGCAATTGCTTGGGGTTTCCAAGATGTTTATCTCCATGTTTTAGAACATAACCACCCTGCCCAATCTTTATACACAAGTCTTGGTTATCAACTTGTTTCGACTGAGTTTACTTACATCAACTGGCTGTTACAACAACCACGCCAGATTCTACTGCATAAAAGACTGAACTAATAGCCCAAACCATTGGGATGCCTAGATTTCAAGTGATATCTTTAAATATCTTAGATCTAAGTATTGGGGTAATGTAGGACTGTCATCAGTTAGCTTGCAAATCATGACTATGACTGCTTTACAGCCCCTCTTTAGTTTTTGGGGTCGGGCATGCTATCGCCTATGCGATAAGGCTTCTCGTGCTAACTGATTCTCCCCTAGGTATGGCGTGCTTACCCTTCTAGGTTTAAGAATGTAGTCCAGAAATCTTGCCTGCTGCCACCAAGCCCTATTACCACGCATTTTTTCTTGGATTACTCTAAACTTTCAAGGTAGATTAAAAAGGGTAAAGCCTTCAATCCTGCCTGCTTAAGGTTGTATCCTCCACAACCATCCTGAAATTTGCTTGAGTAACAATGCCTGCTATTGATGACTCGATTGCTCAAGTTTTAGCCGACTTGCAACACCAAAAACTCCGAATCGTAAATAGCCGTCGCAAAAATGGTTTGATCATCTATAAGCAGCATTATGCCGAATTTGCGGGGCCAGGTGCAGCTATTGGGAGCATTTTCGATCAAGATGTGACAGCAATCTATCCCGTTGGAAACTGGTCTTTGCTCAATCCCCAAGATGCTAATGAGCGGGAACGCGCTTATCGCATGCGTCGCCAATGGATCAAACTCTTTCATCAAATGACGCAGCACCCTATCCCGATTGAGCGAGTCCAGATGTTGCTCAATCATTTGGAAACATGGTTTGATGCGAGCACGGTGGCGAAGATCCCAGATGAGACGATCGCCCGATTGGTAGGGGTCTTACCTTCAACAGTCAGCGAGATTCATAGAACCAGTGATTGGTAAAAATTTACCGTCCTATACAAATCAATCCCGATCCCCTCATCAGCAGGATCAGCGACAGTCACTATCAAGCGTGACGACCAGCTCTCCCCAGCTATTTCAATCCTTTCATAAACATTGGCTACAGGTCTGCTTCATGGTCTTCGTCGGCTGTAGCATGGCACTTGCCACAGCTCCTTTAAGCTGGTTTGGTTTGGCTTGGGTCGCCTTTGCCCCCCTATGGAGTGTCTGCCGCCACGCCCCTTGGCGATCGCGCCTGCTCTATGGTGCAGCTTGGGGTTTGGGATATTACGGCGGCGCATTGTTTTGGATCACAGGAATTCATCCCATGACTTGGATGGGGGTTCCCTGGTTTTCTAGCCTCTTCATTGCTTTGGTTTGCTGGGTCTTGATTATCGTCTGGGGCACAGCAATTCCGATGGTGTGGGCAATCCTCTGGCCTTGGCTCTCACCCAAAACTGTTTGGGGTCGTTGGCTCGTGGGAATCAGCCTCTGGTGTGGTCTCGAAGCCCTTTGGCAGTTGGGGCCCCTATGGTGGCCGTCCTTGGCTTATACCCAAAGTCCAAACAACCTGTGGATTTTGCATTGGGGGCAGATTTCTGGACCCACTACAGTGATCGCCCTGATTGTCGGAGTCAACGGTCTTTTGGCCGAAGCCATTCTCATACCCCGTCGAGCAGCTTACCAAAGATGGGGTCTGGCGATCGCAGCAATCAGCTTCATGGGAGTTGCGATCTGGGGCGGCTACAGCTTGAGCCAGGTAGCAGACTCAGAGGGTCAACCCTTCCGGGTGGGCGTTATTCAAGGCAATGTGCCTAACGAAATCAAGCTCTATCCAGCAGGCTGGCGGCGAGCGATCGCGGGCTATACTCAAGGCTATCGAGCGTTGGCAGCCCAAGGTGTTGATGTGGTGGTGACACCAGAGACTGCATTACCGTTTGTCTGGTCTCAACTTGTCGAAAGTAATCACCCTTTTTATCGGGCTATTCAGACGGAGCGAGTGCCTGTTTGGGTGGGGGCTTTCGGTCAGGAGGGCACAACCCAAACCAATAGCCTATTTAGCATCACAGCCACGGGGCAAACCCTCAGCCAATATGACAAGGTGAAACTCGTTCCCCTTGGGGAATATATCCCCTTTGCCCAACTCCTCGGCCGTTTTATTAGTCGTTTGTCGCCATTAGATGCCACCCTCCAAGCGGGTGACCCCCAGCAAACTTTTGAGACGACGCAGGAACAGGCGATCGCGGGGATTTGTTATGAATCAGCATTCCCGGAACATTTCCGTCGCCAAGCGGCTCAGGGGGGTGAGTTTATTGTGACGGTTTCCAATGATGCCCATTACAGCCATGTGATGCCAGCCCAGCACCATGCATTAGATGTGATGCGGGCGATTGAGACCGACCGCTGGGCGATTCGGGCGACGAACACGGGCTATTCTGCGATCGTTGATCCCCATGGCCAAACGGTGTGGCGATCGCAGATGGATACCTATTCGCTCCATACGGCGACAGTGGAGCGCCGCCACAGCCAGACGTTGTATGTTCGTTGGGGAGATTGGTTATTGTGGGTGCTTTTATTCGGTAGTGGGATTAGTTATGGAGTCTGGCGACTGAAGGGAAAATGAGTTCGATCCGTTCAGTCAAAAGCTACCATTCAAGCTGCTCGTTCCTGAATCTTCTCGAAACTCATCGAGTATAGATGATGGTAAGGGAAGGCAGTTGTTGTCTGGGATATCTGGTTGATGGCAATATTTTTGATTGGCATTTAAGTTGTATAAAACATATAAAAGTTCTCCATTTTGAGATCTGAATTGTTCAGGATAACTTTCTATTCCATAAAAATTTCGACCCAGAAGAATAAATTTAGAGCTATCTTTAGACCAGATAACTCTTTCTGCGCCAGGTGGATCTTTTGTCTCCGCTATAAAAATAGATATCGTATTTTCTCCTTTCTTTTGGAGCCTTAGCTCAATACTGCGAAACATGAAGCGTTGCTCGATGATAAATACTCGAGCACGGGTATTGGGGGATGTGCTGATCAACGTTATTCTTTTGCCAATCGGTAGGTTGATCCGACCAAAACCATCATGAACACGATTGAGTGGGAATCGATCGAGTTCGTAAATAGTAAAAACTCCTAAGCAAAACCCCAGCAGAAAAGTAATAATGCGTTGCATAATCAATTACGCATGATGCATGGTTCAAATATATGTTGTAGTGTGGTTACTGATTTTCTGGCAGCAATCTGATTCGACTTCAACAACAATATATATGGATTTTAGATTAACCCCACGGCAACAACTGTGGTTTGTAGTCGCCTGCCTGGCGATCGGTTCGGTGCTGCGGTTGGTGTGGGCAGCAGATATGGAATGGAAAAGCGAAGAACAATGGATGTTCAATGAAGCCCGGAAGCTAGCGCAGGGGCAAATCCCATTGCCGCCAGGGGGCATTATGAGTTCAATTGGTATTCCCAATCCGGGTATGGGGTTGTGGTGTTTTGCCTTGATCGCCCGGTTTGCCACCACACCTGTTGGTTTGGTACGAGGGGTAATGCTGCTGAATGTTGTTGTGTTATGGCTCTTCTTTGGGTTTGTGCTCTGGCAAATTAGCCGCACCAAACGCCTTACTTGGCTCTGGGGTCTGGCGATCGCCAGCGTCAACCCGATTGCCCTCGTCTTTGCCCGCAAAATCTGGATTCCTGATCTACTCGCTCCCTTTTGTTTACTCTGTTTTGTGGGTCATTGGTTTCGCCAGCGCTTTTGGGGCGCATTCCTTTGGGGCGCGGCGAGCCTTTGTGCTGGCCAAGTCCATATGGGGGGTTTGTTTTTCACCTTGGGTTTATGGTTGTGGACGCTTTGGTACGATGCTCGACGTCACGCCTTACGCCAAACAGCTTGGTGGGGCTGGCTGCTGGGTTCAGCCCTGGCCAGTATTCCACTGGTCTATTGGCTTTGGGATGCTTTGCCCCAATGGCAGCGCAGTTCCTCCTCCATTGTGGGTTTACTGGTTCCCAAATTCTATGCCCAATGGATTACTAGTGCTTTGGGGATCAACCTTAGCTATCCTCTCGAACAGGTATTTTGGTCAACATTTTTGCAGGAACCCCGTATTGGTGGTATTCCGACCTATTTAATGGTGCTGGCCCACGGCTTTTTGGTGGGGGTGGGCCTGTGGGCAGTCTATCAGTGGTTCCAAGATCGGCGATCGCCCCGCTCTCCCCAAGCCAAAGCTACCCGCCACCCTAAGCTAGATGACCATCTCAATGCCCTAGGCCTCGGCGTTGGCGGGGTATTTACACTGACTGCCACCAACGTTGTGCCCTACTACATCCCAATTGTGTTCCCATTTCCGTTTTTGTGGCTGGCGCGAGCCTATCATCAACGCACCCGTTGGCTATTGGCGATTGTCTTGGCACAGTTGGTGGTAAGTCTGACATTTCTCACTTTCATCCACACCCATGGTGGTTGTGATGATTGCGATTATGGTCGAACCTATCGGGTACAGCAACAAGAATTATCCTCCAAATTCAAGACGGGCAAGATGCCCGCTACGGATAGAAGGGTAAAGCTGTAACGCAGCCATTCTGCTTGCCGCTGAATTACTCTTCCTCAAAGTCCCCAGCCGCTTCGCTTCCTCCACCCACTGTCACTAGATCAATCTGCTGACGATAATAATCCACACTTTTGACCTGAACATCCACTCGATCGCCCAAACGATAAGCCGTACGGTTCTTACGCCCCACCAGGCAACTGTGCCGAGAGCGATATTCATACCAATCGTCTTTAAGGGAACTGACATGCACTAACCCCTCGACCATCAGCTCTTCAATTTCCACAAAAAAGCCATAGGATTGCACGCCGGTAATCCAGCCTTTAAAGACCTCGCCCGTGCGTTCCTTCATTTTTTCGGCTTTCTTTAAGCCTTCGAGATCATTCTCGGCATCATCAGCGACTTTAGCACGCTCGTTGATGTGATGAATCACGTCCGCAATGTCACTTTGCCATTGGGTTTGCAGTTCCTCTGAAAACACATCCCAACTCACCTGGTCATGGGCAGCGCTACTGCCGAGGTTAACCCCCTTCTTGGTGCGGTTGGTGCGGCGATCGCGTCCCTCAGAGAGTAGGGAATGGAGAATGCGTTGCATCAGTAAGTCAGCGTAGCGGCGTCCAGGGGATAGCACCTGACAATAGCCATCACTGTAGGCTAAACCAAAATGGGGTGAGGGCTTTGTACTATACACCACAGATTTAAGCGTTTTCTTGAGAAACTCGGTAAGAATTTGGGGAGCGGGGGAGTTAATAATCTCATGGGTAAAACTCTGATAGTCACGGGGCTGAATTTCTTCTTCTGAGTCCACATCTAAATCTAGATCGAGATTAATACCCAACTTTAAAAAGTCTTCCAACTCCATAAGATCAGGCTCTGGTTGCATACAAAAGAGTGCGGGAATCCCCAACGCTTTGAAATGCTGGGCGATAATCCGTCCTGCCAACAGCGAAAGTTCAGTAAGCAAGGCCCGAATCGGTAGCGCTTGTTCAACCACAACCGTTCCCAGACGGCTCTCATCTTTAAAAGCGCAGCTATATGGTTCGAAGATCATTTCAAACCCTCCCCGCTGCAACCGCTGAGCTTTAACCAAAGGCGCAACTGTAAAGAACATTTGCTCCAACATCTCAAGGGCAATTTCCAGCTCAGCTGGAGGTGATTCCGGCTCATTGAGATAGGTTTGGGCTTGTTGATAAGTAAGGTGATGATCAACCTTAATCACACTAGGGTGAATATCAAACTCCATCACCTGGCCAGTACTGTCCAGCGTAATCAGTAGTGTAATTGCCAGTCGTTCTTGATCGACCAAAAAAGAACAGCGCCGTGTCAGACTCTCCGGCAGCAGCGGTAAACCCACATCCCCGAGATAAACTGCCGTTCCGCGTCGCTTGGCTTCAATATCGAGTGGGGTTTCGTATTCAATGTAATGGGAGAAGTCGGCAATATGAATGCCCAAATGCCAGCGATCATTATCGAGGGGTTCAAGACTAAAGGCATTTTCGATCACATCCAGTTGCTTGTTATTTTTGAGCGATCGCTCATCCTCAAGCGTCAAGGTCAAGGCTGAACGGAGATCAAGCCGTTTTTGAATTTCAGCTTTGGCAATCTTGCCAGAGGATGCGGGTTTCGGGGTGGCTTTAGCGGCTTCGGTGATTTTGTCGCTAAAGCCTTGGGGCAAGTCATGCTTACAAGCCACAATATCGGTATCGTTAGCGGCTTCTGCATCAGAACCCAGAATTTTAGTGACCGTGCCTAGGGGGGGATGCTGCCCCAGAGGATACCGTTGAATTTCCACATGAACCAGATGTTCTAAAGCGGAGTCTAGGTAATCTGCCTCTCCTTCCAAATTGATTTCAAACAACAAGCGATCATCCAGGGGCACAGCACGATGCCCATCGGCAACTTTTTTGACACGGGCCAGCAATGAGGGGTTGGCGCGATCGAGGATGACTTTCACAGACCCTTCTGGAGAGCGACGTCGACTCCCTTCTTTGATAATTTCGACTAAAACGCGATCGCCATTCCAAGCATTACTGAGATAACTCTCACGGACGTAGATATCATCTGCCCCTTCTTCATCTTGAATCGCAAAACAAAACCCTTTGCTAGAACAACGGAGTTTGGCTTCGACAACACCATCTTGGACAGTCCGGTAATACTTCTCGTCTTCTGCCCCCAGAACGCCAATTTTGGCGAGGGCATCGATCGCAATCTGGAGTTTCTGGGTGCTCAATTCATCATCACAACCCAGCTTACGACCTAAGACATCGGAGCTAACTTGTTTGTCGTTGCTGAACTGTGCGAGTAATGTGGCGATTGAGAATTCCATTGTTTGTTTACATTCCTGTGAATGAGGGAAATGAGCGAAACTGCTCGAAGCATCAAGGGTGAAGTGAAGGGGCCAGAAGTAAGTTAGCTAGGATCATGCAGTGAAAATCAAACACGATGCAGACTTACGATTTTAATATTGGCTTAAAGAGAGGAGGGCGCATCCCAAACCACCATCGCTGCAAGGGTGGAATAGCAGAGAAATACAGAGCTGACGAGGTGCAATCAGGCGCTTGAGTAAGCCAGCCCTATAACAATTGGAACAGTTCAAGTCACTGGTCTTCAAACGTAATTTTTTGTTTAAACCCTCTGACTCCAGTTCGCAACAGTTGCCTTGGAAAGACATCACCCAACTCTTCATTGTTAGGTTTATTGGACGTTTTGGCAAATTGTTGGCAGAAAATTTGTAGAATGATGGCAGAGATTGATGTAATCATCATATCTATGCTGTGATTGGGTGTCACGATCCATACCTGCGATTGCACAAATCTGTTTACATCAAAGCCTCAAATGACGTGATTTTCTCGGCAATTGAAATTGCCTCTGCATGGATTGCGCTTTTACAGTCCATGACCCCGTTAGCTCTCTAAACAATCAAGTTACGTAGCGATGGCAAACTTAGCAAATTTCCGAACCACTTATCCCCATTGCACCATCGAAACCGAATGGGTGGGCGTTGAGCATGGCCAATATTTAGTCCGCTGTTGTATAGCCCAAGCGGGGGATTGTGTCGCGTCGGGTTTGAGCGCTGCGGCTAACATTGAGACGGCTGAAGATCAAGCTCGCGATCGCGCCCTTGCCCTCTTAGCACAAATTGGTGTGCCGCCCTTGATAAAGACGCAGCCCATCCCCATCATGCAAACTGCTGCACCAGCAGCAATTCCACCACCTCAAAAAAATACCGATTCTCCAAAACCGCTGCCCTCAACTCCACCTGAACCTGCTTTAAGGCCAACCCAACCCGTTGAATCGGTGGTAAGCCCTCTACAACCACTGCAACCAGATTTGTCTGAGCCGCTGCCTCCTGAACCTGTAACGGCTGAACCGCCTCAACTGCTTGCACCACCTCCCCCACCATCTGTTGCCGAAGCAGTGAGTAGCAATGGCAATGGACATTTACCTGGCGAAGAATTCTCCGTAGAAGCGCCTTCTAAACCTGCGGCTCAACCCACTGTTTTACCCGATGGCACATTCGATTTTACGGAAATCATTGCTCACACCAATCGAGAAATGAGGCGCTTGGGTTGGACAAAGGAACAAGGCCGTAGTTACCTCATCGCCACTTATGGCAAGAATTCCCGCACAAGGTTGGATAACGGAGAGCTAGTGGAGTTTTTGGAGTATCTCAAGTCTTTGCCTTAAGGATTGGCTGACAAGTGATGTAATCCGCCTGCCTGTTTGCCAAGCTCCACCTTTCAATCCTAGGAATTTCAGGCCCTTGTGAGCTTATTACAAAAAAATCATGCACATGATAAATAAACTATGGTCTTCGATCGCTAGAACTATTGGCATTAAGTTGTTTGGGCATAAGAAGTCTACTGTGCATCAAGCAGAACCAATGTCGCTTGACGGGACGATCGACTTCACGGAAATCATTATCCAAACGAACCGGGAAATGAAGCGCCTGGGCTGGACAAAAGAGCAGGGACGCAGTTATCTCATTGAGACCTACGGCAAGCGATCGCGCCAACGCTTAGATGATAATTAGTAGAGTTTCTGGACTATCTCAAATCTCATATGAAGCCGGATCAGTCAGCGTCAGAAGATTCCACAGCAAACAGCCAGGTCGAGACCTCTGAGGGACAAATGCCTCTCGGCTTGCCAGCATCAGAAACCGTCACAGCAAAGCGTATGGTCGAGACAGCCAGCGCACAAAACTCATCAGCGTACTCAATATCTGACCCCAATTCGCAAACTAAAGTTTTGCTGGATGATACATTCGACTTCACGGAAATCATTGCCCAAACAAATATCAACATGAAGCGCCTAGGCTGGACGAAAGATCAGGGACGCAACCATCTGCTAGCAAATTACGGGAAGCGATCGCGCCAGCACCTCACAGACGAAAAGCTGATCGAATTCCTTAATTATCTCAAATCACAGCCATCTCCAACGACTCAAAATCAAGACGATACAATAGAGTCATAATTCACTGTTTAGATTTTTCCCATCACAAACTAATTATGGCCAACAGCAGCAATTTTATTGACGCAATGCAAAAGGCAGGGCGCTCCAGCATTGTCGGCCCTAACGTCATTGCCAACGCACTGCCCTTTGTGGGTGGTGGTCTGGTGCTCACCGCAATCGGAACCTACGGTGGTCTTGGCGTCATCAACTCCGCACCTGGACTGTTTATGCCGACTTTCTTCGGTGTCATGATCGTGCAATTTATTTTATTCTTCGTCGTGCGCGGTATTGCCGAGAAAGCTAATAATCAATTGGCATTGCCCATCTTAGTGCTCTATAGCTTACTCTCTGGCTATACCCTAAGCGGCTTAGTTTTCGTTGCCCTCAGTTCTGCTGTAGGAATCCAAGGTGTTGGCTTGGCGGCGCTTGGCTGTGGCGTTGCCTTTATGGCAGGTCAGAGCATCGGCTCCAACCTCTCGGATCAAGATGGCATGGCGCTCGGAAAAACCCTCAGCATTGGTTTAATCGGCTTATTGGTCGTGATCATCGCCCAAGTGGTTTTGGGGTTCTTTGGTGTGATTACGCCAACCTTCCTTGAAGTTGGCATTTCTGGAGCAGGGGTCTTGATCTTCTCCGGTTTGGCAGTCTTCGACTTTTACATTCTGCCCCGTAGCTACCGAGATGACCAATATCTCTCGGCGGCGTTGTCGATGTATCTCACCTACATCAACCTCTTTATTTTCTTGTTGCGTTTGATCATCATCCTGGGTGGTGGCAGCCGCGACTGAGATCCCCCCTTCCCCCCTTAAGCTAATCCTGTAGGGGTTTCAAATCGCTCCCTTGATTTTGCTAGGGTTCAGCGGTTAAGCCCTCAAAAGTGCGTTCGCAAGATCCTTGCTGTGAGGGGATTCTGTAAAAACCCTACAAGGTTAGCCCCCCTTAAGAAAGGGGGGACGCTGTAAATGCCTGGGCCTCAGATTCTGTCCCTGACCTCTACTAAGGTCAGGGATTTTGATATGGGTTTGGGAGTGCTCTTGGAAAATCCGCTATCATACTTGAGTTTTCAGCAATGTGAGGGTTAGGGCAATGAGTCAGGGATATCGAATTGAACGAGATTCAATGGGGGAACGACAGTTGCCAGATGACGTGTATTACGGCATTCAGACCCTCCGGGCAACTGAAAATTTCCCGATTAGTGGCATTAAGCCTCTGCCGACTTATGTGGATGCGGGACTGCTGATCAAAAAAGCTACCGCGATCGCCAATGGAGAATTGGGTTGTATTGCGCAAGAACTGAGTGACGCGATCGTCCAAACTGTAGATGAAATTTTGCAAGGGCAACTACGCGATCAATTTGTCGTGGATGTTTACCAAGCAGGGGCAGGCACGTCTCACCATATGAACCTTAACGAAGTGCTAGCCAATCGGGGCTTGGAAATTCTCGGCGATCAAAAGGGCAATTACAAACGCCTCAGCCCCAATGATCATGTCAACTATGGCCAGTCCACCAATGATGTAATTCCTACCGCGATCCGAATTGGCAGTTTGCTCGCGCTGGCTCATACCCTCTATCCTGCTCTAGATAGCGCGATCGCAGCCCTCAACGCCAAAGCTAGCGAATTTCAAGACATTGTGAAGTCGGGACGGACGCACATGCAAGATGCTGTTCCCGTGCGTCTGGGGGAAGGCTTCCGGGCTTGGGCGCGGATTTTAAGTGACCATTTGCGGCGGTTGAAAGTGGCTGCTGAGGATTTGAGTGTTTTGGGTTTAGGCGGTAGTGCTGCGGGCACGGGCATGAATACCCATTCCGACTATCGCGGTCGGGTGGCAGAATTGCTCTCAGAGTTTGTCGGCCAGCCCCTAACTCCTGCACCGCATCTGATGGCAGCGATGCAGAGTATGGCCCCGTTTGTGAATGTTTCCGGAGCATTGCGCAATCTTGCCCAGGATATGGTCAAGATTTCCCATGATCTGCGCCTAATGGACTCTGGCCCCACCACAGGTTTTAAAGAAATTCAACTCCCTCCAGTGCAGCCCGGTTCTTCAATCATGCCCGGTAAATATAACCCAGTCATGGCTGAAATGATCTCAATGGTGAGTTTTCAGGTGATGGGCTATGACAATGCGATCGCCTTGGCTGCCCAAGCGGGTCAACTGGAACTCAATGTGATGATGCCGCTAATTGCCTACGATCTAATTCACAGTATTGAAATTCTTGGCAATGCCATTCAGGCTCTGAGCGATCGCAATATTCAAGGCATCACAGCCCACACAGAACGCTGTCAGGCTTATGCCGAAGGCAGTCTTTCCCTCGTCACGGCGCTCAATACCCACATTGGCTATCTCCAAGCCGCAGATGTGGCTAAAGAATCCCTGGCAACTGGCAAGTCCATTCGCGCGATTGTTCTGGAAAAAGGCCTGATGGATGAGGCGAAATTGGCCGAGGTGCTTGATTTAGCCGAGATGAGTCAGTTGATCAGCGATCGCAGTTAAAATTGACGTAAACTTCAGTTCAACCCGGGTTTGAGCAATGGAATTTATCAACCCCAAAACTGACTACGCATTTAAGAAAATCTTTGGCTCTGCCCAGAGTAAAGACATCTTGATTAGTTTTCTGAACGCGCTGGTCTACGACAACACCCCCACGATCGCAGATCTCGAAATCCTCAATCCAAATTTGCCCCCTCGGGTTGAAGGCCTCAAAGATACCTATTTGGATGTCAAAGCTAAGCTCAATGACGGGACGCTGGTCATCATCGAAATGCAGGTGCTCAATGTCCAGTCGTTTGGTAAGAGAGTCCTCTTTAACGCCGCCAAAACCTACGCCTTTCAACTCAAAAAAAGCGAAGGTTATCGGATGCTTAAGCCCGTGATCGCGTTAACCCTAACCGATTTTGAGATGTTTCCCGATCGGGAAGCGTTTCTCGCGCGGTTTGTCTATCGAGAAAAAAACGATGGCACGGCTTATCCTGAGAATGAGATTGAATTGGTGTTTATCGAACTCCCGAAGTTCACCAAAGATCTTGATCAGCTCCAAACCCTGACCGATAAATGGATCTACTTCATCAAATCAGCGCGATCGCTTACGGAGATCCCAGCAACCATGGAAGATGATCCGGAGCTTCACCATGCCTTTGAAATTGCGAACCAAACCAACTTAACGCCTGAAGAGCGAGAGGATCTTGATCGTCAAGAAATGTTTATCCATGATCAGCAAGGCGCGGTCAACCTCGGGATTGAGCAAGGTCGAGTACAAGGTTTGGCGCAAGGTCTCGAACAAGGTCTTGAACAAGGCTTAGAAGAAGGACGAGTTGAAGGTCAACAGGCAGCGCAATGTGAGATCGCCCAAAAACTGCTCAATCAACTGGATGATGCGGCAATCTCGGCGACTACAGGCTTGAGTCTGGCTGAAGTTCAGCAACTTCGTGACGCCCAAGCTGATTGAGCAAATTAGCGACTTGACTGCTACTGTTTACAAAACTCCCTTAGAACTGGGAATTTGATGGGCGCGACGGGGGTCAACTGCGATTGCCATGCGCATGGCTCGTGCAAAGGCTTTAAATGTCGCTTCGATGATGTGGTGGGAATTAATCCCGGCTAGTTGGCGAATATGGAGTGTCATTTGGCTGTGGTTGACCACCGCCACAAAGAATTCCCGCACCAGTTGGGTGTCATAAGTTCCGACTCGCTCGGTGGGAATCTCCAGGCCATAACTGAGGTGGGGGCGACCAGAAAAGTCCAGGACGACTTCCACTAAGGCTTCATCCAAAGGCGCTAGAAAATGCCCAAAACGATGAATGCCCTTGCGATCGCCTAGCGCCTGCGCCAATGCTTGGCCCAGCGTAATCCCCACATCTTCATTGGTATGGTGATCATCAATTTCCCAATCGCCCACAGCGTGGATATCCAGATCAATCAGCCCATGGGAGGAAATCTGATGCAACATGTGATCCAGAAAAGAAATTCCCGTCTTGGTTTGACATTGCCCCGTACCATCTAAACCCACGCTGACATGAATATCCGTTTCCCCAGTTTTCCGATGCACAGTGGCAGTGCGATTGAGTATAGGAATTTGGGGGGAATTCTCAGTGAGAGGGCGATCGGTCAATTGCATGGTTTGGCGAGGGAGGATGGACAACAGGAGAACAGAGTTCAGATCATATACAGTGTTTGAGCTCCAGAAGAGGTTAATCGTAGTGATGCCACAATCTGTGGTGGGCATTGCCCACCCTACAGCGATTGAGCAATGGGGTCACATGCCCATGATCTCATAGCCGGAATCTACGTAGATAATTTGTCCGGTAATACCACTGGCGAGATCGCTGCACAAGAACGTTGCAGTGTTGCCCACTTCGGCTTGGGTCACGGTGCGGCGAAGCGGTGCAGTTGCTTCTACATGGCGGATCATGTCTAGAATGCCACCAACTGCTGAAGAGGCGAGCGTCCGAATTGGGCCAGCGGAAATACCATTAACGCGGATACCAGCCGGGCCAAGCTCCGAGGCGAGATACCGTACGCTCATTTCCAATGCCGCTTTGGCAACACCCATCACGTTGTAGTTGGGGATCACTTTCACTCCCCCAAGATAGGTTAGGGTAGCGATCGCCCCCCCTTCATTCATTAGGGGTTTAGCGGCATTGGCCAGTGCGGTGAGGGAATAGCTGCTGATATCGAGTGCAGTGGTAAAGCCAGCGCGAGAGGTGGCGCTAAATTCACCTGTTAGATCATCTTTGTGGGCAAATGCCAAACAATGGATGAGAATGTCAAACTTACCCCAGGCTTCTTCAACGGATTTGAAGGCTGCTGCAATTTGCTCGTCATCCTGGACGTTGCAAGGCGTGAAAACTGTGGGATTGAGGGGTTCAACTAGGGTACGGACTTTTTTTTCAAACTTGCCCTTGTCATCCGGTAAATAAGTAACACCCAATTCAGCTCCTGCGGCATGAAGTTGTTGTGCAATCCCCCAAGCGATCGAGCGATTGTTAGCAATGCCTGTAACGAGCGCCTTTTTTCCAGTTAAATCTAAGAGCATAGTTTTGAGTTTCCTGTACATCAATGCAACTTGACCGTGAGCACCCCACTCAAGATTGAGTTACGAAGCCTCAGCAGGAGTGGAGGGATCGCACCATTTCAATGAATATGGTCTGCGATCGCGAAGCGAATGGATTCATTTTTTTGCCCAATACATAAGCGTATCAGTAAGCGTCGATGCTGGGTTGATTTATCTTCGGAGCATCTTGCTAACTTGAGAGTTGAAGAAATTCTCTGAAAATACTGCACCTGCTCGCTAGGTGTGCTAGGTTTCCCAAACGATTCTAAGCGTTGAGGGATGCTATGTTTGCGCAGAGTGAAGACCAGCAAGATAAGAAGCTGATGGTTAACTATACCGGAGAAGTCGTACAACCATCTCGGCTTTACTACCGAATCTTGAAAAAGAAAACGATTCTCGGGGTCTTTAAAAAGCTCCGCTGCATTAGCTATGTGCCTTGGTTGGACATGTGGCAATGGCTCTATGAACAAGAAGCTAAAAAAATCCGCTTTGAGCGGTCTCACAACAAAATTCCCAAAGATCAACGCCCGATAGCGCTGGGACAGTTTCGCATCCGGGGCAATGATTTGATTTTGGATGTGCGCTCGTTCGATCGCGTTCTCGCCGCTATTGAATTTTTTGACAAACGCATCAATCGGCGGGCTGCTCAGATCTACAAAATCCGGATTGTAAATCGTTTATTTGATGGCACTCAGCCCGAAGACCGAGAAGTCACTGAAACCCCCTACGATCACTTTTTTGATGAGCGGGACGACATTGCCTTACCAGAAGATGAAAAAATTGAAGCTGATTTGGCAGCGCTCAAGGAAAAGTATGAAGATGAAGCGGAACGGGAGGAGGCGATCACCGATTATTTAACTGAGCTAGAGCAACGGCCCACGCCCGAAATTGAAGAGCTTCCTGTCCATGTCTACGAAAATGAGGGACTCCTCGGTCTAAAACTGAACTTAACAACGCGTAGTCTTGAAGCCCAAGCCCATTGGCAAGGGAATACGGAAGTTACCAAGTTTGACCTGATGAAAGATTTTCTGGATTTCATGTTAGAGGAGGAAGGTTGGGATGACGAAGATGAGATGTGGGAGATTGAAGACGAAGGGGTAGACAGTGGGCCGGATGAAAAAGAGGGTGTGCTCAACGGCTCACCGGATGGAGATGCGGCATCAATCTCCCAAACTGAGGATGCATCGCTTGATGATGGTTCAACTCCTGTAGCGGTAAGTTCTCAGCGCGAGATGGAGACAGCAATCGCATCAACAGATCAGGATATTAGCCAAGTCGCAGTTGCGAATTCTGATGCTGAAGAATAATTCTTAATCGCCAATTCGCCAACTGCCACCAATGCTAGCTTTCTGATTCACCGCCATCATCTAAGCTAGACGCAGTGACGCTTCTGCCTTGATAACTATGTCTTCTCGCCCTGAGTTTTATCCCTCGCTGCAACAGCCCCTGTTCACTCGGCTGGTACAGAGTGTTTCGCCGCTGATTGGTCGGGGGCTGTTTCGGGTTTCCCTGCGGGTCAGCTTGGAAGATCTGGCAATGCTGCGATCGCTTTGGGGAGAGCGGGTGGTGTTAATGCCGAATCATCCCACCTTTGATGATCCGATTGTGCTCTTTATGCTCGGAGCCAGAGCGGGGGAGTTGCTTCACTTTTTAGCGGCTGATGGCACATTTAAGGACTTCCAGGGCAAAATTATTCAGCGCTTGGGTGCCTACTCGATTCGTCGGGGGGTGGGTGATCGCGCCAGCATTGCCCACACACTGGAACTGTTGAAAAAACCACAGACGCGCTTAGTGATCTTCCCTGAAGGAGGTTGTTCATTCCAGAACGACACCGTGATGCCTTTCCGGCCAGGGGCAGTGCAGATGCCGTTTCAAGCGATCGCTCGCATTGCTAAACGCACTGGGATGGTTCCCAATTGCCATCTCATCCCCGTTAGCCTTAAATATCGCTATGTTCAGCCTATGACTGGGGTGATTGAACGCACTCTACGCCAGCTTGAACAAGCGTTGGGGACGGTTCCACAAACGGGAGATTTTTATCCCCGCTTACGCCAGGTGGGTGAGGCGGTTCTGACCAAAATCGAGCGCGAATATCAGACCCATGATGGACGTTCAGATCTCAATGAGCGTATTCAAAATATTCGCCATTTGATCCTGACCACCTGTGAACAGCAGCTTGAGATTCCCCCCAACGAGAGTTTGCCCGTGCGTGAGCGCGTTTACAAAATTTTATTTTTACTCGAAGCCGCTGAAGAGCCAGTCCCCAACCATGAGGCAATCTATCGAGATGTGTTGCGTTTGCTGAATTTTGATGCGCTCTATGATGGCTATGTGGCAGAAGTTCCCACGCCCGAACGTTTTCTGGATACCCTCACCCGCCTCGAACGGGAAGTTTTTGATATTGACCAACCCAAAGCAAAAAGCCATCGTCGGGCCTATCTGAAGCTGGGTCAACCGATTAACCTGGCGGATTATTGGGCTGACTATCGACGCGATCGCACTGCCACGGTAGAGCACATTACCGATACGATTCATACTGCGGTACAGACGAATTTGACAAAGCTTGGGGAGCAAACGCGATCGCAAGTTGTGCCCCTGCCCTGAAACTCACTACACTAGAAAATTAGAGAGTTGGCGAGATGGTTGCAGGAATGTTTCATACGGAACTAACCTGAGGAAAGTCCGGACTCCCCAAAGACCAAACTTGCTGGGTAACACCCAGTGCGCGTGAGCGTGAGGAGAGTGCCACAGAAAAATACCGCCTTTTGAAGGATGAAGGATGAGCGAAGAAGGATGAATCTTAGGTTCTGCCTTCTTCCCTCTACCTTTAAAGGGTAAGGGTGCAAAGGTGCGGTAAGAGCGCACCAGCAGCATCGAGAGGTGCTGGCTCGGTAAACCCCGGTTGGGAGCAAGGGCGGAGGGGCAAGGGTTGGTCTTTTTCCCGTCCCGCTTATGGTTGAACCGCGTGAGGAGTCAGGTAACTGACTTCCCAGATAGATAACCATCCTTCAGAACAGAATCCGGCTTACGTCCGACTCTCTACTCCTTGACAGCCAAATTTGGATTTGTTTATATTGGGAGACTGTGACCTTAGCAATACAATCCCCCAATCAATATAGATTCTTGACCCATGCCAACGATCCAGCAGCTCATTCGTAGTGAGCGATCTGTCGCCCAAAAGAAAACCAAATCACCTGCACTCAAGGAATGCCCTCAGCGCCGTGGGGTTTGTACCCGTGTGTACACCACTACACCCAAGAAGCCCAACTCAGCCCTACGTAAGGTGGCGCGGGTGCGTCTCACCTCAGGTTTTGAAGTGACAGCTTATATCCCTGGCATTGGTCATAATCTTCAGGAACATTCTGTAGTCCTTATCCGGGGCGGTCGTGTTAAAGATCTACCTGGTGTTCGCTACCACATCATCCGCGGCACGCTTGATGCAACAGGCGTCAAAGACCGTCGTCAAGGTCGCTCTAAGTATGGTGCTAAACGTCCGAAAGAATAATTTCGCAGTCTAATCTTCCATCGCAGCGATCGCATCCTCGCTATATCAATCAACTATCTATTCAGCAACAATCCTAGACAAAACCTATGTCCCGCCGCCGAGTTGTCAAAAAACGCCCTGTCCCCCCCGATCCGGTTTATAATAGCCGTTTGGTTAGTATGACGGTTCGCCGTCTGATGTTGGACGGCAAGAAAGCCCTAGCCTACGGTTTGATTTATAAAGCTTTCAACCTTATCAAGGAACGGACAGATAACGAACCCCTTGAGGTATTTGAAGAGGCGATTCGCAACATTACCCCCCTTGTTGAAGTAAAAGCACGTCGGGTGGGTGGTGCGACGTATCAAGTACCGATGGAAGTTCGCCCCAACCGGGGGACAACGCTGGCGTTGCGTTGGCTCGTGCGCTTTTCGCGGGAGCGGGCAGANTGATTGACCACGCTTGTACATATTAGGTTTTAGTGGACTGGCTTATCCCAAACTTAGCCCTCTAGTGACCAAGCGATACAAAGAGGAGGCTACAGCTTCTGTAGCCTCCTCTTTACAGACATTGACTGTCAGCAAATAAAATTTGTGCTTTGCCCAACTTAGAGCTAGTAATCTACTTCTGACGCTTCTTAAGCACAGCTCCTGCACCGAGCGCCAAGCCTGCTCCAATCATCGAGAAGGGCTCGGGAACTGCTTCATTGGGAGGTGTACCAGGATTGCCAGGATCACCAGGATTACCACCGGGAGGAGGAGTTTGGGCTGCAAATTCACCCGTCATACCCACCGTGTCATTAGTGCATTCAGCCATCACGTGGGCGACCCAGTCGAGGCTGCCACCGGGCAGTAAGGAGCGGGCAAAGCTGAAACCAAAGGTCTCAACGCCTGCACCGCCTTGGCTAGCAAAGTCTAGACCCATATTCGCCAGAGCTGAGTCATTCAGAATGGAGATATCTCCGATCTTGGTTCCCCCACTGATGGAGTTTTGTCCGTGGGAGCCAAGATAGCGTTGGGATTGGCGTCGGGTCATACCGTCAATAAGCTCAACTGACCCACCTTTATTTCTGACATACCGATTGTAGCGTCCATAGCTTGTCCAGCCGTTGTTAGAACCAGCAGTTGCAGTGGTGGTGACATCGGAGAAAATGCCTGTGCCGCTTTGATTCGATTCGTTACCTTCTGCAAAGCGAATCCCCAAGACGCTGCCAGCAGCTTTGGAATCAGTGAAGTTTTTGGAGGGGTCAAGGTTTAGGAAAAAGTCACCCCAGGTGATGTTGTTGTTGTGAGCACCAGAGCTGTAGTGACCCCCGATGCCAAAGTTGGCGTTGAAGGCGAAAGTGACCGTATCGTTATCGGCGGTAAACGCCATGCCAAAGGCTTCGTATTTGCTTTGAGGGCCAACACCGTGGGCTTCGCCGTTGAGTCCACCGCCAGTCCCGTCGTAGGCGGAGTCCATGCCGTATGTCCAGGTGAACGCTTCAGCCGCTTTGGGTGCAGCAACAGTTGCACAGGCAGCGATCGCGCAGGCTCCAGTCAATAGTTTGAGATAACCTTTAAGCATTGTGTCTTAACCCTCCCCAGGTTCTTCATAGTTAGTGATTAGTTCAAGTCAGCTAAAGTTCTTTGCAATGATCTGCAACAGAAGAACTGGGCAGTGGCGCGAACCTGACGTTTTCCTGACTTCTCTCTGAGAATAAGCTGAGTCAATTGGGGGGTTCAACCCCTTGACCACTCTCTTTGCAAACTCTTTGAAAACAGACGCACATTTGTGAAGCTCAGACGAACTGGGGGCAAATATTAAGCTATTACCACTTGGTGTTTATCCACCTCCATCCCAATAGGAATAAGCTTAAGAGCCTAGTGAGAGTTTGCGGAGGAGGAGGGGCATGTGGCGATTTTGAGTTCTGCACAGATGTGCAATGCGGATGAAATGTTGGAATTCGCCAGAAAATCAGCGTTGTTGTCACGGCAGGCGATCGCTTCAGTTTCTGGACTATCTTGAGGGAAGTCGAGTTGGTTTTTGCGTGTCGATTATGGTAACAGTTGATCGATAATACGCTCAAACTGAGCTTCTGTGAGATGAATGAGCACCATATTGCCATTTGTCATATACACGTTCTATGAGAAATGCTTTGAGAAATTATCAACTTTGCCTTGATTGTTGCTAGATCTGCTCCCCTAGCCAATCGGTATAGCGTTCCACTTCTTGCGGCGTCAGATGCAACCCATCGCTAGTCAACCAATCGCTCAACGCATCCGGCAGCCAACGGTATCTAGATTTAGGAAATTGCGATCGCAACTCCTCATGAATCACTCGCTGACGGGGTGTATTTTGCAACTCAGCTTCAATGGGTGGATTAAACAGAATGACCTCAACTCCGGCTTTTTCTAATTGTGCAATTTGCTGTTTGATTACGGTAACTTCCTGGTCGAGTAAATTAACAAAGTTTGGTTCAGGAGCAGCCTGATTCTCTGCGGTTAGGCGCTCAATTTCCTGTTGCCGTAACGGTGAAGCTGTTGTGACATCCGGTGGCACAATCTCTGGCGGATCGCTGCCCTTGAGCCAACTCACCACCACACTCAACGGCGTATATTCACCTCGGAAGCTCGAAAAGCCCTGACGAATCGGCCGCAAAATGGGCTGGGTGATTTGACGCACAAAATCTTGGTCGAGCTGGCGATCGAGAGTATCGTTAATCTCAATCAATACTGTTGCGGGTAATGGCTGACGTTGGAGTACAACTGCTAAGCCTGTTTGGCTACAACCCCCTGCCATACCCAAATTCACAGCCGCTGGATCTAGGTCTGCTAGCTCCAAATTGGCAGCGAGAGAACTGCCTACGAGTACCAAAGGGGCAGATTGGCGTTGATAGAGATAGCGTTCAGCATGGATGATATTTTCTTGCCATTGGTTAATGCCGGGGCTGGGCGCGATCGCTCCCAGCCAAATCAGACCCTGATAAAGGATAAGGAGAAGCAAGCCAGCGATCGCTGGCCGTACCATTACCCGCCAACTGCCTTGAGCAGGACTAGAACTGGAAGTAAATAAACTCATTCGCACTCCCGCTATTGATTGCAATTAACACCAGCATGGCTCCATAGAGGAGTTCTTGCCCCGCCCCTGTCCAAGTCCGGCCGATCTTTACAGGTGACTTAAGCTGGGCAGCCACCATCGGGAAATGGGGCAAATGGTAAAGCACCACGGGCAATGACAGGAAAAAGACCGGCACAATATAAACCAAATCTGGCCCCAACTGCCAATTGCGAAATAACGTCACCACAAAGTCGATCGCCTGCTCAAATCGGGGCAACTTAAACAATAGCCAGCCCAGGGAAACAAATAGGAAGACCGCAAATACTTGCACTGTCTCGACCAAATTCCGCAGCCAGCTCGAAGCTTGGGCTAAGCTCGTTTCTATTCGCTTGGGCAAATTTAGCAACCGCTCCACCGCCAAACCCACCCCATGAAACAGCCCCCACACCGCATAACTCCAGGCCGCCCCATGCCATAGCCCCCCAAGGGTCATCACTACAATCAAGTTGAAATAGGTGCGCACTGCTCCCCGACGATTGCCGCCTAAGGGAATGTAAAGGTAGAGTTTGAGCCAGGTGGAGAGGGAAATATGCCAACGTCGCCAAAACTCCGCGATCGAACGGGAAATGTAGGGGAAGTTAAAGTTATCCGGCAGACGATAACCAAAAGCTGCCGCAATGCCGATCGCAATTAGGGAATAGCCTGCAAAATCAGCAAAGATCTGCATCGAATAGCCAAACAGCAAACTCAGGTTGGTGATTGTGCTTAAGCCTTGATAGTAAGGATAAGTGATCCAGAAGGTGTAGTCCTTGAGGTTGTCAGCAATCACCATCTTGAAAAAGTAGCCCGAGACCAGGGATTGAAAGACCAAAGGCCAGTGAATCTCTTGCCAGCGCTTGGGCTGAATTTGGGGATAAAAATCATTGGCGCGGACAATCGGCCCCGCTACCAGTTGCGGGAAAAATGCCAGGAAAAATGACGTGCGCAGGGCATATTGTAAAGGCGAGAGTTGAGCAAAAAAGCGAGCTTGGATCTGCTGATCTGCTTCAGACCCCTGATGATTGCGCAGCACATCAATGACTAAGCTCATCCCTTGGAAGGTATAGAACGAAATCCCGACGGGTAAGGGCAGTGTCAACAATAGATAAGCCCAATCCCCTGTTTCTGGCAGCGGTAAACCCAAGAGATTAAACAGTAAGGCGGTCAGCAAGCCAGCATATTTAAACGTAGCTAGCACTGCCAGATTAATGCTCACGCCTGCGATCGCCCAACCCACCCTTGCACGGGGAGCGGCATGAAGAATTTGATAACTGGTGGCTACATTGAGCGCGATCGAGACCAGTAATAACACCAGTAAGATTGGGGTGTTCCAAGCATAGAAAATTAGGCTGGCAATGACGAGAATCCAGACTTGGCGCGATCGCAACGGAGGTAGATAGTACACCGCCAATGTCAACAGGACGAGGGCGACAAAGGTAAAGCTGTTAAATAGCATGAATGTTGTGTACTCTCCCGACAAACAGTGTTAATGCACTATTGAAAAATCAATCAATTAGATTTTTAGCGCAAATTTGACCTAACGTTGCCACGGCCACCTACAATCTCAAGTAGATAGCATAAAAGTACGCGCTGCGTACTGGCTTGACCGGATTGATCTTGAATTAAATTTCTCATCTATGTCTCTGGCGCAACTCAAACCCGCATCCAAGCAAGATGCCATGATCTATGTCCCTTACTTTCAAGGTCAGAAGCGCAAAATGCTCCCCTTGGCCATTGGTCTTTATCAAAATGCGTCCCTAGAAGGAGAGCGCTTAATTGAAGGAGGGGAAAGTATTCCTTTCGTGGCAACTTGGTTTACGTCCAAGCTCCCTGCTGAAGGCACCCGTTGCCGGATTCAGTTTGATGGGAATGCTGAATTGAGTTACGAAATCGACATGCAAAATTCAGAGTTTGTTGACTATCTGATTGATGTGATCATGAATTATCAACGCACTCGCAAAACTGACTTTTCACGGGCGTTTTATCGTAAGCTACTGCGCATGGATGCTTAGGGATCGCACCATGTTACGATTGCCAAGCGATTGCTTAATATTTGAGCAACCATCAGCAGTAACCACATTTTTGAGATTAACAGGAGAGCAGGTGTGGCAGGAGCCAAATATCTCTTAGTCGGTTCAACCGAGGCGTATAGCGGTAAGTCAGCGGCAATTTTGGGGATTGCTGACCAGCTTAAACGACAGGGTATTACCATCGGTTATGGCAAACCCTTAACGATTGAGCAAGACCACTGCCCGGTCAACGCAGAGGCAGATGTGAGCTTTATCATCCAGAGCCTCGCGTTGCCGGAAACAGAAATTAAGCCACCATTGCTTTGTCTTGACCCCGATAGTTTGGTGGGCTACTTACAAGCTGATCCCTCTGCTCCCCCCCCACATTCCGCTCTGAGAGATTATCTACAAGATGTGCCCGGAGATCTGGTGCTCTTAGAAGGCCCTGCCACCCTTTCAGAGGGCAGTCTGGTGAACCTGTCTTTAGCGCAAATGTCAGCCCAGATTGATGCACCCATTTTGCTAGTTGCTCGCTACCATGCCATTGAGTTGATTGATCAGCTCTTGGATGCGAAACAGCGTCTGGGCGATCGCCTCATCGGAGTTTTGGTCAATGATGTGCCTGAAGCTGAGCTAGTTCAGGTTAAACAAACTCTAGAGCCATTCCTGGAAGCCCATACTGTGCCGTTATTGGGTCTGTTACCCCGCGATAGTCTGTTGCGGAGCGTTAGCGTGCGGGAGTTAGCCACTCAACTGGACGCGAAGGTGCTCTGTCGCGCCGATCGCCTGGACCTGATGGTGGAGAGCCTGACGATTGGGGCAATGAACGTGAACTCGGCGTTGGAGTATTTCCGCAAGGGGCGCAATATGGCGGTGGTCACGGGGGGCGATCGCACCGAGCTGCAATTAGCGGCGCTAGAAACCTCCACGAACTGTCTTATTCTGACCGGTCATTCCGCCCCCCAAGACTTTATCCTCAGTCGTGCCGAGGATCTGGAAATTCCAATTCTCTCCGTAGATTTGGATACCCTGACCACGGTGGAAATTGCCGACCAAGCCTTTGGACAAGTTCGGTTGCAAGAACCAATTAAAGTGCAATGTATCCAAGCGCTGATGCAAGCTCACTTTGATACATCACGTTTGATAAAAACGTTGGGTTTGGAAACATCTCCTGTGTGACTGATTCAGTTACCGTTTGGTGGGCAATGCCTACCCGAACCACTTATATTTTTGATTTTGACCGTTTAACGCTCTTACTACCACCATGCAAACGTTAGACAAGCCCCCCAGTAGTCGCCCTGCATCCACGCCAACTACGCTCGTCGATACCACTATCCACCGCCGTCAAACCCGTCCCGTCCCAGTCGGTAGCGTTACGATTGGTGGCAATAACCCGGTGGTGGTGCAGTCGATGATCAATGAAGATACCCTGGATATTGAGGGGTCGGTCGCAGCAATTCGACGGTTGCATGAAATGGGTTGTGAGATTGTCCGGGTCACTGTTCCCAGCATGGCTCATGCCAAGGCGCTGGAACAGATTAAAGAAAAACTGGCCACGACCTACCAGTCGGTGCCGCTGGTGGCGGATGTGCATCACAACGGCATGAAAATCGCCCTAGAGGTGGCCAAACATGTGGATAAAGTGCGGATTAATCCGGGCTTGTATGTGTTTGAAAAGCCCAGTAGCGATCGCACCGAATATACCGAAACTGAGTTTGCCGCGATCGGCGAAAAGATCCGCGAAACCCTAGAGCCGTTGGTCATTTCCCTGCGCGACCAAAACAAAGCCATGCGCATCGGTGTTAATCACGGTTCGTTGGCCGAGCGAATGCTCTTTACCTATGGCGACACACCCGAAGGGATGGTGGAGTCGGCATTAGAGTTCATCAAGATCTGTGAGTCGCTGGATTTCTACAATATTGTGCTTTCCTTGAAGGCCTCACGAGTCCCTGTGATGCTAGCGGCCTATCGGCTAATGGTGCAACGCATGGATGAGTTGGGTATGAATTATCCGCTGCATTTAGGGGTTACTGAAGCGGGGGATGGTGAATATGGTCGTATCAAGTCCACAGCAGGGATCGGAACACTCTTAGCTGAAGGAATCGGGGATACGATTCGAGTCTCTTTGACCGAAGCTCCTGAGAAAGAAATCCCGGTCTGTTATAGCATTTTGCAGGCGCTGGGCTTACGTAAAACGATGGTTGAATATGTGGCTTGTCCTTCCTGTGGGCGGACGCTATTTAACCTGGAAGAGGTTCTGCATAAAGTCCGTGAAGCGACAAAACACCTCACGGGTTTAGATATTGCCGTTATGGGGTGTATCGTTAATGGCCCCGGTGAAATGGCCGATGCAGACTATGGTTATGTGGGTAAGCAGCCGGGGTATATTTCCCTTTATCGGGGTCGGGAAGAAATCACTAAAGTACCGGAAGAGCGCGGTGTGGAAGAATTGATTAACCTGATCAAAACTGATGGGCGCTGGGTTGAGCCGGAATAAAGAAACAAGCAAGATTTGAGAGCCAAATGGAGTTATTCGGCTTTGGTAAGAGTTATTGGTTTTGGCTGGGTGAGCAGACTTTTCAGGTGTAATCTGTAGAGATCTCAATAACGATGTCTTTAAGCATGTCTAAACTCCTCTGTTCACTTCTTTTCTTGCCTATTGCCGCTGTTGGTTTGGCTGTAAGTGCTCAAGCTAATGATCTAATTCTGCCTGGTCGCTGCCATATGGGCCAATGTTGGGAGAATAAGTTCCTGGGCAAAACTCCACTGCAAGCGGGGCCAAACGGTACGCTTTATGCAGTTGAATTAGCCTTGCGTATATGGCCAATAGGGACTGAACCGTCCTCAGACTTTGACGCTCCTCGAACAAGCTATATTTATTGCTCTACAACGCGCCCTGCAATTATTTTTCGATTCGAAGGGGATACAACCTATTATGGGAATTTGCTAAATCCTGGGGGAGATAATTGGTCGGGGGCAACCCAAGATGCCTATCCCATCTATTGGGCTACTTGCCATAACTTTGTGGGTCCGGATTTCTTTTCTCAAGCCATGACTACCAAAGCTATTGAGTTGGGTTATCCGCTCAACCTACCCAATGAGTCTCTACAACTCGCCAATCCTCTGGAGATTATGAATGAGTGAGTAGAGGTCGCAAAAAACAAGTTAGTTAGGACATTTTTGAATCCCTGAGATTCTGATCTGATGGACAATACACACCAGACGCAATGTCCTAACTGGAATTCTATATAGCTACTTTACTAACTATTTGGTTCTGCGACGACACTCCCGGCTCCATCTACGCTCATGGCGATTTTCTTGGCCTGGTCTAGAATTGACTCTGCCGAGGGGTTATAGCGCAATACCACCTTGCTTCCAGTTTGGGCGACCCAGAGCTGACCATCATCCGGTAGGTTCTGGTCATCAAAGGCGGCCGCCACTCGTTTGGCCAAGCCACTCTCATCATATTCTCCATTGAGCCCGACCCGTTCGGGAGGAATTTCTTTACCGTCGGGGGCAACGACATTCATAACTTGGGCTGGAATGGCTGGTTTGACGGTCTCTACTGCTTTACCAAAAAGTCGGCCGAGAAAACCCATGATGGTGTGCTCCTAGATTGCTGAACTACAAATTGATTTTTATGGAGCAAGGCTGGGAATTAGAGCCTTGCGATGTCCATAACGCCAATCCTAGAGGGCGAGGGGAGTCTCCCCCCAATGCTCACTGAGTTTTTTAAGCATTTCAATATAGTACAAAGTATAAGGGAACTTCAAATAGTTACTGTTTTTGCGATTTCTGAGGCCTGAAACGTTGAGGATTCGTTGTGATCTGACTCAGAATCTTTTCTTTATTTTTCGAGGTTCCCATAATTGATTTTGAGATAGCAGTTATAGCCCACATCGGTATCCCTTGCCATAAACGGTATGAATTAATGGCGCTTCTGGAGGGGGTTCAATCTTGCGACGCAGCAAACGTACCAAAGCAGGTAAGACATTACTACTGGGGGGCGTATCGCCTTGCCAAAGGTGTTGATGAATTTGCTGGTGGGTTAAGACTTGATTGGGATGCTGGATCAGATATGCGAGTAGGTCAGTTTCTTTTTCAGAAAGCTCAATAGTGCGATCGCCCCGATAAGCTAAACGATTTTCACGATCTAAACTCAGATCATTGATTTGCAGACGCTCCGTTACAGGAGCTGTTACTGTTGCAGAGCGCCGTAATAGGGCTCGCACGCGGGCCAACAGTTCCCTTAACTCAAAGGGTTTCACTAAATAATCATCTGCCCCAGCATCCAAACCGAGGACGCGATCGTCCAGGGTATCTTTAGCTGTCAAAAAAAGGACAGGTACGGTTTTGTCCTGGGCTCGCAACCGACGGCAGATCTCTAAGCCAGAGATATCTCCTGGCATCAACCAATCCAAGATCAAGAGTTGATAATGGCCCGCTTGGGCGATCGCTAACCCCTGTGTGCCATCATTTGCCACATCGACCTGATAGCCCTCACGCTCCAGGACTTGAGTCAGTGGTTCGGTCAAGGCAACTTCATCATCGACAAGGAGAATTTGCATGGCACACATGGACGTTAAAAAAGGATGATGATCGTAGTATAGTGGCCCGATATTGGCCTGCCCGACAAGCGGCCAGCTAGATCCCCATCCTTTCCACTCATGCTCACCATCGCGCTACCCAAAGGGGGCCTGCTCCCGGACTGCATCAAACTCTTTCAAGCGGTGGGGCTAGACTTTAGCCTATTTCTTGATAAAAAAAACCGTCAGCTCCAGATCACCGATCCCACAGGTACAGCCACTGCGATGCTGGTTCGTACCCATGATGTGCCTGTGTATGTGGAATATGGTCAAGCCCAGTTAGGTGTTGCAGGTTATGATGTCTTGTGCGAAAAATCTCCTACTGTTGCACAACTGGTGGATTTAGGCTTTGGCGGTTGTCGATTGTCGGTGGCGGTTCCTCAAGCGAGTCCCTATCGTCGCTCCCTAGAGTTGCCGCCCCACGGTCGCGTCGCCTCTAAGTTTGTCAATTGTGCCCGTGAACATTTTCGGCAGCTTGATCTGCCTGTGGAAATTATTCCCCTCTATGGGTCTGTGGAGCTCGGGCCGATTACGGGAATGTCCGAGGCGATCGTGGACTTGGTATCCACCGGACGTACCCTCAAGGAGAATGGCCTGATTGAGATTGAAGTGCTCTTTGAAAGTACAGCCCGCCTGATTGCCCACCCCATTAGCTACCGTTTGGATGCAAACCAGCTCTCAACCTGGGTCAATCGTCTCCAAGATGCAGCGACTCAAACGGTCGCTGCTTGATTCAGATGCTGCTATTGAATTGGGCAAGCTTTAAATATGAACGGACATGACTATTTCTTGGGCATGAGGGGGATTGCCCCGCAGGTGCGATCGCATTTGAGCCCCATGTGGTAAACGCTCGGTAGCGCATTAAGATACGATAGAAAAAAGCATCGCCGCCTCAGTCGCCTCCTTCATCTCCACAGGCTGAATCATTATGCTCATCCTCGATCCGGAGAATACCCGACCGGTATTTATTCAACTCCCGAACGCTCTACCTTCACTAGGAATCCGTTTTGGCCAATGGTGTTTTTTCTTTAAAGATATGGTTTTCTTTGAAGGGGCTGAGGCGAAAAAACGTTGTCAGCAATGGCTTGACGAACATGAAGGTTCTAATGAAACATGTGTACTGTTTAATAATCATGGCAAATACCGCTTGGGTTATTATGTGCCAGGTCTACAGCGAATAACGAGCCAAGAAGCCTTAACTCAGATCTGTCAATGGATGCAGACTTCAGGCTATCTTGATATTGGCAAACACCGTTGGCAATCCCGTCAATACCCAGAAAGTTTCAAGGGGGCAGATGCGGTGTCGTGGTTTTCTAAATATTTACTGGTCTCGCGCAAGGTCTCGCTGAGTATTGGTCAACGTTGCATTGATCTGAAGCTCATTCAACCTGTTCAAGATAATTTATTGTTCCAAGATTCAGATGCGGTCTATTGCTTTGCGAAGGCTTAACTGGACAAGAAGCTTGAGCCAAGCTCAACGGAGTACCCATTGCTTTACTGAATTCTGAATGTATAGTTACAAAAAGTATCGAATGTGCTCAAGCAATTCGTAGCTTTCAAACATCGTAGATATCGTTCTATTTTCAGTAACGCCTCCATAATTAATTGCGTTAGATGGGCATAGTGCAGATATCCCGCCTGTCTAACGCAATAATTTGGGTTGGGGAGTGAGCCATGATCGCGCAGAATCAGCATTATTCTATTTTTGTCGTCCTCAGAAACTTAACTTTTGTAAAGTTTCTCCCCAATATTTTAGTGAATCGTTACCATCTGAAATACAAAAAGCTAACGATTCCAGATAAAGCTATAGGAGATTCACTTGTGACTCAACCTTTTGTTGTTGCACCCCGCTATCGTTTAGACGATGAATTCCAATGGCTGCGAGGGATTGATCCCAGTCGTCAATATTACCTCTGGATTAATGGAGAATGCACATTTACCACCACATTACCAGGGTTGTTAACAACCCACCTGGGTGAATGGCAACAGGCTTTCCGCCAGTTTCGGAAATTGCAACCCCAAGAGCAAATGACGCTGGAACGACTTGGGCTGCCTGCACTCGACATCCATTGCCTGAGCGCCAATTGCTATGCGATCGCCACAACCTACCAGGGGGCAGATGTATGGCATCTCTTTGATCAAGAGGCCTTAGAAAGTCTTTTAATGACGGGACACCCTGACTGGCAAGGGGATTCTCACTCTGTAGAATTGGGTCGAGAAATCTTGGCCAGCACTTTATCGATATCCTTGGCCGCCTAAGCCAAAACAGGATGATGGGTCTTGATGGTCAACAGATCTTCGAGTGATGCCACTAGCTCAATTCTGAGCCGTTCAATACGTTGGTGACTATCAAATTGGAATTGCCAGATGACACTCACTTCAAACAATGCGGTTTGCACACGTCCTCGCACCAGTAATTGATTGGCAGTGAGCACTTCAACAGCTTGGGGGGAACAGGTCATATGGGTTGCTTCTTGGCTGAGGTAATGGGCGATCGCATCTTGGCCCTGAATCACATCATCAAACGGGGGCAACAGCTCGCCCTGTTCGGTGAACAAGAGGCTTGTTTCGTAGTAATCTCTTGCATTCAGCGTTGAGAAATAGTCTTGTACAAGGCACTTGAGTGCAGTGTGGTTAGGATGAATGGTTAGCACAGAATATTCAGTGAGAATTAAAACAGTTTTTTATGTACGTCAGCAGACTTTCTAAAAAGTTCTGAATCAGAATGAGCTGATTGACTATCCTGACATTATTCATGAGTTAGGCGAGACGCCTGCACTACGGTTTTTCCCAATCTACAGCCCGTAGCGCGGGCATTTTGCCCGCCACTTGATTAAGCCTAACGCCCAGTGATTTTAGTTGAGCGCTATGGATAATGCAGGTTATGCACTTGAACTTTGGTAGGGACAAGCAGACAAACATATCCTGATTACCCTTAAAGGGGTCAGGCTTCCTGACCCCCTACATGAAAACCAACAATGTTTTCCTGGAGCTAAAACGAAGCGTCCCTGGCTATAGTAAAGGGTCAATCCCCATATCCACAACGATATTGCGCATAACGGTAATCTGCTGGTTAAACTCTAGACGGGTTAGGCTGTTGAGCACCTGTCGCGCGTCTTTGTCCAACTGATAATATTCAGGAACAGGAATAACTGCACCTTCAACCATCAACTCCGCCAATATGTACCACACTGCCAATTTGGTGTTTTTAGTCAATACACCATAGCTCCGACTAATGGGGGTATTAGCTTTGTTGGCGATATCTCGCATTGCCTGCATTTGTTCTGGGTAGGACATTGCTTTGAATTGTTCCAGTAGCCCTTGGGCAAATTGCAACCGTGCTGCTCCAGGTGCAGCGATAGTTAGGGATTTGCCCAGCTCAGTATAAGCAACCCAAAGGAGACCCAGTTTTTGGTCTGTACCAAGACGCTGAAACTGCGCGGTAACACCTTCAACGGTGTTGCTGAAGATTTGAGTGTTGATTGTGGTATAAGCCATTGGTGTAAAAGATTCCTAGTGTTTTGGAAAGTGATCCGGGGTTTACACGAAGACTTATTGTTTGTCTCCTTATCTTCTATTATGTAAAGTTTTTTTGCGAAGTGCAAACAAAAGTAATAAATAACTTTTCTGGCTTGACATTGATGTCATATCTCATATTCACCGTATCTATTCGTGTATTGTCTTGGATTAATGGCGATGCTTGGTTTCCCATCGCTGGCGTCCAAAGATAGTTTACATGAACTTTTTTGAGGATTACGATCGCCAAACAACCCACTCACAACTCATCTTGTACAAGAATACGAGCGAGTTAGGAGTGGGTTGGGTTAAGGATAGCTTCCTCTACAGCGCAATGATATGTAGGCTGCTTGACCAATAATAAATAGATACTGTTGAGGTTAATCAGAGGACTGAAGCACGTCTGCAACCGATGTAACCAAGACATCCTCCTGATAGCCAAAGGTCAAGGGATTCACCCCTAGCGGTGATGCACTGGTGATGGTGTCGAATGCCGAGAAATCTAATGCCAATTCGCCTGAAGTCTCAAAACTGGGGAGGGGCAAAACGCTACTCTCCAGAGAGAAGGTCATATCAGTAAGCAACGCGTCTGTCCCTGTTTCTAGATCAGCAAAATCAACTGCCCAGTCTGAAGGCTTCAGTTGTGCTAGGAGTTCACTATCAAAGGTGTCTAGTCCCAAACTTTGCCAATCTGCGGTAAACCAGTCTTCGGTAAAGAAGTTTACGGCAAAGGTATAGACATTAAAATCATTGCGGGTGAAGGTTGCGCCAAGAGTCGCCACATCCCAGGCACTCAGTTCTAAATCTGACGTGGAGTCCAACGTGATCGCCTCACCTTGGCTGAGCAACTCCGCTTGCAAGGCTTCAAACTCAGCATCGATCGCCAAGGGTTGCGGCGCAGGTAAAGGTAGACTGGTTGCTGTTAATCCTGCACGAACTTCATACCGCATTGTTGCCAAATCTTGCTCTAGTTGGTTTAGCAGAGGGGTGTTGTCGTTGGTCGGGGGATGAGCGACCAGAGGCGCAGGCGGGATGTATTCTGCGGGCAAGGGAGGGCTGATGGTGGGTGACTCAGGGGAGGATGAGAGTAGCTCTTCAAAACTCCGACCGTCACGGATCACATCCTCGGGTTCGAGTTGTTCGACAACTGCTGCTTCTTCTGGTGTTGTGGGGTTAATGACAGCATTGAGGATCGGATCTTCCTCAATGAAAACGGGTTGGCTATAGGTAGGCTCACCAGCAGGAGGCTCATGAAACTCTGAGGGTGTGGGTTCCCAGGTCGATTCTGGTGTCACCACCTCTTCTAGATACGTAGGTGTTGGCTCAACATAAGAGGTTTGAGGCTGTGGTTCCGGAACTGTCCACGTGGGTTCTGCGACTGGGGCTGGCGCGGGCGGAACCACTTCAAGTTCGATGGGGGCAGCGGGTTCAACCGCTAAGATCGGCGCGGTGGCTGGAACATCTAGGCTTGGTTCTAGTGGCACTTCATCTATCGCTTGCCCTGATGCTTGAGCCAGGGCAACCCAGCCTAAAGCTGTTGTTGCAGAATATGTTGTTAACCAAAACTTCTTCATAGCTCAAGCCCTACCTCACACGGCGCCAAAGGATTCTCACGATTACATGGTAGACATTGTAGCAGTCTCTTTTGAAGAGTTCTGTATTCAGAATCGGAAGTTCAGAATGGGATCTTTTCGTATCCCTTGTCCTCATACCTGGATGATAAACTTGGGCAGCGGTTAGAACGACATTTTCCATCATGCATCTGTTAATTCCAGCAGCAGGTCTGGGTAAGCGAATGGGGGGCGATCGCAATAAGCTCTTGCTCACGCTGCTGGATCGACCCCTCTTGGCCTGGACACTTCAATCCGCTGCCCAAACATCAATCATTGAATGGATTGGCTTAATGGGTCAGCCCTATGATTTCGAGGCGTTTGAAGCGATTGTTAGCCAGGTGCAGCCCCCCCAGCCTGTGCAGCTTATTGTGGGGGGCGAGACGCGTCAAGACTCCGTATACAATGGCTTGCAAGCCTTACCCCCTTCTGCCCAACAGGTGTTGATTCATGATGGTGCTCGTTGTCTGGTGACGCCTGAGCTGTTTGAGCGGTGCGCAGCGGCATTGCAAACCCATCCGGGTTTGATTGCGGCGGTTCCCGTCAAAGATACGATCAAAGTAGTTGATGACCAAAACCGTGTGACTGCGACCCCGAATCGCAGCCAACTCTGGGCCGCACAAACGCCCCAAGGTTTTGATGTCGTGCAACTGCGAGCTGCCCATGAACAAGGCCGTCAAAGCGGCTGGATGGTAACGGATGATGCAGCCCTCTTTGAGCAATGCGGCTTGCCCGTACAAATCGTGCCTGGCGAAGAAACCAACCTGAAGATTACGACCCCGATGGATCTGGCGATCGCCACCTTTATCTTGCAACAGCGTCAGGGCGATTGTGCATAGGAGGTCGAGAGCCTTATCTTCTCAAGAGAGACTTCCCAGAAGAGTCAGTCTTTGATAGCGTACTAATATCTATTAATTTGCCTTGATTCATAACTCGTTTAATGTCCCCCCTGATGCCGGTGGGTGATTTATCAAACGTCTGTAGCTCGGAGAATTTAAATCCATGACCTTTTTGTTCCAATTTGCTTTGCTCGGCCTTGTGCTCTTATCGTTCTTAATGGTAGTCGGGGTTCCCGTTGCCTATGCCTCTCCCCAAAATTGGGATCAAGCCAAGCCACTGCTATATCTTGGTTCAGGTGTTTGGACCATTCTCGTGGTGGTGGTGGGAATTCTAAACTTCTTTGTGGTCTAAGCGGCCTTCGGGTTGGCTGAGTTCTGGAGCAGGGTGAGCGCTATCTGCGCTCCACCCTGCTTTGTCATTGAGTAAAAAACAGTTGAGTAAAATTTGCGATGACCGTTTTTGAGGGTAATTTTCACGGTGATATCGCCGGACTCCGGTTGGCGATCGTGGTGGGACGTTTTAATGATTTAGTGACGGGGAAGTTGCTGGCCGGCTGCCAAGATGCCCTCAAGCGTCATGGCATCGATATTGATCCCCATGGCACTCAAGTGGATTATTTTTGGGTTCCAGGCGCTTTCGAGTTGCCGATGGTCGCCCGTCAAGCTGCCCTCTCTAATCGCTATAACGCCGTGATTTGTTTAGGGGCCGTGATTCGGGGATCAACTCCCCATTTTGACTATGTGGCTGCTGAAGCGGCGAAAGGCATTGCTGCGGTGAGTTTTCAGACTGGCGTGCCCGTTGTGTTTGGGGTCTTAACCACAGACACGATGCAACAGTCCCTCGAACGGGCTGGGATTAAGAGCAATCTAGGTTGGAGCTATGGGATGAATGCCCTAGAGATGGCGAGTCTTATGGGGCAAATGCAGCAGAACTTAGTGACACCTGCACCGACCACTCCTGTGTTACCCATCAATGCCAGCGATCGCGTTTAGGCGCTATCGTTTTTTTGATAACCGCTTGACAGCGGTTATATTAAATTGGCATACTATTTAAATGCAAATTGCGGGTATAGCTCAGTGGTAGAGCGTCACCTTGCCAAGGTGAATGTCGCGCGTTCGAATCGCGTTACCCGCTTGTAAAAAAGATCATTCAATTAGTACATTCCAGCAAAAAGCATTGAGCTTGCGCTTGCTGAATGCTTAACCTATGCTGATGATCTCGACTCGCTATTGGAGGTGAGTCAAGATCCTGTTTTTTTATGCTGGCGAGATTGCTCGTGCTGACTGGTTATGACTGCCCCTTCTGCGCTTGCTGATGCTCATTCTGCAATTGCCATCACGCAAGCCGCCCACGAAGCGTCCCTACAGTTATCTCAGAGAACTGAGCGGGAACGTCGTCTTGGGCTCCAGACGATGTCTCGCTTTCTAGCGGAGTCCCAGACCCGGATACTGGAAGCCAACACCCTCGACTTGGAAATTAGCCGAGAGATGGCGGTTCCCGAAGTATTGCAAGATTGGCTCAAGCTCACTCCTGAACGGCTGCAACGAGCAATTGATCTCTTGGAAATTATGGGGGAAGCCCATGATCCTGTCCTCCATATCATGCCCGTCTGTTATGCGCGGGAAGCTACCCAAACCTATGGCCAGTTGATGCCGTTGGGGGTGGTCGCCTTGGTGTATGAAATGTTTCCAGAGCTAGCCGCGATCGCTGCTGGTCTTTGCTTGCAAACTGGAAATGTCTTAATTCTGCGCGGCAGTGCTGAAGCGGATCATACCAACACCGCGATCGCGCAGATTTTGCAAGAGGCGATCGCTGAGCATGGTTTACCTGCCCATAGTCTTATTGCCATTTCTGCTGAGCAGGGTATTTCAATTCAAGATCTAGTTGCCCAAGACCAACATCTTAATTTGGTCATTCCCTACGGTCGGGCAAACTTTGTGCAGCAGGTCGTGCAATGGACAGCGGGGCCAGTCTTACGAACCGCGATCGGCAATTGTTGTCTCTACTACGCTCCCAATGGCGATGTGGATTTGGCCCGGCAGATGATTCTCGATAGCCATGTGGGTGTTCCTGAGCCGGTTAACGCGATCGAGAAGGTTTTGCTTCATCATTCCTTGAGTGCCATCACATTGGTGAGACTCTTTGCGGGTTTACAAGAGGCAGGTTTTGAACTGCGCGGAGAACATGATTTAGCCCTGCAATTCCCTGATTTTCTCAAACCCATCAGTAGTGAACAAGATTGGCAGTCAGCTTATTTGAGGAAGATTGTGGCCTTTCGGTGTGTAGATGATCTTGGGGCAGCGATCGCCTGGATCAACCAATTCAGCAGCAACCATGCAGATTGTTTGGTCACTCAGTCTTACCACGAGAGTCAACAATTTGCCCAAGCCGTCAATAGTGCTCAGGTTTATATCAATGCCTCACCGCGTTTCTCCCGTAACCCTAAACGCAGTAACGCTGTATTCCTCGGGATGTCTAACCAAAAAGGGCAGCGACGGGGGCGCATTGGCGTAGAAAGCTTAATGACCTTTAATCAAGTCATCCAAGGACAAATTTGAAGCAGTCTGGATTCAATAACAGCTCTGGGGGGAGGGTTTCAAACCCTCCCTAGTAAAGGCGCTGGAAAATCAACTAAAGTGTAACGTTAGGGTCATTGGCCCTGTGCTCTTATACATTGCCCGCCTCAACCGACTGTTAGGGAACTGCATCACGACAACAAATTGCGCTTGTTGGACTCCCTCTAACCCTCGCTAGGCTGGTATTGTCAAACTTTCCATGCCAAAACGCAAGAAGCTTTTTCCCTGTGGACATAAGGGGTATGGGCAGAAATGCCATCGCTGTGCCCAAAAGCAAACCCAACAAGCTGAGAAGCGCCAGCAACAGGAGGCTTGGCGATTAACCTTTGACCAAGACGCAATTGATTTGCGGTCTTTTCCTAAAAATGTCGTGCTCAAGGCCCGCCAGATTCTCGATGGTTTGGCCCGACAGGAAGATTATCGGCAATATCATGGCAAACGTCTCCGTTACGATCGCCAGGTGATTAGCATTCCGGTTACCCGTAATTATCGTTTGCTCTGTCGCGATCGAGATGGCGAAGTGATACCGGAACGTATGGTGTCCCATGAAGATTACAATCGGTGTAAGCCAGGGGAATAATCGTTTGTGGTGTGCAATGAGTTGCGCACTACAGGCCTGATCAACCGATGCAGATTTATCTTGATCACAGTGCCACCACACCGCCACATCCTGATGTGGTGATGCGGATGCAACAAATCGCCCAAAATGATTGGGGTAACGCCTCAAGTTTGCATCAATGGGGCGATCGCGCCGCTCTGGTACTCGAAACTGCCCGGATGCAGGTGGCTCAACTGCTGAATGCACCTGACCCGGAAACGATCATTTTTACCTCTGGGGGGACAGAGGCGGACAATTGGGCACTGTTGGGGATTACCCGTCAATACACCACCCCTCAACACCTGATTATTTCTGCGGTTGAACATCCAGCGATCGCCGCCACTGCTGACTGGCTGGCAACCCAAGGTTGGGCCGTTACGCAACTCCCTGTAAATGGGCAAGGACAGGTCAGTCCAGAAAGTCTAGAAGCAGCGCTGTGCCCCGAAACCGTTCTGGTATCCGTCATTTACGGCCAAAGCGAAGTGGGCACTATCCAACCCATCCAAACCCTTACCCAAATCACCCAGCGTCACGGTGCGTTGTTCCATACGGATGCTGTACAAGGGGTGGGACATGTACCCATAGATGTCCAAGCGCTGGGTGTTGATTTACTCTCAATTTCAGCTCACAAGTTTTATGCTCCCCAAGGTGTGGGTGCCCTCTACGTGCGGCCGGGCCTAGAACTGCAACCCTTGCTTTGGGGAGGCGGTCAAGAACGGGGGTGGCGTTCAGGAACCCAAGCGATTGGTCTGGTGGGGGGCTTTGGTGTAGCAGCTGAGTTGGCGTTAGCCAATTTAGATGCAGAGCAATTACGATTGAGCCAATTACGCGATCGCTTTTTCCGCCTACTGGCCGATGAGCCGCGTCTGCAACCCACCGGTTCACAACAGTCACGTTTGCCCCACCATGTTAGTTTTTGTTTGCCTCAAGCCCCAGAGGAGGTGACGGGTAGAACCCTGGTGCGCCAACTCAAGTTAGCGAGCATCGCTAGCAGTGCTGGTTCCGCTTGTCACGGTGGCCAAGCTAACCCCAGTCCAGTGCTACAAGCGATGGGTTATAGTAAGGCGATCGCTCGCACAGGTATTCGGTTTTCGTTAGGGCGACAGACGATCGCGGCTGATATTGACTGGACGGTGTTGGTCTTGCGCCAAATTCTCAATCGCTTAGGGGTGAAATGAAAATCAATGGCGAAAATCTCCCTCCTCGTCAGTGACCTCTCTGGCGGCGGCGCAATTCGAGCGTTTTTGCTAGCCCAAGTGCTACAACGCTTACACCATCAACCCGAAGTGGTGGGGTTTCAATTTGGCCCCCAGCTTTATGCTGTGCCGCCAGACGGGATTCCTGTCCATGTCATTCCCGGACGCCCTTATCCTCAATTTCTTTCTGCTATCCGTCAGCTTTGGCCCCATCTGGATGGCCAAATTCTCTACGCCATTAAACCCAAACCCAGTAGTTTTGGTGTTGCTCTATTAAGGCGGTTTCGGACACATCAGCCTGTATTCCTGGATATGGATGACTGGGAACTGAGTTGGCATGGGGGTGACGCTTGGCGCTATCGACCGAATCCGAAACAACTCTATCGAGATCTCTGTAAACCCGGTGGTCAATTGCGAGAACCCGATCATCCCCTCTATGTCAAATGGCTCGAAGGCGCGGTTCGCTATGCCGGTGGGCTCACGGTGGATACGGCTTTTCTCCAGCAGCGATTTGGCGGTGACTATTTGCCCAATGGCAAAGATACCCAACTCTTCGATCCAGCACGGTATGAACCCGACCAATGTCGCCAGAAATATGGACTAACCCCTTATCGAGTGTTGATGTTTCCCGGTGCGCCCCGCCCCCATAAGGGGGTTGAGGATGTGCTGACAGCCCTAGAACACCTCAATGACGAGCGCTATCGTCTGGTGATTGTGGGCGGCAGTCCCTATGATGACTATGATGCTCGGCTGCGCGATCGCTGGGGGCGCTGGCTGATTCAACTGCCTCGTTGCCCAGTGGCGACGATGCCCGAGATTCTCGCTGCTGCCCATGTGGTGATGGTGCCCCAACGCCAAACCCTAACGGCTGAAGCACAGTTCCCGCTTAAGCTTACCGATGGCATGGCGATGGCCAAACCCGTGCTCTCCACGACCGTCGGTGATATTCCAGCTATTTTGGACAACACAGGTTATCTGGTGCCACCGAATGATCCAGAGGCGATCGCAACCACCTTAAGCCAGATTTTTCAGGACTGGGAAAGGGCACAACAGCGGGGGGCTGCTGCCCGAAAACGCTGCATCCAATACTATAGTGTGGAGGAGATGGCGATCACCCTCCAGCGGATGATCCAGCCATTCCTAACTTAACTGTCGTCTCCCTTTTGGCCGTCTCTCACGCCCAGGATTTTATGGCCGCTGCTCATCGCCTACTGATTCATTTTGCTTTGCGCTACCCCTTTTTAATTGTGCTCACGATCATCCTGGGATTTTCGGGGGCATTGTTTAATGGCATCAGTACTGCTTTGATTGTGCCCTTGCTATTAGGTTTTCTCGGTCAAGATACAGGCTTGCTAGATGAGGGGCCCCCCGCATTGCAAAAGGTTATGCAATTTTTTGATCAGTTCTCTGGGGACTGGAAATTTATTGCCATGATTGGCACTGTTGTTGGTGCTTTGATGCTCAAAAACTTAGCTATGTATTTGACGGTTGTGGTCGCAACGCATTTGTCCCGTCGTTTGGTTAATGGCATTCGGACTGAAGGGATTGAGCTTTTATTAAATCTAGATTTAGCTTACTTCGCTAAACAAAAAGTGGGCAACTTGGTCAATATTGTCAACTATGAAGTGGGTCGTACAGCCAGTGCGATTCGGATTGGCATTTCCATGTTTACGACTGTGGTGACCATCACTGTTTTTGTAGGGTTGCTTGTGATCCTCTCTTGGCAATTAACCTTAGTTACAGTGGGCTTGCTCAGTGTGATTGTGGGCATTAATCAATGGTTTGTCCGTCGCGCCCGTCATTATGGTCGTACCCTCTCGCAGAAATCCAAAGATTATTCCAATAAACTCCTCGAAATTTTGACCGGAATTCGGTTGATCAAAACAGTGAGTTATGAAGAGCATGAATATCAGAATATTGTCCGCTTTATTCAAGAGCGTGAGCAAGCAGAATTCCTCTCTCAAGTTAATTATGCCGCGATTCCTCCATTTAATGAACTCAGTGGGATTTTGACCCTATTGGGAATTGTGGTGATTGGCCGAATGCTGTTTGCGGATCAAGTTCAAGCGCTCTCGACCATTTTATTAACCTATTTAGCAGTACTGACACGACTTTTACCACTTGTTTCACGACTCAATGGCGAGCGCAGCCGATTTGCCAATAATGCGATTAGTGCGGGGGTTACGGCAGCATTCCTCGATCCACGAGACAAACCCCGAATGCAAGTTGGAGCTGAGACAGAACTCGAACTCAAGACTCAAGTTTGTTTTAAAGATGTGAGCTTTGCCTATCCAGGTCAAAAGGAGAACGTTTTACATCACATTGACCTGACTGTCCCTAAAGGCAAAACACTAGCCTTGGTCGGTGCATCTGGAGCAGGTAAATCCACCTTAGTCGATTTAGTGCCCCGCTTTTATGATCCTACGTCTGGGCAAATTACGATTGATGAGCTGGATATTCGGGAGTTTACGCTACCAACATTGCGTGGCCAGCTTGGGGTGGTGAGCCAGGATACATTTTTATTCAACAATACCATTCGCTTCAATTTGACCTATGGTCTCAGCGATGTCACTGAGACGGAACTGGAGGATGCGATTCGCCGTGCCAATGCCCATGAATTTATTAAACAATTGCCAGCGGGTCTGGAGACGGAAATTGGCGATCGCGGTGTGATGCTCTCGGGCGGGCAGCGACAACGATTGGCGATCGCTCGGGCGCTTTTGCGTAACCCCAGTATTTTGATTTTAGATGAAGCGACCAGTGCCTTAGATACGGTGTCTGAGCGGTTGGTACAGGGGGCGATCGATGAGCTATGCCGCGATCGCACCACCCTCGTCATTGCCCACCGCTTATCAACCATTCAGCAGGCTGATCAAATTGTGGTACTGGATCAGGGACGGGTGGTTGAGGTAGGCACCCATCAAGAACTGCTGCATAAAAACGGCCAATACGCTAAGCTCCACAATATGCAATTTGGTAGCACCCGCGGCCCTAAAGTTGTTTTGCCGACTAACGCTGCCCTGATTCGCGCTTCAATTCGAGCTTCCCATGAACTCCGCACCCGGCTATCCTACGAAGTGCGGAGTCGTCTCAATGCACTATTGGGTTTGTTGCAACTCCTTGCCGATGATTTAGTGGATACACCGGAAGAGCGCCAGGAACTCATTGCTGAGTCCTATGATGCGGCGATGACGCTGTTGAATACCTTAAGCTTCTTCGAGGAGCGGGGGGCTCGATTGCCGAAGGAGTCACCCGCCGAGCGCAAGGCAGCGGTGTTAAATGCAGCGCAACAATATTAGGGCGTGTCGTCAGTTAAAACCAGAAGCCTTACGGGACAAGCGATAGAGCGCCCGACCCAAAAAACAGAGAGAGGGGCTGTGAGTCAGTCAGAGCAAGAGTTTGAGATCTAACTGACGACAGCCCCTAGATATTTTAGCTGAGGAGTTTAACTGCTCGTCGTGTTGCGAAAAGGCTATGGTTCTGGGTTGGTCAATTGCTCTTTCTGCTCAAGTAATGTCACCAAATCAGTTTGTAATTCCTTAAGGGTTTTAAGCAGCAAAACTTTGGGACAGTCAATCCAAATTGACATGAAACCACTCCCTTTCCAAGTGTATTGACTCATGGGCATCTCGAAAAAATAGAAGTCATACCAAATCCGCAAAGTAAAGGGAGAACAGGAATCAAGCAGGCCACCAATAAAAATGGGTCAGATCACGAATCTGCTCCTGCATAGAATGGGCTAAAGTCAAGCAGCGTTGACAGAGGATATCTTC
>JAAHHN010000199.1 GCA_010672165.1 Spirulina sp. SIO3F2 | reverse complement strand
TCCCTGCCGATTGAAGAGGGTGTAGCTGACCTTGACCGAGGTTAAACGGCAGGGGCAACCCACCCGCGCTGAACTCGATACCAGTTTTGTGGGAGATATTGAGGATGCGGAACGCCTCAAGCAAGAAAACAAAAGCTCCCCCGATCTCACCCATACCCGAACTGTGGTGCCGGGCGATACCTTACCCCTGATGGCCCAACGCATCTATAAAGACCCCACTTACTATCTCAAGCTTGCCCAAGCCAATAAAATCAATAATTTTCGCAAGCTGAAGGCAGGTCGAACCGTTAATTTTCCACCCATTAAGGATTAAGTAAAAAACCAATGATATCCATTCAGCAAAAATTTTCCAGCGTCCAAGAAGCAAATTTCTGGACTAGCGGCTAACACTCTCACCCACCCCGGTCTACGCGTTGCTTGACCACCCCTCCAAGGAGGAGATTTTCAATGAGTAATCTCCTCCTTGGAGGAGTACCCGCAGGGGGAGGTGGGTTGGCCAATGCTCCAGGAAAAACAATGTTTTTAACCCCTTTTCATCCGTACCTGCAAACTATTAACTGCAAACTTATTTATGACTGGTGTTGTGACTGCAACGATTACTGATATTCAACTTTCCCAGGTGATGGACGCTGAATATGAGTTGTTGTCGATGGACATTATTCATGAGATCAACAAGATCCCGACCGCCCAATTGGTCTTTTTGGATGGGGAGGCTGCCCAACAAAAGTTCCGGATTAGTAATAGCGACTTTTTTAAACCCGGTCAGCAGATTGAAATTAAACTCCGCTACGAAGGGGAATCGGATACGGTCGTGTTTGTAGGCTTGGTTGTTAAACAGACGATTCGGGCTAATCAAACCAAGTCCATCCTGACGGTTTACCTCAAAGATGCGACGATTCATCTCACCCAACAACGGCGCAATGCGATTTTTCGGGAACAGGATGACATCCAGATCATCAAAGCAATTTTGCAGCCCTACGCTGATGCCCAAAAGATCGCGATCGGCACATTTACCCCTGAAGAAACGGCCATGACTCACCCCGAGATGGTGCAATATTACTGTACTGATTGGGATTTTCTGCTCTCCCGGGCCGAAGCCAATGGCCTCTGGGTGCTGGTAAAGGGTGGTGAATTGTCGATTCGTGCCCCCCAATCGCTTGATGGGGAAAGTACGCCCATTGTCTATGGTCTCGATGATATCTACGACTTGGAAGTGGAAGCGGATATTCGGGAACAGTTTGGCGAGATTGATGCCTTTGGCTCTGTTTGGGATGATGCAAACAAGTTGAACAATTCACAAAGCGCGGCAGCCTATGACTTAAAACAAGCTGCCCTCAAAGCCACAGACTTGGGGGCAACCATTAGTGCGGAAAAATGCCAGCTCATTAGTGGCGTCCCCCTAGCTGATCCAGAAGCCGAAACCTGGGCCAGTGCCAAGCTTTTGAAGCATCGGCTCTCCCTGCTCAAGGGACGTATTCTGGTGGCAGGGCGGGGGGATTTATATCCGGGGGCTTGGCTTAAACTGGAAAAATTTAGCAACTATTTCAACGGTGAAACCCTGGTTACGGGGATACGCCATCAAGTCAATGAGTCCGGTTGGCAGACGGATATTCAGTTTGGGGCATCGGCTCAGTTTTTCACGGCCGCCCATGCCGCTGATCTGGCTGCTCCCCCCGCCAGTGGGCTGTTGCCCGCCGTTCATGGTCTGCAAGTAGGAGTTGTTGGCGAAGCTAAGGATGACCCGACGGGGATGTATCGGGTTCCCGTGCATCTCCCCCGTCTCACCCCCACCCTGGAGAACGCCACAGACAAAAACGATGGTTTGGTTTGGGCCCGGTTAGCAACCTTAGAAGCGGGTCTAGCCGAGGACCCAGAAAAAGGGCGCGGAACCTTGTTTCGGCCCGAAAAAGGCGATGAGGTAGTGCTGGGGTTTCTCAATGATGATCCCCGCCAAGCGATTATCCTCGGCTCACTCTACAGCGATAAAAATAAGTCGCCTGCCCCAGTGAAGCCGGAAAACCTGATGCGTGGTTTATTTTCCAAGGGGGAATTAAAACTCTATTTCGATGACGAGGACAAGTCCATTCATATTCAAACGCCTAATGAAAATCAAATTATTTTGGTGGATAAAGATGGGGCGATTTTGATTCAGGATGAAAATCAGAATAAATTGATTATGAATGCCGATGGTATTGCCCTAACCAGCGAAAAAGATATCACCATTACCGCTAAAGGCAAAATTACGTTAGAGGGGCAAGAAATCGATGTCAAATAATTCACCTCAAATTCAAGACGCCGCTTTTTTAGGAACAGGTTGGACGTTTCCGCCCCGCTTCGATCGCGACCTTGGCGAAGTCGAGCTTGTTGCTGATGAAGCGAAGGTGCGCCAAAGTCTAGAAATTATTCTGGCTACACAACCGGGGGAACGGTTAATGCAGCCGAATTTTGGCTGTGAACTGAGCCAGTTTCTCTTTGAGACCATTCAGCAGGGCGTGATTACGAGTGTAAAAAGCATTGTTTCTGATGCCCTGCTCTACCATGAACCCCGAATTAAAGTGAATGATATTGAAGTGGATGCCAGTGAGTCGGAGGTGGGTTTGTTGCTGATTAAAGTGGATTACACCATTCGTCAAACCAATACCCGTTTTAATCTGGTTTATCCGTTTTATTTGACGGAGGCGAATGGGGGGTAATGATGAATAGGAATTATGTTGTTGCACTAGATTATGTGGCTGACGAAATCCCCCCGGCTGTGCCGACCCCCTTCGTAAGGGGGTGGAAAGCTACTTCAAAAAAACCAAATTCATGTCTCGTCCATATCCCAGCCGCTTGCGGCGTCACCCCCCTTACGAAGGGGGGGAGGGGGGATCTCGGGTCTAGATTATTATGTGCGATTTGAATTGCGTTAGTTCTAAATGATAGAAAAATGAGTGACTTTATCCTAATTGATGGCGATACCGCGAAATTTTTGCAGGCAACGTTTTTGCCGGCTGATATTGCTGTTCGTGACGGTCAACTCACCGCCAGTGGCAAAGGGAATCTAGAGGGTAAAGCCGTTTGTATTGAAGGGGATGAAGCCACAGTCATTGTGCAGGGATGCGCCTACAGTACGCCCAGCTTCTCGACGGTTAAAGGGGTAGGACTGCTCAAAATCAAAGCCCTCAACTCTGATCAAATTGCCACCAAAACGACCAATCGAGAGACAGCGGTTTTGCTCAAAGGAGGACTATTTGATGCCGAGTTTAAAGTCATTGTCCCGGCTCAACAGCTTGTCGGAGTGGCACTCCAACCCGATGCCCAAATGACCTACGCCGGTAAGGGGCAATTTGAAACCACCAACACCAAGTGGACAGCAACTTAGACAACGATGGAACTGAAAGCTCAAAATTTTAGAGATGGCATTAGCCAGAGCGATCGCGTCCTCCCCGCGCTCGACCCGGACTCCATTGCCATTGACGAGCAGACCGTTGCCGACTGGCTACAATTTGCCCAGAACTATGCCCAAAACCTGACCTACTTTAATGAGCAGAACCAGCCGGATGGCGACTGGTCAACGTTTTTTGCGGGGGATACCCAAGAACTGGCCAGCCTGCTGGCAGCAGTAGAAGCCAACGCTGATCTAGATAGTGAAACGCTTGCCCCCCTCGCCAAACCCCATCTCGTCCTCTTTCTGACTTTTTTAACCCTGCTGCGCTATCCCCAGGCGCAATTTAAAGCCCTGACCCAACGCCGTCTGGATTTTTATTATCGTCAGGTGCTGCAACTGGTGGAAAAAGCCGCCCAGCCCGATCGCGCCCATATCCTGTTCACTTTGGCTGCCAATGAGCGGGCGTATCTCCTCCCAGCGGGGACACGCCTCACGGCGGGTAATGATGCCCAAGGTCAGTCCTTGAACTACGTCACCGATAGTGACCTCTTGATTACCCCGGCCCAGGTTGCCAGCCTTAAAACCCTCTCCGTGGAGACGGTCTACATTGACCTGGAGACCATCCATCGCCAACAAAACCGGACTGATGCAGGTTTTGAAGCGATGTTGCGGTGGGGCTTGGGCCAACCCAACCAAGGCGACCCCTTGCCCCAACCCAGTTGGACGGAAGACCCGGAGGAGACCTTTGCAGATCTGCTGACGATGGCCCAGGATATCCAGGGTTTAGCCACCGATCAGATATCTGATACCTATCAGGACTACATTCTGAATCAACTGGGGTTTACCAGCTTGGCGGAGTTTCAGAGCTGTTTTGCTGCCCATCGGCGGGAGAATGCGGACGCGGATGATCTGGAGAGTGAGCCACCAACAGAACTGGAATGGCAACAGGTCTATGGCTTTGTGGCCAAAGCCTTCCGCAGACGCTGTAACCAAGCCCGGCGCGATCGCCTTAAACAAGCTCATCAAGGGCAGTCCCATCAAGGAGATGCCAGCCTCGATACCAATGCAGCATTTCTCAACCTCTGGTCGGCCGCTCTGGGTGATCCCTTACCCGGCGACCCCTTGCCCTTTTTCCGGGAGCAGAGCGCGGTGGACTTAAACGCTCTCCTGGCAGAAGTCCAAGGGGCGGAACCGGAAGCCGCCGATCGCTTTATTCAGGAAAGCCTCTATATGAGTGCGGTAGAGTTTGAGCGGATCATGGCGGTGCAGGCGAATTTTGCCCAGGATTGGGCAGCACCGGAATGGCTAGACGTGTATCGGGTGCTGGATCGTGCTGGGTCTCAGAAGCATAGTTTTACCTACCCTGACATTGGCCGCACCGAGCGCCATGCCATCCATATCCAGGCGATCGCGGATGCCCAAGCGGGTACAGTTCCAGAATTGCCACGGTTTCACCCCTTGTTAGCTCCCGATCAGAGCGGCGATGCCACTACGGGAGGTGCTGAGACCATTGGCTCGTTTGGCGTAGCGATCGCCTCACCCGTGTTAACCCTCCAAGAAGGCACGCGCACCATCACTGTTACCCTCGCCTTTGACCCCGAAACCTTTAACCGCAGCTCCCTGCACACTTTTCTGGATGAAGCCGATGCCCCCTTTGCCCTGGCCCTGAGTAGTGACGTGGGTTGGCTGAGCTTAACGCCAGAGCAATGGGAGGTAACTCTAGGGGACTTCTTCTTGTCGTCGCCGTTCCAGACCTACAATGCTGCCAACTTTCTGGTGACAGCCCAGGCGGCTGATGCGGTCTTTAGTGATGGCGATCGCGGGCAATATCTCCAGCTCACCGATGGGGGTCTTTATCGCATTGAGGCGGTCTTACCGGATCAAACCCAGGTGCGGCTCACTCCGGTAGGGGCTGTAAACCGCACCAGCAATCAGGTCTTAAAATACGGCTCCTTGGAGCTACAAGGGGAGGCGACCCCACTCACCAGACCCGCATTTGATCCCCGACAGCTCACCATCACGACCCCGAACAATGCCTTTACCCAAGCGGATGCTGGTGGCTTTATCGTGTGGTCGGATGGCACGATTTATCGCATTGCCCAATACAACTCCCGTCGGAAAGTCACCGTTGCTGCTTGGGGATATCTGCCCGCTCCCCAGCAGGTCTGTAAATATCAACGGTTGGCCTTTAAGCTCCGGGGCACGGCGATCGCGTCTACTCTGCCCATTAAAAAAATCACCTTCACCGAGGCAGCGAACTGGGAATGGACGCCCGAGGATATCCGCACCCAATTGGCGTGGAGCACGGGTCAGATGTATCGACTCCTCTCGGTCATTGGGGAAGTGGAACCGTTGGGCCGGATTCAGCGCACCCCCAACCCCGAAGTGGAGCATTATAGTTCCGGCGGTGTATACCTCAATAGTTTGCGGTTTACCGTAAGCCTGGATGATGCCCAGCCCGCTATTGTGCCCTTGGTGGAGCCTGCCTTTGCAACCCAAGACCCCATTCTGCAAATCGCCTTCTCGGCCGCTGCCCATAACCGTGCGTACTACCGGATTTTTAATGACCTCTGCCTCGAACGGGTAAATGTACAGGTGGCGGTGCAGGATCTCCTGAATCTGCAACTGCGTAGCGATCGCGCGATCCTCAAACCCACCAGCCCCTTTGAACCCTTTGGCTCGGAACCCGCTGTGGGTAATAGCTTTTACTTCGCCCACCCAGAAATTATCACCAAGCCCCTGGATGGGCTGAATTTGAAGCTGGAATGGATGGGGCTGCCGGAGGACTTTGAAACCCACTACGCAGCCTATTGCAACTCAGGACTGGCCAAAAGTGCGGGCCCATTAACCAACGAGAGTTTTACCGCCCGCCTCGACCTGTTGCTCAGTCGCAATTGGCATCAACTCGGGGAACAATCCCTCTTTACCAGTGAGTCAGGGCAGCTCACCAACACCGCCACCCTGGCCTACGCCCAAGCCCCTTTCCAACAGATTCCCTTCAAACGCTATGCCGGGGCGGTGGGGGAACTGCGGAATGATCTATTTGAGCAGTCCCGTTATTTTCGACTGGAGTTAAGCCCGACCCATTTCCAACACGATCGCTATGGGTTGGTGCTCAACAAGCTGGCCTATGCCAACGCCACCAAGACTGAGGGTGAGCCGACAACGGTTTATCCCCCCTATACCCCCACCCTCAAGCGCATTGCGATCGACTATCAAGCCTCGGCAGAAATTGACCTTATCGCGGGGGAGATTGCGGGCCCGACGGGCCAGATTTTTCAGCTCAACCCCTTTGGCTGCATTGACTTCCGACAGACTGTTGAACCCGGTGATCCCGATCCCAGCTACGCACTGTTGCCCCAATATGCCTTTGAAGGGAGCTTATATATCGGCCTGCGAGATCTCCAGGCTCCCCAATCCCTCACGTTGCTGTTCCAAATGGTGGCGGGCAGTGGCGATGCGGATTTAACACCCCCCAGTCTGACGTGGAGCTATCTGGCGGGCGATCGCTGGCAACCCTTCCAACCGGATGAACTGCTCTCGGATGGCACCAATGGCTTCCTGGATTCGGGGATTGTGCAGTTGCTGATTCCTGAGCAGGCGGATACGACCCATTACGTGATGCCCACGGGCCTGCATTGGCTGCGGGCGACAGTGGCCGAGAATCCCCTGGCGATTCCGGACTGTCTGGATATTCGTGCCCAGGTGGTGACGGCGACGTTTGTGGATCAGGGCAATGATCCGGAGCATCTGAGTATACCCCTGGCGGCGGAGTCGATTCAGTCGCTGGTGGAGCAACGGGCGGCGATCGCCACCATTACCCAGCCCTATAGCTCCTTTGGGGGGCGGCGTCAGGAGCGCGATCGTACCTTTTACACCCGCGTCAGTGAACGCCTACGTCATAAGCAACGGGCCCTCACCCGCTGGGACTACGAACATTTAGTCCTGGAAGCCTTCCCACAGATCTACAAGGTCAAATGTCTTACCCAAGCGGAGCAACCCCGGCGGGCTGGGTCAGCGGAGGTTACGGTGGTCGTAGTGCCGAATTTAACCAATGCCGCGCCCTTTTTACCCCTCGCGCCGAAAGTCCCCCAATATCTCCTCCGGGAGATTGAAACTTATCTCCAAGAACGCACTTCCCCTTTTGTGAAAGTCCGGGTCAAGAATCCCCATTATGAACCGATTCAATATCGCGTCGCGGTGAAGTTTTATTCCGAATCGGATCACGGTTATTACATGCAGAAGCTGAATGAAGAACTCGTTCGCTTCCTCTCCCCCTGGGCCTATGAAGACCAGAGCGATATTTCTTTTGGGAGTTCGATCCATAGCTCGACGGTGGTGCATTTTATTGAGACTCGTCCCTATGTGGACTATGTGGCGAACTTGAAATTAATTGAACAGATTGACATCAATACTGACCCTAATTCCCAAGTGGAGAACATCATTTATCAGGTGAATCCCACGGGCATTGCTCAGGTTAAACAGGTGGACTCCATCTTAGTTTCAGCGCCCAAACATATTATCGACCTGATTACTACGTCTTACTTTGTGCCGGAAGCCTTTGAAGGGATTGGTTATATGGCCCTTGAACTTGATTTTGTTGTGACTTAAGCACTTTCTCTTAAAGCTAATTCACAAAGGAATAATGGAATGCTCAATTGCCCATTACATCTTTATCCCCCCTGCCCCCCTTGGAAAGGGGGAGAATATTAAGTCCCCCCTTTCCAAGGGAGATTTAGGGGGATTGAGTCGAATCAAATTTTGCTCGCACATTTCTACTCCATTTAATTCCCTATCGTCACCAGCCACCATCCCCAATGACAACCACCAAAACGAGAAACCAACTCCAAAACCTCTTTAAGTCGGGTACTAAACCCTCTGAAGCAGATTTTAAAGACTTTATTGATTCGACTTTAAATCTCCAAGATGATGGGATTGAAAAACCGACCGAGATAGACAGCCCACTGAAGATTTCGGCGCAGGGTGGGTTAGAGAATGTGTTGGATTTCTACGGGGGGGAGACCCATACCTGGCGGTTAAATCAAAAACCGACGACGACCGCTCAAGGCTTGAACCTGGCCACAGCCAAAGGGGAGAGCAAGCTATTTATTGAGAGCAGCACGGGCAATCTAGGGGTGAGCACCCTGACGCCAACGGCGAAGGTGCATATTGTTCAGCAATCTGAGAACCATCCTGCTCTGCGCATCGATGATGCTCTTAACGATAAAACGCCGCTGGTTGTGGATGCCACAGGCAAGGTGGGCATTGGCACCGATGCACCCACAACCCAGTTGACCGTCCAGGGGGCAGCTAATATCACTGGCAATTTATCCATGGGTAAAGTCCTTAACCTAGCGGATGACGCAGAAATCGTTTGTAAAAATTCTAAAAATCATCGCATTCTCTTCCGGCGCAGTGAAGATATTTTGGAACTGAGAGAATATGGCAAGATTGTTTTTTCCTCAGGGGCGCAGGGAGACTTGGCAGGGAAAGAAACTGCCAGAATGGTGCTGGATAAAGATGGCAATCTGGCGGTCAAAGGGAGCCTCTCGGTTTCGGGAAACGCTCAATTGGGCTATGAGAAATTAATTTCTAATTTCGGGGCTAGCTTGTTGTCTGGGTTTTATCAAGGTAATAACGCTACAGGTTCTGTCCCAGACGACAGTCACTCCTGGAATCATCTGATTACCGGTCGCCATAGTAATTCAAGTAATAATCATCAATTGCAGATTAGTGCTGCCTACACCACCAATGATCGCCTCTTTTTCCGGAAAATCCGTAATTCCAAGGCTGTCGATAACCCAAGCTGGCATGAAGTTGCGACCCGAGGGGCAAATACTTTTACCGGATCTCAAACTGTTACAGGAAATCACTCGATCAGTGCCGGAGAACTCAAAGTTGTTGCTGGGCATAATGAGAAAAGTGCAACCATTGGCAGGTTTTATGCCGAGAACTTAACCCAGGGCATGGGGATTGGCTATAACCGAATTGACGCGATCGGTAGCAATGAAAACCAAGATATTGAGATCAACCCCAAAGGTACAGGTCAGCTCAATGTAACTGGTAATACAACAATTCAAGAAAATCTTTCCGTTGCCAAACATGCTGAATTAGGACGAGTCAAAAAGATTACTGATTTTGGCGCACCCTTAGTTTCTGGTTTTTATAGCAATGGTGGGGATAAAAATATCACTGGCAAGATTCCGGATAGTTCTCATGACTGGAGTTACCTCATTTCGGTTCGGCACGCTAGCACATCAAATAATTGTCAATTGCAGATTGCATCGTCCTATAAAACAAATAATCGTCTGTTTTTTAGAAAAATCGCCAAGGGACAGGCGGTTTCAAACAACCCAGCGTGGCAAGAACTCGCCACCCGAGGTGCGAATACGTTTACTGGCAATCAAACGATTAAGGGAACCATCAGTGCTACTAAACTGGTTGGCGAAGGGGCTTTTGTGGTGGGGATGATTATTATGTGGTCGGGTAACGAAACAAAGATCCCCACAGGTTGGGCCCTCTGCGACGGCACCAATAACACACCAGATCTCACCGAACGCTTTATTGTTGGGGCCGGGACGAGTGTTAATTCAGATCACCAAACTACCGTTTATAGCGCAGGGGATGAAGGCGCACCGGATACCCATACTCATACAGTTGATCCGCCCAAAACTGATACAAATACAACGGGGAGTCACACACACAAATTCCCCTCGAACTGGTACAAACGTAATTTTTGGGCTCTTGATTGTTCGGGTATTGATACCGGCGGTGGCGATGTCAAGAAACAGACAACCCAAAGTAGCGGTAACCATAAGCACTCTGTCAATATCGCAAAGTTCAACAGTGGCAAGAGTTCAGGCTTAAACCGGCCCAAGTGGTATGCGTTGTGTTTCATTATTAAAACCTAAGTTCAAAATCGGTTTTCCCTGACCCATTATTCAGGCATTTCAAATTACTTGATTCACATTTTCTTAACAGGATAAGTCTCGATGGCAACTCCCAAAACCAGAAACCAACTCCAACGGCTGTTTAAGTCGGGAGATAAACCTTCTGAGGATGATTTTAAAGACTTAATTAATGCTGGTCTCAACATCAAAGATGATGGGATCGAAAAACCCGCTGGCACCGATAATCCCTTAAAGATCTCGGTTCATGGTGAGCAAGAGAATGTGCTCGACCTCTATACGGGTCAAACCCATGCTTGGCGCTTAAACCAGAAGCCTATTCAAACTGCCCAAGGATTAAACCTCGAAACGGCTAGTGGTGTTAGTAAGCTCTTTTTAGAAAGCAGCAGCGGCAACCTGGGGCTGGGGACAGTTAAACCGATCGCCAAGGTACATATCCAACTCCAAGACCTAAGCAACCAACACGCCCTTCGCATCGACGATGAAATGGGCGATACCACTCCCCTAGTCGTCAATGCGGATGGCAATGTGGGTATTGGCACAGACGATCCCACCAATCAGCTCGAAGTTAAAGGCAATACCAGTATTACTGGAACTTTATCGGTCGCGGAAACCCTTACCCTCAGCACCAATGTACTAAGGTTTACCCAAAATGGGCAAATTAGCAGTCAAGACAATACCCATCAGATTAGTTTTCAAGCCGATCATTTGGAATTACGAGACGCGGGAAAAATTGTCTTTTCACCGGGTAAAACAGGGGATGAAACCAAGCAAATGATTCTGGATGAAGCTGGTGATTTAACTCTTAACGGCTCAGAGACAATCAAGGGAGATACTCACATTGCAAGGCAGCTCCAAGTAACAGGAGATACTAGCCTTGCTGGTGCTTTGTCGGTTGCCAGTACAGCCAATCTGGCTCAAGACTGTGCTGTTTCAGGACAGCTCAACGTGACAGGAGAGACTAGCCTTGTCGGTGCTTTGTCGGTTGCCAGTACAGTCAATCTGGCTCAAGACTGCGCTGTTGCAGGAGCACTGACCGTTTCCGGAGGGATCAATGTGGCTGGAAACACTGACCTTGCTGGCGCACTAAACGTCACAGGTGATACGACCCTAGCGGGTGCTTTATCCGTGGCGAAGTCAATCCAGCTCAGCGCTAATCAAGAAATTCTCTTTGCAGAAAACGGGCAGATTAAAAGTCAAGGAGATGAGCATCGCATTCACTTCAATGGCGATGAAAAAATACTCGAATTGCGGGAGAAGGGCAAAATTGTTTTTTCACCAGGGGAAACAGATGCTAAAACCAATCAGCCTGAAAGCAATCAAATGGTGCTGGATGAACAGGGAAATTTGACAGTTAATGGTGCAGGTACAATCAATGGCATCTTGACAGCCAGCAAATTTATTGGCGAAGGTGCTTTTGTGGTGGGGATGATCATGATGTGGTCAGGTAAGGTTTCACAAATCCCCACGGGTTGGGCCCTCTGCGACGGCAAAAACGACACGCCGGATCTCACTGAACGCTTTATTGTCGGAGCAGGAGCAAGTGCTAAGCCAGATGAACAAACCACTCTTTACGACGCTGGGGATGAGGGTGAACCCGATAGCCACAGTCATAAAATCAATCCACCGAAAACCACAACGAATGAAGTTGCTGACCATACCCACAAGTTTCCGGAGAAATGGTACAGGAATAAAGTGACTGAAGGGACGGTCATCACTGCAGTCAGAACATTACTGGATACAAATAATGGTGATGTTAAAAATGAGACGACCCAAGGAGCTGGCAGCCATAGTCACACAGTTGATGTTGCTGAATTTACCAGTGGCAATAGTTCAGGTTTAAACCGCCCGAAATGGTATGCGTTGTGTTTCATCATCAAGATTTGAAATCTGTGATTAATCATTCTTTTAAACCCTTGCAATCCCAATCCAATTTATGAAAGAACAACTGCAACACCGCCTTAAAGAACTCGAAGCCGAGTTTGCTTCAGGTCAGCAGGTCTTAGCCGAACTGGAGACCAAAAAAGCCAACATCCAACAGACCCTCCTGCGGATTGAAGGCGCGATTCAGGTTTTAACCGAAGAGTTGGCGAAAGCTGAATCGGAGAATCATGTTGTACCGGAAGCGGCAGCTGTTGATCTCGAAGCAGGTGTGACTCCGAATAGTTAGGCGATCGCTCAACAGGAAAACAATGCATCCCTATTTGCCATCTGCACCACTGAATCAGGCGAACGCGATCCCCCCGGCTGCGCCGACCCCCTTGGTAAGGGGGTTTCAAGTTGCTCACAACCTAGAATCAAAAGTTATCCCAGCCGCTGGCGGCGTCACCCCCCTTATCAAGCTAACCTTGTAGGGGTTTTGTAGACCCCCCTCACAGCAAGGATCTTGCGAACGCACTTTTGAGGGCTGAACCGCTGAACCCTAGCAAAATCAAGGGAGCGATTT
>JAAHHN010000198.1 GCA_010672165.1 Spirulina sp. SIO3F2 | reverse complement strand
TCCACCCAGCCTTGGCAACACAGCACCAACGGCGTGATTGGTCGCGCTCTGCAACAGGCTCAGAGCCAGGTGGATTTAGCGCTGTTTGTATTCTCTGAACAGCCGCTGGCAAATATTCTGCGCGATCGCGCCCAAAATGGTGTGGCCGTTCGTGCCCTGATTGACCCTAGCTTTGCCTTTCGCAACTTTAGCGAGGGCTTAGATATGTTGGGAGTAACGTTACTACAAAACTGCAAGGTTGAAGACAACAACGCACCCTGGATACAACCAATTGACACAGTGGGGATGGCGGCACTGCCGCCGGGGGATAAGCTGCACCATAAGGTGGCAGTGATTGACCAACGCTGGGTGGTAACGGGTTCGCACAACTGGTCGGCAGCGGCGAATCACGATAATGATGAAACGTTATTGGTGATCGATAACCCCACAGTGGCGGCCCATTTCCAGCGGGAGTTTGAGCGGTTGTATGAAAATGCGTCATTGGGAGTGCCGCCGAAGATCCAGGATAAGATCGCTCAGGCAGCGGCAAAATGTCAGTGAGTGAGATTGAGGCGTTATCGGCTGAGCTGCGGTTGATAGTGGCGATCGCTATTTCTCCGGCTGTGGTTGAGCCATTATTATCCGGGTTGTCGTAGTGGATTTATCGATGAAGGACAAGCTGAAATGAATCAACAGCCCCACGAAAAAACCCATACTCCCCAAGAGTATTTTGCTTACGTGGGGAGTTTGGAATCTCAGGAGGCGATCGCAGCCCTCGCCAAACAGATGCTCAGCGATCGTCAATATGGTCTTTGGGCAGTGGCGCTTGATGCGCCTGAACGTCAACTTCTGAAGGCCTTTGAAGCGAAGCTGAGCCATTACCAAGCGGTTTCTAGAGCAGATTGGGCTGCTCTGAAAGAGGACTGTTTGCTGTTGTTTGACTCTTCTATCGCTAGCACGGTTGATCACTTAATTTCGGCTCTGAGAACCCCCGCGATCGCTGAGTCCGCGATCCGTTCAGCAAGTTTAGCACTGCTTCGAGCAAATGAACTCAAAGCCCACCAACAGGCTCAGACTTTCATGCGAGATTTACTCAAACGGGCAATTAAGAGTTCATCAGCCGCAAGCGACAATTGACAACATCAGCCTGTCAAAAATTACACATACCGACACAGGGTTGAAGCTGTAAGGTTTGGAGCACTGAAGTGGGAACCCCCAGCGCTTGTAGCAAGTTATAGGCAATCAGCTGATTGCCAGCAGGATTGGGATGTACGCCATCGTAGGTTAACAGGGGCTGCGCTGGGCCAGCCACTGTATGGTAGGCTGCGATCGCATCCATAAAGGGCTGATACAAATCTACGAAAGTATAATTGTATTTTTCGGCCAGCGTTTGCATGGCAGCAATATAAGCTTGCAGTTCCTCGTTTTCGCGCTTTTGAACTTCTCGGATGGGAGTGGGCGACATCAGCAGCACCTGAATTCCTTCCGCTTGCGCCGCTTGAATCATGGCTTCGAGATGGGCTTGATACTCCTCTAATTCAACCCCAGCCGGAAAGTCGCCTGTGGGACTGTGTTGATTGGTAGCGAAGTCATAATATTGATGCCACACGTCATTGACACCGATATAAATGATGACCAATTGAGGCGATCGCGCCAGCACATCCTCAGCAAAACGTGCTCGTAAATTGGCGGTGGTATTGCCAGAGATCCCCGCGTTAATGACGTCCCAATTTTGGTCGGGATATACATCCTGTAATGTCTTGGCCAGCAACCAAACATAGCCTCCCGGTTCACCACCGAGTTGGGTGATGCTATCACCCAAGACCACAATGGTCTCAATGCCTTGTAGGGCTTCGGGCAGAGGTAAATTGGTGTCGGCGACTTGCTGCACAGGGTTGATCAGCATGGGGCCTTGAGCAACGGGGGGACGAAATGACCATACGCTACCAAAGCTACTGAGAGCCAAAGGAATCAACAACCAACGCCATGTAAAATTCATTGCTCAATATTGATCCAGATACTGCTGAATTCTCATCTATTTCATCATCATAATGGCAGGGTCAGAACGTTGAAGAAAAGTTTGTTGTGTCATCTCAGATGAGAGCAATGGCATGTGAGTGTGCCGATTTTAAATTGATTCCCGTACCCACAATATTTCCTCCACGATCGCGGCCCAACCTTCGGGTGCAGGCATAGGCGCAACCTGCCAGCCCCGACTCTGCAACCCTGGATGGGGGCCGGATGCACCGGGCAAAATAATTGGTAAATCCACTACCTCTAGCATCGCTAAATCATTAGGACTGTTGCCCAACCCTATTGTTAAAATCTGAGCAGTTGGGTGGGCTTGTTGGTAGAGGGCGATGAGTGTTTGTACGGCCCGTCCCTTGCCCGATCGCACCCCAATCAAATGAGAAAAGCGATCGCCGACTACAACCTGATAACCCAACTGCTCTACGACGTGGCGAATGCGATCGCCTGAAATCTGTTGAGGCGTTACAAATGGCTCAGAAAAATCGCGGCGCTGGGCTTGGGCAGCCGCCTCAGCGCTCAGCCCTGTATATTGCTGCACCTGCGCGATCGTCATATCGCCAAACCCTAATAATCTCGTCTCTAGGGCAGTCTCGACCTGCCGGAGGAGTTGCCGTGCTTGAGGATAGGTGAGCCCCAACTGATGGATGTGGTAGCCATCTTGCACAGTGCCAGAAGCGTTAGGGAAATTGCGATCGCTCTCTGGGATAAACACCCCACCCCCATTCTCAACCACAAACGGATCGGTCAGTCCCACCTCGGCTCGGAGTTGAGCGACTTCAGCACGAGTTTTGCTCGTGACCGGAATAACCGGAATTTGTAGCGTCTTTAACTGTGCCAAAACTGGGATTGCTGCATCGTAGGCATAATCTTGATGCCCCAGGAGGGTGCCATCTAAGTCCGTAAACAGAAGTAATGCCAATTGAGCTGATTCAGAAGCCATGGCCGCTTCTACCCTTTTGGTAAAATTTTTAACATTTTTTTAATATTTTAGCGGACAATATCATCAGACCCCCTTCAAGGACGAGCGCATGGAATACAAGCAAGAGCTAATTACCACCATCCATGACTATGGCTGTCATCTGGATCATCTTGAAAGCCGTCTTCTCGATCTCAGTCATACTTTCCCCACCGCCGTGCTGATTCCAGCGTTGTACGATGAGTTGGAACGCCCTGCTCTTGCTCGGATTCGAGAACATCTTAAGACCTGCCACTTTATCCAAACGGTGGTGGTGAGCCTCTATGCTAAAACCGCTGATCAATTTGCGCGGGCTGTGGCTTTTTTTGATTCCCTGCCCCAAACTGTCCATATCATTTGGGAGAATGGCATTCGCGTTACGCAGTTGATGCAGTCTTTGCGAGAGAAGGGCTTAGACCTCACCACCTATCGCGGTAAAGGGATCGCGGTTTGGTTGGGCTTGGGACTGGCAACCTTGGGAGCCGAAGCGATCGCACTCCATGATGCCGATATTCTCACCTACGATCGCTCCTATCCTCTCAAGCTCCTCTATCCCTTAGTTGAACCGGAGTTTGGTATTGCCTTCAACAAGGCCTACTACGCCCGCATTGGTGGTAATCCTCGGTGCTTTCATGGCCGAGTCGTTCGTCTGTTTGTCGCGCCGTTACTCAGCTCCCTCAATGACATGTTTGGGGAGCGAGATTATCTCCGCTATCTCCGCAGCTATCGCTACCCGCTCTCTGGAGAGTTTGCGATGACGCGGGATCTAGCGCTTAATATCCGAATTCCGGGCAACTGGGGCTTGGAGATCGGTTTACTGGCAGAAGTCTATCGGAATGTGGCTCATAAGCGGATTGCCCAAACCGATTTGGGACTCTTTGACCACAAGCATCAAGTCTTGGGAAATAGCGTCGGTGAAGGCTTGCAAAAGATGTGCCGCGATATTCTCCGCTCAGTACTGCGCACGCTCACAGAAACAGAACAGGTGGTGATTTCGATGGAGCATATCCATGCTTTGCGGGTGAAGTTCCGTCGTGAAGCCCAAAACTTTACCCGGCAATATTTTATGGATGCGCGGTTTAATAACCTGGCCTACAACCGCCATGAAGAAGAAACCGCGATCGAACGCTTTGAAGAGGTGATCGCCCACGGCGGTGAGCAATATTCTAATGACCCGATCACGGATCAAATTCCGGATTGGGCACGGGCGTTGGCGGTCATGCCGGACTTCCGGGAACAGCTCCTAGCAGCCAGTGAGGCGGATGCGGCGGAGGTACGCGCGATGGCGAGTCGTTATACCTTGCCCCAAGCCGTCTAGAACAATGGGTTTCTATTCCCGGTTGATTGTGCCTGCTGCTCTAGATTGGGTGATGAGTGGCTCAACGTTTTCAGAATATCGGCGATCGCTCCTGGCCAATATTTCGGGCACAGTGCTCGAAATTGGTGTAGGCACGGGCTTAAACTTAGCCCATTACCCCGAAACTGTTACCCATCTCACGACGATCGATGTTAATCCTGGAATGAGCCGTCGCGCCCAGGCTCGTTTGGCTCAGCTCCATTGCCCCACGCACCATCAAGTGCTCAATAGTGAAACGTTGCCGATGGGGAATAACACGTTTGATCATGTAGTCTCAACCTGGACACTTTGCAGCATCGCCCAAGTGTCCCAAGCCCTCGCTGAAATTTATCGGGTGCTCAAACCGGGGGGACAGTTTCATTTTATTGAGCATGGGTTGAGCGATCGCCCCGCTGTCCAAATTTGGCAGCACCGTCTTACTCCACTTCAAAAACGAATTGCGGATGGTTGCCATCTCGATCGCCCGATTCAAGCTCTGATCGCTCGCCAGTTTGCCACGTTTACGGTGGAGCAGTTTGTGATGCCTGATTTCCCAGCAGTGGCAGGCTATACCTATAAGGGGGTGGCGACGAAATAAGTGGGGCGTAAAAATTTCCTTTTGGGAATCGTTTGTTTATTCATAAGGCAAGCTAAGGCTCAGCGATTGCCGATAAGAATCATGAATAATGCACTCTAACTGAAGTACACACCACAGATAAAACTATTAATCTGGCTGCTTGCGATCGCCCCAAAAAACTTGCCCCATTTTGGAATAATCCTGTTATAGTGGTAATCGTCCGAAAAACGATGGGGTGTCGCCAAGTGGTAAGGCAGCGGGTTTTGGTCTCGCCATTCCTGGGTTCGAATCCTAGCACCCCAGCTTTATATTCATAAAGGATTACTGAGAGAATGCTGCTTTTGAGCATTCTCTCTTTTAACATTTGGGGAGTGTTTGGTGCTCGAGATCCGTTTATGACCTTTAAGATCCTGACGTTAGACGGCGGCGGTATGCGGGGTGTCCTTAGCGCCCAGCTATTGACCCACATTGAAGCTGTGCTGCTCCAACAGACCGGCCAGCGACTTCATGAATATTTTGACCTGATCGCCGGAACCTCTACAGGTGCGATTTTAGCCAGCGGTATCGCTGTGGGTAAAGGTGGCGAACAACTGGTGCAGCTTTATCTGAAGCAAGGGCGACGGATTTTCCCTTACACTGGGCTGGGTAGTTATTTTTCGCCTAAGCGTTTGGGCTTAATCCTTCAGCATGGTCTTTCTGCGCCTAAGTTTAGTAATCACGGCTTACAGCAAGTGCTGCGGGAGCAGTTTGGCCAAAGGCGGCTCAATGAGTTGAGCGATCGCGGCCCTAAACTCCTAATTCCGACCTACGACACCGCCACCCGTCGCCCGGTGATCTTCAAAAACTGGGAACAGAATGCCTATGCCCAAACCCGCTTATGGGAGGCGGTGCTCTGCTCAGCCTCTGCGCCCACCTTTTTTCCGTCCTATCCCCTTAATATTCAGGGGCATACCCATTCTTTAGTTGATGGGGGGGTTGGGGCCAATAACCCCGCCAGTTGTGCGATCGCAGCAGCCTTGAATCTTGGCTATCCCCTCAAAGAAATTCGCCTGCTCTCTGTGGGCACGGGTGAAGGGCAACGTAGTTACCTTTATAAAGACACCCGTCATTGGGGTTTGACCCAATGGGCCCAACGGATTACCGATGTGTTGATGGATGCCCCGATGGATATTATTTCTGAGACGGTGCAGCAAATGGTGACGTTGGGCAATCGTTACCCTAACCATTATTTGCGCTTTCAACCTCAGCTCTCGACCAGCTACCTCGATCAGGTGCTCGACATCCCCTTACGAGAGTCGCTTCGACCCCATCTCAAAGGTAAGCGCCCGCTCGTTAAAGAAGATATTGATGATGCGCGATCGCCCAACCTATATACCCTCATCGCTTTGGCAACGGGCTATTTTAAGAATCATGCCTTGATCTATCCCGTAGGCTATCGCCAACCCAAACAGATGAGTCTGACCGAGGCTTTGCAGGTTTGGATTAGCAGTTCAGTGCTCTCCGAGCGCGATGGATTTGCGATGGAAGAATGGCGTTAGGGGCTGTCATCAATTACCAAACCATCGTTATGAGACGTTTACAGCCCCTCATCTTGTGTTGAGGTCGGGCACTTTATCGCTTGCCCTGCTAGGATTCTGGCGTTAAATGGCGACGCGCCCTAATAATCCTCTTCGTATTCTGGAGTCTTGGCATTCTGGGGAATATTCACCCGCTGGGGACGATAGCTATCGTCCTCTTCCCACATATCTCGTCCCGCATCGTAGTCCTCATATTGGGGCTTACGGGCTTCACGGCGGGGTGGCTCATTCCAGTTTGATTCCGGCTCCGGATAGGGCATTGACTGGGCCTTACGACGGGGCTGAGACTGCTGCCAGTTGTCCTCTTGCCATTCTGGTTCATAGGGACGTTCTAATGGTTTAGCTACGGGACGCGCATTGACGGGTAGACCTGTCCCCAACTGATTTCCTGGCGCAGTAGTTGGGGTGTAATAGGGATCTTCCTCATCCCGCTCCCAGGGTGCACGGCCAATTCCAATCCGCTCCAGCCAGCCCACATTCACCTGCTTTAAGCGATCTTCTGAGCCTTCAAAGACAATGATTCGGTTTGGGCCAGTGCTGACGATTTCTTCGACGGGTAGCTCATAGGTGCTGAGAACTTGCTCAGGAATCTGGGGCCAACCGAGCGCGGCTAAAACCAACGACACCACTTCCCCATTCTGGATATTAAACTGAAAATCACGAACGTGACCCAATAGATCGCCCCCTTCAGTGATCACTTCACACCGCATCAGGTTGCTGTAGATTTCCACATCCACATCTTCAATCACCTCATCATCAGGAACCAACAACACCTCACCTGCTTTTTTGATGCTGTCGAGATACATATATTTGGGCATACCTGTTACTGCTAACAGGTTATCCCGTAGCCCCAAGGCCACCACCTCTCGACGGTTGACATCCACCAAAACATCTTTCACCACCCCTAGCACGTCAGCTGTATCGTTGGTGATGACTTTTGTGTTGATGAATTCGGAGCGAAGACGCAAGTTTTCGATGGACATAGGGGGGAAGTTCAGCGCGTTAGCGTGGGATGAAAATAACGACGATTGAGGGTGTAAGATGCGAATGGCGCGATCGCAAGGATAGAAAAAGCTAGGTATAAGTCACTGACATAGATTGAGAATATAACGGAATATTAAGCGATCGCTGCCTAGAATGATACCACCGGAATTTAAGGTTACAACTGAATGCCAAGGACTTGAGTATAAGCACCCCGGGCTTGGGTGACGCCAATGGTGCGTTGGGACGATTCAATCATTGGTCGGCGCAGGCTCACAACCAGGAATTGAGCTTGTTCGGCCTGCTGCTTAATCATTTTAGCTAATCGCTCCACATTTGCCCCGTCTAAGAACATATCTACTTCATCAAAGGCATAAAACGGTGAGGGTCGATAGCGCTGTAATGCAAAGATAAAGCTTAAGGCTGTGAGAGACTTCTCCCCCCCAGACATGGAACTCAGACGTTGGACAGGTTTGCCCTTGGGGTGAGCGATCAGATTCAAACCACCACCAAAGGGATCATCGGCATTGTCAAGATCCAGGTAGCCATCGCCTTGGGAAAGGGTGGCAAAAATGGTTTGAAAGTTCTCATTCACTGCATCAAAAGCCGTTCGGAACGCCCGGAGTCGAAGTGTTGTAAATTTCTCAATCCGCAACAGCAGTTCAGTCCGTTCCTCCGCTAAGGTTTTGAGTTTTTCCGTCAGTTCTTGATAGCGCTTTTCGGTCTGTTCATATTCTTCAAGCGCCAGCATATTGACAGGCTCCATCGCCTCTAGACGTCGCTGCATATTGTGCAATTGGCGCTGGAGGTGCTCCAGTTGAGCGGCGTGGGTTTCAAAGCTCACCGGGTTCTGGAGCCGCTCCAGTTGCTGGGCATACGATTCGGAGTCGTTCGTGGCTTGACTGTCTGCTGGGTTAACCAGATTGGGAACCTCAGGCAGGGGATCAGGTAGTTCAGCAGTATGTTCTGTGAGCTTGATTTGTAAAGCTTGGCGCTGTTGTTGGAGTTCCTGTTGTTGCTCCTGACGTTTTTGGCGCTGCCAAGTGGTGCTCTGTTGTTGATCTTGGAGTTTGCGCAGGCGCTTTTCAGACCGATCGCGTTCCTGTTTGGCTGTACCGAGAGTTTCATTGAGCTGGGCGATCGCTGCCTCGGTCTTTTGAATGGCTGCATCCAGACTCGCCGACTGCGTTTGCAATTGCTGGATCTGATTCTGGGCTGCGGCTTGGCGATCGCGTTCCTCAGTCAATTTTGTTTGGGCAGTGGCACAGCGCTCTTGAATCCGTAGAATCTGGGCGTCTAGCTCCCGCAATTGGTTTTCTGCCGCTCGCAGGGCGCGATCGCACTCTTGCACCGTCGCTTCCTGAGCCTTGATCTGCTGTTGCACCGCTTGCCATTCACTGGTGGCTTGATCGGTTTCGAGGGTATTCAATTGGGCTTGTTTGGCTGCCAACTCGGCTTGGGCGCGGGGCAATGTCTTCGCGATTTCTGCCAACCGAGTCGTGGCTTGACCTAGCTCCGTTTGATACTGACTGAGTTGCGCTTGGGTTTGCTCTTGTTGCTTAAGAGCGCGATCGCGCTCCTTGGTGGCTTGGTCGTAGCGCAGTTGCTCTGTTGCCCGCGTTTGACGCAAGGCCGCCAATTCCTCACTGATTGCTTTGGCCTGTTGCTGATGCTTAGCAATGTTGCCCTCACATTGACCGAGCACAAAAGTAATTTCCTCCAGGCGCTGACGGAGCTTTTGCAACTCTGGCGATTCCGCGGCGCTCACATTGCCAAAGTGCAAGCTCGATCGCTGATTCCGGCTCCCCCCAGTCATTGCCCCGCTGCTTTCGAGGAGTTCGCCTTCTAGGGTTACAATTCGCACCTTCCCGAGATGTGCCCGTGCTGCTTGCAGGTCTTCAAACACGACGGTGGTGCCAAACACATAGGCAAAAATCTGCTCATAGCGCGGCGAACAGTCCACTAAATTTACCGCAAAATCCACAAACCCCCGCGCATAAGCGATATTTGGTCGGTTACTGCGGGGGGCACGGATTTTGTTGAGCGGCAAGAAGGTTGCCCGACCCGCCCGTCGCTGCTTGAGCAGCGCGATCCCCTCAGATGCCACGCCATCATCTTCCACGACAATGCAACCTAAACGCCCCCCGGCAGCAATTTCAAGCGCGATTTGGTAGCGTTTTTCCACCTGGCCCAGCTCTGCGACTAACCCGCATACCCCTGGCAGATTGGCTTGCATAATCACTTTGCTCGCTTGCGTGCCTTGGGCCTCTTGCTGAGCTTGGGTTTGGGCTTCAAGGCGATCGAGCTGGCGTTGGCGATCGCGCTGCTCACTGAGCAAACGCCGCTGCGTTTCAATGGCTAAATTTCGCTCCTCTTCCGCCTCCGCATAGGCTGCGGCTAAGTTTTGGATTTTGCTTTCCAAGTCAGCGACATTGATCGGTTTGAGCACGGCGTCCTGCTCGGCAATTTCGGCATCTAAGCGGACAAGTTGTGCTTCAGCTTCAGTGATTTGAGTCGTGAGGCGATCGCACCGATCTTGCAACCGTGCTTGCTCCGTTTGTTGTGGATTAACGTCCTGTTGCAGTGCTGCGATCGCTTGACTCAGCTCTTTTTGCTGTTGCACCCAAGCCTCAGATTCGGCTGCCACGGCGCTGGCTTGCTCTCGGCGTTGCTCTAGCTCTACTTGGGCAGCCTTACAAGCCTGTTGCAGTTGCCCTAATTGGGTCTCTTTGAGCTGAGTCTGCTCGGCGGTGAGTTGTTTCAACTGTGCCCGATCGCGCTCCATCTGTTGGGTCAAATCTTTCTTCGCCTGACATGAATGAGCGATCAACTGTTGTTGCTCGGTGATCGCTTTTTGTTGCTGATTCCGTTCTACTCGCTGCTCCGTGAGTTGGCGCGTGAGTTCCAGTTGTTGTTCTTCACCCAGGGATTTAACTTGGGCATCGAGGCGATCGCGCTCAGCTTGGGTCGTGGCAATCTCGCTGCTGAGTTTAGAGAGCTTAGCGATCAGTGCTTCGAGGGCTTCATCACCCTCAAAAATTTGGCGCTCGCAAGTTTGTAGCTGTTGTTTGAGCGATCGCCATTCAATTACCAAGGCCCATTGCTTTTTCTCTTGGATTTGAGCCCGGAGTTTTTGGTATTTCTCGGCTTTGAGGCGATCGGCCGCCAGTTTATCCAGGCTGCGCTGGAGTTCTTGCTGAATAATCTCGCAGCGTCCTTCCCGTTCCTGCACATCTTCAAACGTGCGCCGCACTTGATTGATTTTGCGATCGAACTCGGCTACACCCGCCAGTTCATCAATAATCTCCCGCCGCTCTCGCGAGTTCATGGAGATAATTCGGGTCACATCCCCTTGGAGCACCACATTGTAGCCTTCAGGGTAGATCCGCAATCGTCGCAGTTGTTCATGGAGTTCGCTGGCGGTGCAGGCTTCGCCATTGATCGCATAAAACGAAGAATAGCCCCCGCTTTTGGTCACACGTAAGCGACGGCTAATCGTCCAGTCCATACCCGGACGCGGGGCCAAAATCGCGGCGTGGTCAACTTCAACTTCTTCCGTGTTATCCGTTTGCTCCCCCTCATAAAGACCATCATCCTGCCAGTCCCCTAAGTCAAACGTAACCACCACGTTCACTTCGGCGGTGCCTTTTTTCTTGAGTTGATTATGGTTCACGAGATCAGGCAGGCGATCGGCTCGCATCCCTTTAGAGCTGGCGAGACCGAGGCAAAACAGCAACCCATCGAGAATGTTCGATTTGCCGGAACCGTTGGGCCCGGAAACCACAGTAAAGCCTTCGAGCAACGGAATATCAACCGTTCCACCGAAAGATTTGAAGTGAGACAGGGCAACACGCTTGATGTGAACCATAAAGGCACGGAACCAACGAATCTATCCTTATACCATAGCTTTTCTATAGTACGCTAGTTTTTTAAGGTTGTGTGTGGAATTGGCGATCGTTGGTCGTTGGAGTCTTGTCATCCCCCATAGAGCACAAGCGTTACGACAGTAAGAACAAAGAAGCTACAATACTAAAAGACTTCTCATTGTGAGATATGTAATCAACATGAACCAAGCTAGTCAACAGTTTGTCGCTCAGAAGAAAGCAAGACGTGATGCTCTTCTGCTAGAAATCTATGAGCTTAGTGAGGGAAAGAAAGAATATATTCACATAGATAATAACCTGTATCAGAGCATACAAGATAAGAGTCCAGATGATACTTGGACAAAAGAAGAAGTTGCTAGTATTTGTTCTGATTTTGAAGAGAATGGACTAATCGAAGCAATTGGAAATATAAATCCTCCAGAATTATGGTCTACAGGGAGTTATTTTTGGATCACTGCATCCGGTATTCGAGAACTTGAGTCTATGGTAGATCAACAAAAAACCTCTGTTAATGTAACTGTAGATAACAGCATTTCTGTAGGTGGTGATTTTCAAGGCAACTTGGCAGGTCAAGCTCTTGATGCCAGCAACTCTGTGCAGAATTTCAATCAGGCTTGTGAGCCGAGTGTGGATGAAGCGGTCACTCAAATACAAGAATTGCTGCAACAACTAACGGTGAAAAATCCTACCGCCACAACCACTGAGAAAATGAAATTGGCAATTCAAGCAGTTGAGCAAATTGAAGCTAATCCCACTTGGAAACAAAAGGCGATTCATGCCGCTAGAAGTGGAGCACTAGAAGCACTAAAATCTAATCCTGTAGGAGCATTTGTGGCCGGTGCAATTGAAGACTGGATGAATTCAGATGGCTAACCGATGGTTGTCACATAGCTGATTACAGGACAAAAAATCACCAATCACAGCATTTTTAACAGAGTCAGTCTGTTTAAGCTTCACAAATCGCTGAAATCGAGACCTGCTGCTTTCATCTTTGCGATCGCCCGCTCTAGCTTAGCATTCGCTTCATCTCGCTCTGTGACTAATTCGGCCAGAGTCTTAAACGCTTCTCCATTCGGATAAAACACGTCTAAGCCATCCTCAAACAACTCAAACCGAATCTTGAGCAGGGGAGAAACCCAAGGCAAATTCAGGTCAGAGATAAATTCCCAGACGCCATTTTTATCAACAAAGCCCCAAAAGTTTTTCGCCTTGGGATTGTAAAAATACATCTCCTCAACGCCATACTGTTGATAAAATCGCTGTTTGTCTGCCATTTCCATAAAGGTGTTGCTGGGAGACACAATCTCAAACACCACTTGCGGCGCAATGTTGTCTTCTTTCCATTGCTGATAACTGCCTCGATAGCCAGCCGGACGGCCGAGAACCACCATGGCGTCTGGTGCTTGGCTGGGTGGGA
>JAAHHN010000197.1 GCA_010672165.1 Spirulina sp. SIO3F2 | reverse complement strand
CCGCATTTACGGAATTGTCGTAGCAATTATCCTGCTCGGTTCCCTCAGCCAATTTGTGGCCGCCTTCACGATTCCCCGTAGTGCAGCCCTGCCCTGGATTGTCTTCAATAGCTTCCATTGGGAATTTGCAGGGGGCTGTGCTCTGGCCTATCTCCTGATTCAGCGCGGCCCCCTACGGCAGGGACTGTTTTGGTTAAGCCTGGGCACAGTGGGAGTGCTGGGCTTTAGCTTTGCCCAGAGCTATGGTCTGATTCAAGAGGTCAATGCAATTCCGATCGCGGGTACAGAGCTGCTAATCACCCGCGTGATCTTTACCGGAATTCCCTGTTTAGCCGTGGTATTGGGAGCTGCTAGCTTAGATATGCGGGGGCGTTTTAAAATTCCGGGCTGGCTCTGGGTGCTGGGGAATGCGTCTTATTCGATCTATCTCGTGCATAGCCCCGTGATTTCTGCTTGCACCCAGATTATCGCCAAATTAGGGCTGCCCAATGGCAACGGCGTGCTAACCCTAGCAAACTGTGCGATCGCGCTGCTCTCCATCGCCTTGGGGTTGGGATTTTACTACGGGCTAGAGCGACCCCTATTGCAGGCCCTCAAACCCCATTTGCCCTAGAACTATAACCTAAGAACTGAGCTAAAATATGCCCTGATTCTCGCTGCGCCTCGCCATGTTTCAAATTCTCTCTGCCATTCTGCTGCTGATCGTAGTCTTGCTGCTGGTTTGGTATTTGATGGCCAAGGTGATCCCCAAACAGGCATTTCTAATTTTGGGAATCGCCTTTGTGTTAGCGATATTGGTTGTCAACTTCTTTGCGCCGGATCAAGGCTTTCCGGCTGAGCTTTGGGATATTGTTTCAGTTCCCTTAAAACCCTTTGGTCTAGCGCTCTTTTTGATCTTTATGGCCTTGCTGAAGATTAAAAAAGGCACTATTGAAAAGCCCGGCCCCGTGATGCTCTGGCTCGCATTTGGCCTGATTTTTCTGTCCAGTCAGCCCGGCATCGCCTATGAGTTAACCCAGCGGTTTGAGCAGGAAGCCGTCAAAATCGAAATTAAAAAAGATGGCTTGTGCAATGAAGATGAATGCAAAGATGATGAAAAACTCCAAAATGTGGGGGCGATCGCGCTACTGGGTCGCGGCACAACCGAGGCCCCTATTCCCTATCGGACACAAATTCAGTTGACCGATAGCGGCGATCGCATTCTCTACACCGATCTCCTCTATGACCAACAGCGGGTCTGGGGAAGAACCCCCATCGTGGTTGTTTGTGCGCCCAGGCGCAGTGGACTCTCAGGAGGCGATGATAGTCAACGCAATGAAGCCGAAGACATTTCGCAACTCTTGCAACGTTTGGGTGTACCCAAGAATCAAATTGAACTCCGGGGAGATGCCAAAAACCTACACCAGAGTGCGCGAGCCGTTCAAGATGTGCTTAAAAGTAAAGACTTGATGGAACGACCCGTTATTCTGGTTACCTCAGGTATCCAAATGCGTCGGGCGGCCCAAACGTTTCGGAAGCTCAACATGAAGGTGATTGCCCGTCCCAGCGATTTTTATACCTTTGAAAAAGGGAGTACCCCCAAGCGTAATCTAACGCTGCAAGACTTTCTCCCCTCTTTACACGCATATGAGATGACCAATGCGGTGATTGAAGAATATCTGGCGACAATCTATTACTTCTTGCGTGGTTGGCTCTCACCTGTGGTGTATTAAATGAGGTGTCGGGGGGCTGGCCCCCTGACAACCGGGTTTGAAAATAAGGTTGCTAGCTTTGCGAAATAAAAAACCATGTTTCAAACCAGATGTGGTTTAGTTTAGAAACAGCAAGTCTAGAAACAGCAACATTAGAAACCGCTATCTGAGGACGATCCCCCATGCGATCGCAACGTCAACGCAGCCGAATCTTAACCGCCCTCTTTTGGTGTCTGTTTCCCTTCCTGATGGCGGTGCTGCTGAAACTTGCAGCTTGGGTGATCGTTGAGCGAAGTTCCCAACCCATGACCTTTCCTGCTGCCACTCATACTGAATTACTGCTCACCGACCCGTTTTTGCAATTGCCGACGCCCACCACGGTTAATGTGGTTTGGTTTACCGAATTTGAAGGCCGAAATCATCGGGTCAACTATGGCGATCGCCTTGAGCGTTCAGTAAAAGCGCGATCGCAACCCCTGACCCGCCTGCGGGAAGATAGCAAATCACACATTCCAGAGCCCCCAGCCCAGCCCACGATGCGCACGGTTTGGCGACATGAGGCGATCGTTACGGGCTTAACACCTGGGGAAAACCTCCCCTATCAGATTCAAAGCCAACAGGCCGATGACACCGAGATCCGGAGCGCCGTTTATCGCCTTGCTCCCCAGCCTGTCCCCGCAACACCCCTAAAAATTCTGCTCACCTCTGATCATCAGTTGATGCCCCGCACCGCGGCCAACTTAGAGAAAGTTGCACAAACCGTTGACCGGATCGATGGCATTTTTCTGGCGGGGGATCTGGTGAATATTCCCGATCGCGCCTCGGAATGGTTTGATGACCAGCGAGGTAATAGTTTTTTCGCCTGTCTGCAAGGACGGGCTAGCTACGAACTAGTAGGGAATGGCGGTCAAAAGACCACTTATAAGGGCGCACCGCTGCTCCAGAATGCACCCCTGTTTACCGCGATCGGCAACCATGAGATGATGGGACGCTTTGCAATGGATCGCGGTCTAAATGAGCAATTCAATGATCCGATTCCTCAGGCAGTGGCAGCTCAGCGCTATGATTATAAAGCCAAGACCGTTAACCCGAGTGGTGATCCGGAGATCAAGGCCGCCTGGATTAAATCTCAATCCTTTAATAGTGATACCTACGAACAACTCTTGACCCTGCCCCAAAGCAAGTCGGGGGGCTCAAAATATTACGCCACCACGTTTGGTGATGTGCGGTTGGTGGTGCTGGATGTAACCAATATTTGGCGATCGTTCACCCTAGACCCGGAGCAAACCAGCCGTTACCGCGAACCGGATTGGGCGCTCGATGACCCGGAAAAATGGGGCTATGGGCAACATATTTTTGAGCCGATTACGCCCGGTAGTGACCAATATGCTTGGCTGGAGCAAGAACTGTTTAGTGATGCCTTTCAGCAGGCCCGCTACAAGGTGGTAATGTTCCACCATCCTCCCCATACTCTGGGCGACAATATTGTGCCCGCCTACACGAATCCGCGGGGCATTACTACGCTCGATGAAAACGGGAAAGCGATCGGGGTGCGGTATGAATATCCCCTCGAAGATGACTATATTCATCGCTATCTTGAACCCCTGTTTAATAAGGCAGGGGTCAATCTGGTTTATTACGGCCATTCTCATCTTTGGAATCGCTTTCAAAACGAGCAGGGCGTGAATTTTCTGGAGTCGTCTAATGTGGGCAACACCTACGGTGCCTATTGGAAGGATCGAGTCCGGCCGGTGCCGGTGGGCTATAGCGAGACCTATCGCGCCACAGGTGATCCCAATGGTTTAGAGCCCATCATGCCCACGATCGCGCGGCAACTGGATCAGCACAATGCGCCGCTCCCCTATCTGGCGAGCAATGAAATCACGGCGTTTAGCATTTTGGACACAGAAACGGGGCTGGTGAGTAGCTATTGGTTTGATACCCGCGAGCCAGACAGTGAGGTGGTGTTGTTTGATCAGTTTGCGATCGCGCCGACTGGGGAGTAGTGGCTACTCCTGTTGGTATGAACTACCTCGCCCACCTCTTTTTGGCAGAGCAGACCCCCGATTCTCAAATTGGCAATCTGCTGGGGGACTTTGTCAAAGGCCCCCTCGCCCAGCATCAAGGCTGCTATCGGCCAGCAGTGCTCCAGGGGATTCAGATGCATCGTTGGATTGATCAGTTCACCGATCGCCATCCTTGTCATGGTCAGAGTCGACGGCGGGTTGCCCCGGTGTTGCGGCGTTTTGCGGGGATTGCGGTGGATATTTATTATGACCATTTTCTGGCCTGCCATTGGTCGCGGTTTAGCCCGGAGCCACGGGAGCAGTTTATTGCGGGGATCTATGGACAGCTTCAGGCCCATCACCACGAGCTGCCGCCGCGGCTTCAGGCGATGGTGCCGTATATCATCCAGGAGGATTGGCTGAATGGTTATGCGTCGTTGCTGGGTTTACAACAAACGTTTAGTCGCTTGGCTCGGCGGGTGAAACGGCAAAATACGCTAGCGCAGGCGGTGACGGTGTTGCAAGGACAGTATGGGGGGCTGGAGCAGGATTTTTTGGAGTTTTTTCCGCAGTTGATTGAATATGGGCGATCGCTCTCTAATCCCCCATTACAATAAAAATAATGTGACTCGTCCGATATCTCATGGCAACGATTACCCTCAACGTTCCTGATGAACTTGCTCCACAACTCAACGCCCTAGGTGATCAACTCCCGAAATTGCTACAACAATGTCTCCTTGCTCCTCTGCCCAGCCACGTTTATCATCACATTCTGAGCTTTATTGCTAGCCGCCCCACCCCCGAGCAGATCGCTGCCTTCCGACCTACCCGTGAAATGTGCGATCGCCTCAGTGACTTGCTCGCTCGTAACCAGGCCGGAACCCTAACCTCCACCGAAGTTGCCGAACTCAACGAGTATGAGCGCATCGAGCACCTAATTGTGATGCTCAAAATTGGCAATTTGCCCTATTTCGTTGCCAATTCATGAGTTATATTTCCGCGGCTCTCCGTCGTCTTGTTAGCCAACGCGCCCAAAACTGCTGTGAATATTGTCAACTCCCCAATAACGTGAGTTTCTATCCCCATGAACTTGATCACGTTATTGCTCAAAAGCATGACGGTAAAACCGATGCAGATAATCTAGTGCTAGCTTGTTGGCGCTGTAACCGTCACAAGGGTAGTGATTTGGGGTCTTTTGACCCTAAAACTAATGAGTTCAGCTTTTTATTTAATCCACGTACCCAGAGATGGTCAGAGCATTTTGCTCATGAGCAGGGCACAATACAAGGCTTAACCCCTGAAGGACGGACAACGGTACATCTATTGCAATTTAATCGACCAGAGCGAGTGGCAGAACGTAAGTTGGCTATGTCTATGGATGGTGAACAGTAATCTAAATGTAACCCAGAGCATAGCTTCTGTTCTCCACTGCATCAACCTTGATAAAGGTAGAAAGTTCAGACCCTAGTCAGGGTACTTCAAAAAATACGGTAATTATAATTGTCCAACAGCCTGTTGGACAATTTCTTTTGCTAATTCAGGATTTGTGCAACGCTGCGTTGCACAATTACCCTGGCAACATAATATTGCGCTGTTAGAAAAGCTCAAAGCAAACGAAGAACGCTTATGGTACGCAGAAAAAGCCTTGGCTTATGGCTGGAGTCGTGACATTCTTGTGATGCAGATCGGGAGTCAGCTTTATCAGCGGCAAGGTCAGGCACTGACTAACTTTGAGCGCGTGTTGCCAGCCCCCCAGTCAGATCTGGCTCAGCAATTACTTAAAGACCCGTACAATTTTGATTTTCTGACCTTAGCTCAGGATGCCCAAGAACGAGATTTAGAGCGAGATTTGATTGATCATATTCGGAATTTTTTGCTGGAGTTGGGTTTAGGGTTTGCCTTTTTAGGCAGTCAATATCCTTTAGTCGTCAGTGGTAAAGAATATCGACCAGATTTGCTGTTCTATCATGTCAATCTGCATTGTTATGTCGTAATTGATTTGAAAATGGGAATTTCAACCCCAACATTCTGGGCAGATGAGTTTTTATGTGGCGGCGGTGGATAATCTGTTACGGAGTGAGCAGGATGAACTCACGATCGGCATTATTTTGTGTAAGTCTCGGGATAAGACAACGGTAGAATTTGCACTTCAGGGCATTCAGCAGCCGATTGGGGTCTCGACCTATTACACAAAACTGCCAGAGCCGTTTCAGGGCCAGTTGCCGTCGGCAGAACTGTTGCAGGCAGAAGTTGATGAGATGGCAGCGCGATTAGCAGCACGGGGGGAGGAGGAATGATTACCCGACTCAATGCGATCGGGGATGTATGGAGTTTTCGGCTATATCAAGATTGGTTGAGCTGAGCCACGCGATCGACGATCAACCGCCCAATATTCAGCGATGCAGTTGCTGCGGGTGAGGGTGCATTCCCCACATGGACAATACCCGCCCGCGCCTGAATCACAAAATCGTCCACCAAACTGCCATCTGGATAGAGTGCCTGGGCACGAACCCCCGCTGGTGCTGGCTCTAGATGTTCTTCGCGGATCTCGGGACAGAGCCGCTGAAGGGCACAGACAAACGCCTGCTTGGAGAACGATCGCCACATCTCCCCAGCGCCAGCCTGCCAGTGACGCAGCGCCAGTCGCAGAAAGCCTGGATAGGTGAGAGACTCTGCTAGGTCTTGGAGGTTAACATCTAGTTTGTTATAGCCCTCCCGCGCAAACGCTAAGACGGCGTTTGGCCCGCATTCCACTTCCCCGTCGATCATCCGAGTGAAATGCACACCCAGAAACGGAAAGCTGGGGTCAGGCACGGGATAAATCAGATTGCGGCAGAGGTGACGGGCTTCTGGGCGCAGTTTGAAATATTCACCCCGGAACGGCACAATCTTGGCCGCGGGGCGATCGCCACTCATCTGGGTAACGCGATCGGAATAGAGACCCGCGCAGTTTACAACAGTTTTCGCCTCGATATCCTCTGCTGTTGTCTCCAGCACTGTTGTCCCCGACGCCGAACGCAGCCCCAGCACCCGCACCCCCGTAATGATGCGACCGCCCCGCTCCTGGACGCGAGCGGCTAGCCGTTGGCAAACTTGGACATAGTTGACAATCCCTGACTCCGGCACATGGATTGCTGCCACGCCTTGGGCATGGGGTTCGAGTTCCGCCAGCCGTTCCCGACTCACCATTTCGCAACGCACCCCATTGGCTTGACCCCGTTCATAGATGCGGTGCAGGGCAGGCAGTTCTGACTCGTCTACGGCAACGATGACTTTACCGCAGATATCAAAGTCGATCGCCTCCTGTTCACAAAATTCTTGCATGGCCAGTTTGCCTTCACGGCAGTTGGTGGCTTTGAGGGAGCCGGGTTTGTAGTAGATGCCAGAGTGGAGCACGCCGGAGTTCCGTCCGGTTTGGTGGCAGGCGAGGGAGGGTTCTTTTTCGAGGACGACGATGGTGTGATCGGGGAAACGCTCACTGTATTGATAGGCGGTGGCTAAGCCGACGATGCCGCCGCCAATAATGGCGAGATCGACTGGGGTCACGGGCATGGGGGGGGTTGAGATTCGAGCAAGTTTTTCCATCTAAACACTCGGGTGTGGCGGTGGGCAAGTCATCATTAGCGTTATGCGTTCTAGGGGTTTGTGAGCCATGACTTAAGAGATCGTTAACGTATTCAACTTAGCCCAGCCCAGGAAATACGCTAGTTCCCAACTCCGGAGGATGCCAGTCTAATGGTTGACCAGTTTTTCAAAGATCCGATTCTTAACTCTCCCTACACCTATCCCGCTCGTCATTGGGAACTGGACGAGGATGGACAGCCAACGGGCAAAATTGTTGATTCAAGGCGTTCAGCGGAATTTATTACCCCGATCCCCAAGCCGCGCAAGCGTCGGAAAAGCAAAGATGAAGGGGGGCAGCAAGTTTTGCCCTTGTTTGATACTCAAGGTATTTCTGATGATGCGCAAGTCTATGACTTATCGATTTTTATCAATAGCCTGCGTGAGCGGGTTAGGGCTTGGCAACAATTACCGAACCCAAGCGACTGGAAAGTTTCACCCGAAACGGCAAGGTTACTGCAACATTGGCGACATCACAACTATCAAAGCATTCGACCCTTTTTCTGTCAGAAAGAAGCGGTTGAGACCGCCATTTGGCTGGCTGAAGTAGCACCCAAGTCGGGCAAAAAAGAGCAGGCTTTTCTGGAGCATATTGCAACGGTTAACCAGGACGCCAACCCTGAACTGCTGCGGATTGCGCTCAAACTGGCCACTGGCGCAGGGAAGACCACTGTAATGGCGATGCTGATTGCTTGGCAGACGGTGAATGCGGTGCGCCATCCCCAAAGTCGCAAATTCACCCGCGGGTTTTTGATTGTTGCCCCTGGCATCACAATCCGCGATCGCCTCCGGGTGCTCAAGCCCAACGACACCGAGAGCTACTACGCCAGTCGTGAGTTAGTGCCCACGGAGATGCTTGCGGATTTGCAAAAGGCCAAGATTGTCATCACGAATTACCATGCTTTTAAGCGGCGCGAACGGTTAAATTTAGCGGCTGGCAATCGTAAGCTGCTGGAAGGGCGGGATGCCAAAATTGATTCTCTGGAAACGGAAGGGCAGGTCATTCAGCGCGTGATGTCGGAACTGATGGGCATGAAAAACATTTTGGTGCTCAATGATGAAGCCCACCATTGCTACCGGGAAAAGCCGGACACAGATGATGTGGCGGACTTCAAAGGGGATGAGAAGACCGAAGCCAAGAAGAATAATGAAGCCGCACGGCTCTGGATTTCCGGCATTGAAATGGTCAAGCGCAAGCTGGGAGTACAGCGGGTTTATGATCTCTCGGCCACGCCATTTTTTCTGCGGGGTTCGGGCTATGCGGAGGGGACGTTGTTCCCCTGGACAGTCAGTGATTTTTCGTTGATGGATGCGATCGAATGTGGCATTGTCAAACTGCCCCGTGTACCCGTGGCGGACAATGTGCCAGGGGGTGAAATGCCCAAGTTTCGGAACCTCTGGGAAACAGTCCGCAAGCGAATGCCCAAAAAAGGGCGAGGTAAGGCCAAGGGGTTAGATCCGTTGAGTTTACCCTCGGAGTTGATTACTGCTCTCGAAGCCCTCTACGGCCATTATCAACAGACCTTTGAACTGTGGCAGGCGCAAGGTCTGGCTGTGCCGCCGGTCTTTATTGTGGTCTGTAACAACACCTCCACCTCGAAGCTGGTGCATGACTTTATTGCGGGGTTTGAGCGGGAGGATGATGAGGGACGATCGCAATATCATGCGGGGCGTTTGGCGTTGTTTCGTAATTATGACGATTCGGGGAAGCGCCTTCCCCACCCCCGCACCCTCTTGATTGATAGCGAACAACTCGAATCGGGCGATGCGCTTGATAAGAAGTTTCGGGAGGTGGCGGCCGAGCAAATCGATCGCTTCCGATATGAAATTGGCCAGCGGGAGGGGGCTGTTGCCGCCGAGCAAATTACGGAGCAAGACCTGCTGCGCGAGGTGATGAACACGGTGGGTAAGGTGGGGAAATTGGGTGAATCGATTCGCTGTGTGGTGTCGGTCTCGATGCTCACCGAGGGCTGGGACGTGAATACCGTAACCCATGTTTTGGGCGTGCGGGCTTTTGGCACACAGTTGCTCTGTGAACAGGTGATTGGCCGGGCGTTGCGACGGCAGTCCTATGAAGTGAATGCAGACGGCAAGTTCAATGTGGAATATGCGGATGTGCTGGGGATTCCCTTTGACTTCAACGCCAAGCCTGTGGTGTCTAAGCCCCAAGCTGCGGCTAACACGGTACGGATTTGCCCCGTGAGTCCCGATCGCGATCCCCTGACGATCACGTTTCCTCGGGTGGAGGGCTATCGGGTGGAGCTACCCAACACCCGTCTCACGGCCCAATTCACCGAAGATTCCGCGCTCGAACTCACGCCCCATCTCGTGGGCGCAACGGTGACGCGCAATGCAGGCATCATTGGCGAAGAAGTGGATCTCAACGTCAAGCACCTCGAAGCGATGCGGGAATCTACGGTGGTGTTTCATCTCACCAAACATCTGATTTATACCAAATACCGCGATCCGGGCGAGGAACCGAAGTTGCATCTGTTTGGCCAGCTCAAGCGCATCACCCGCCAATGGCTGCAAGAATATCTGCGCTGTGTGGGTCGAACCTATCCAGCCCAGTTGATTTATCAAGAGATGGCGGACATGGCCTGTGAGCGGATTCGGAAAGGCATCACAGAAGGAACCGTGGGCCAGAAACCCGTCAAAGCGATTTTGGATGCCTATAATCCCATTGGGTCAACGGCTCATCTGAAGTTCAACACGTCTAAGCGCGATCGCTGGCGCACTGACCCTCGTCGTTGTCATATCAATTATGTGGTGCTCGATAGCGATTGGGAATCGGAGTTTTGTCGGGTGGCGGAGTCCCACGATCGCGTCTATTCCTATGCCAAAAATCATAATCTTGGTTTTGAAGTGCCCTATCTTTATGGCGCGACCCCGCGCAAATATTTCCCGGATTTTATTGTGCGGATTGATGATGGCCAGGGTGCGGAGGATTTGCTCAATCTGGTGGTGGAGATTAAGGGCTATCGCGGGGAAGATGCCAAGGAAAAAGCCCAGACAATGCGGACTTACTGGGTTCCGGGGGTGAATAACCTCAAGGTTTATGGGCGTTGGGCGTTTGCGGAGTTTCGGGATGTTTTTCAGATTGAGGCAGAGTTTGACACAGTAATAGAAGCAGCCATTCAGGCTCAATCCGGAGGAGGAACATCATGATCGCAACAGCAACCCAACCCCAAACGTATACTGCCCAAGACTATCTGGCTTTAGAGGTCGAGTCTGAGATTCGCAACGAGTATTGTAATGGAGAGATCGTCCCGATGACTGGTGGCACACCTGACCACAATGAGATTAATGCTAACCTTGTTTTTCTCTTAAAAATGGCGCTCCGGAAGCAGCCCTACAGCATTTTTGTGACGGATCAGCGGCTCTGGATTCCAGAAGCCAACATCTATACCTATCCGGATATTATGGTGACGCCCCGACCCGTGGCGCTCAAGCCCGATCGCAAAGATACGGTCATGAATCCGATTTTGCTTGCAGAAGTCTTGTCGAATTCCACAGAACAATATGATCGTGCCAAGAAGTTTGCGGCCTATCGCACGATCGCGTCATTTCAGGAATATTTGCTTATTGCGCAAGATAAGCCCCAAGTTGAGCAATATGTGAAGCAGGCGGAGAAACAATGGTTGTTTATTGAACACCAAGGGGTAGAGAAAACCATGACATTGCGATCGCTCAACGATGTTGAAATTGCCTTGGCTGATTTGTATGAGGCGATCGAATTCAGTGATTAGTGTGTAGTGGTTAGTATTGGGTTTTTCTTAAGGAGAGTAATCATGAACATTACCATCAACTTACCTGAAAGTGTCTTCTCTGCATTACGCAAAGCACCCCCTGAATTTATTCAAGAAATGCGTGTTGCGGCTGCGGCAAAGTGGTATGAGCTGGGTGAAGTATCTCAAGGGAAAGCAGCTGAGATCGCGGGGTTGAGTCGTAGCAAATTCATTCAATCCTTAGCGCGATATCAGGTATCGGTGTTGCAATATTCGGCTGAGGAGCTAGCTGAGGAAATGCAGAATGTTTAAATACAGGAGAAAAAACAAAATCATGACTAAAGTTTTGATGATTTCGTAGGTTGGGTAGAGGTACGTTGGCAGAGCCTTCTCGCAGAGTAACCCAACACAATCACTATCAGCTTTATTGGTGTTGGGTTTCCTATCGTCAACCCAACCTACAGCGGATATCTCGTTTTCGTAGTCTTTTCTGATTAACAATTATGTCTCCCCGTAAATCAACTAAAAAGCAGCAACCCAAGCAAGTCAAAGCACTCAAGCACGACGATGCGACGCGAAAGAATATCCCTACAGCGGAGCATCAGTCAGTGATGGCTACCGAGGAGCAAAGCCCGATCCGAGTGGCTTACGAGCGGCGCAACCGAGATCTTGACCCACAGTTGGTCTGGCGGGGCAAGGATGAGCAGGATTGGTCAGATTTGGTGGTGTCTGCGCCGCCGCTCTACATCCAAGAGAAGGTGAAGCCGAAGGTATTGATCGATGATCTGATGCAGCGCACGGAGTCCCGCCAACCGCAGCAGCTCGATTTATTTGCGGATTTTAATGGCCTGCCCCAGGATGCGACAGCGACGGATTTTTATCAGCATGATGCCCATTGGACGAATCGCATGATCCTCGGCGATAGTCTTCAGGTGATGGCGAGCTTGGCGGAGCGGGAGGGGCTACGGGGCAAGGTGCAATGCATTTATCTTGATCCGCCCTATGGCATTAAGTTCAACTCGAATTTTCAATGGTCAACCACCAGCCGGGATGTGAAGGATGGCAAGGTGGATCACATCACGCGAGAGCCGGAGCAGGTGAAGGCGTTTCGGGATACCTGGCGGGATGGGATTCATTCGTATTTGACCTATTTGCGGGACAGGTTAACGGTGGCGAGGGATTTGTTAACGGAGAGTGGCTCGATTTTTGTGCAGATTGGTGATGAGAATGTTCATCGGGTGAGAGCATTAATGGACGAAGTTTTTGGTGATGAGAACTTTTGTGGGCAGATAACAATCAAAAAAACCAGTGTTTCAACAGGTGACTTAGTAGCAAGTATTAATGATTATTTGGTTTGGTATTGTAAGCATAAAGAAAAAGTTAAGTTTAGCTCACTTTTCTATAAGAAAGAGGTCGGAGGAGAGGGGACAGGGGAATATCGCTATCTGATGAAGTCTGATGGTCTGTCGCGCTCACTCACAAAAGAAGAATTGTTGGGAGTTAAACGTCTTCCAGACGACACTAAAATATTTCGCCCTGATAATTTGACATCTAGTCACGAATACTCTGAGGGGAAAATACCATTTCAACTGCAAGGGAGAAAGTTTTATCCTGGTTCACGATATTGGAGTACTAGCCCAAACGGGATGCTTAGATTAGCAGTTGCTGATCGTTTAATACCTCGGAGACGGGATGTTGCCTATAAAAGATTTCTAAGAGTAATCCAAGAAAAAAATCATCCATTAAGGTAGATGAGGAAAAGGAGCAAGTATAAGGTTATTGAATGACATCACTACCCAATCCACTAACGGATTCCCTGAAAAAACTATTGCAAGAGACAGCCAAGCAACTGAGAGGAAGCCAAAGACGCCAATACATGGCGAAAGTGGTCAAAGAACTAGGAGCAGGGGGTCAAAGACGA
>JAAHHN010000196.1 GCA_010672165.1 Spirulina sp. SIO3F2 | reverse complement strand
TGCAAGGTGTTCAGAGCCAAGGCTATGGTGATATGGGCGATGTGGGTTTCGCCGATATCTTTGAGACCATCTTTAGTGGCTTTGGCGGTGGTGGTATGGGGGGTGGAGCCAGCACTTCCACGCGTCGCCGCACTGGTCCTGTGCGCGGTGATGATCTCCGTCTTGACCTGAAGCTAGAGTTCCGCGAAGCCATCTTTGGTGGCGAAAAAGAAATTCGCATTCCCCATCTTGAAAGCTGTAAGGCTTGTAAAGGGACAGGGGCAAAACCGGGTACTGGTGTAAAGACCTGTGGTACTTGTAGCGGTTCAGGCCAAGTACGGCGTGCTACCCGTACGCCTTTTGGTAGTTTTGCTCAAGTCTCGGTTTGCCCTACTTGTAATGGCGAAGGACAGGTTATTGAAGAGAAATGTGAAACTTGCGGTGGTGTCGGGCGCAAACAAGAGACCAAAAAGCTCAAGATTACGATTCCTCAAGGGGTTGACAACGGTACTCGCCTTCGGGTTGCGCGAGAGGGTGACGCTGGTATTCGTAGTGGCACCCCTGGGGATCTCTACGTTTATTTGTTTGTAGAAAACGACCCTGACTTTAAACGGGAAGGGGTCAATATCCTGTCCGAAATCAAGGTGAGTTATCTCCAGGTCATTCTGGGTTGTAAATTGCCGATCGAGACCGTTGATGGTGAAGTAGAACTCACAATCCCACCTGGAACTCAGCCCAACACGGTTTTAAAACTCGAAGACCGAGGGGTTCCTCAGTTGGGTAATCCAGTCAGCCGAGGCGATCATCTCATTACAGTCAACGTGGTTATTCCAAATCGTGTCACCACTGAAGAACGAGAGCTATTATTGCAGCTTGCCACCTTGCGAGGTGAGGCTTCCGACAAAGAAGGGGGTCTAGAAGGCTTTTTAGGAAAGATGTTTCGGGGTTAAAGCAGGTGATTGATCCGATCGCCCAGCAACCTGATTCAACCTTGGATTTACGGGGAATGCCCTGCCCAATCAATTTCGTACGCACCAAGCTCCGTCTAGAACAAATGCAGTCAGGTCAGTGTCTGGAAGTGTGGCTTGATCCGGGTGAACCGATTGAGCAGGTTCCGGATAGCTTGATTCAGTCTGGTTATTCACTCGACTTGGTTGATGACCGGGATGGCTTTTTTGCACTTCAGGTAACGGTTCCATAATGGCTGAGACAGAGCAAGGAATCGGTATAGTTTTGGCTAAGCAAGCCAACTTTTATCATGTGCGTCTTGATTCAGACCAAACTCTACTGTGTACTCAACGATCGCGCCTCAAGAAAACCGGACAACAGGTTTGGGTGGGCGATCGGGTGACAGTGGAGGATATTGCCTTAACCGTAAGTCAAGGGGTCATCACGACAATCTTACCCCGCCAGACCACCTTTACCCGACCCCCCATCGCTAACGCCAGTCAAATCCTGCTGGTCTTTGCGATCGCCCAACCCGAACTTGACCCCTGGCAACTCAGCCGCTTTTTACTCTCAGCCGAAGCAACCGACCTACGCCCACGCGTCTGTCTCAACAAATGTGACTTGGTATCCCCTGCCACACAGCAGGCTTGGCAGCAAAGACTTACGGCTTGGGGCTATCCGCCCCTATTGTTGAGTGTGCCCCAACGCCAAGGCTATGAGCAACTCTATACTTCTCTGGCACAAGAAATCACCTTGCTGGCAGGACCCTCTGGGGTAGGTAAATCCAGTTTGATTCATTCCCTATTGCCGGATGCAGCGGTGCGGGTCGCCGCTGTGTCCGGCAAACTCCAGCGCGGTCGCCATACGACCCGCCATGTCGAGCTTTATCCACTGCCCCAGCAAGGTTGGCTGGCTGACAGCCCGGGTTTCAACAAACCTGCCTTAACCTGTGCCCCGCAAGATTTAGCAACATATTTTCCTGAAATTCGCCAGCGGCATCAGCTGGGCTCTTGTCGCTTTACGGATTGTTGGCATCGAGATGAACCCGACTGTATGGTGCGAGGAGACTGGGAGCGTTATGAACATTATCGACAGTTTCTGACCGAGGCAGAGCAGGCCGCTGCCCATCGCCATCACCAACCTACCGCTGATGCACAATTAAAGCTTAAAATCCGTGCGGATGGCACGCCCACCTATGAACCGCGCCTCGACCCGAAAAAATATCGACGCCGATCGCGTCGCCGCCGCCATCAATCCTTAGATCAACAGCCAACCCAAACTTGGGCAACGCCAGCCGATGAATCAGCCCCCCTCGATCAAGGTTAGAATAATTAACACATTTTTACGTATTTCTGTACTAAGATAAGAGACGTTCTTGTCAACCGCTTAACTCCCACATTATCTCGAGGATTTCATGGCTGCTATTTCTCCCAATTCTGATCGTGATAAAGCCCTCAAGTTAGTGCTCAATCAAATTGAGCGCAATTTCGGCAAGGGGGCGATCATGCGTTTGGGAGACGCGACCCGAATGCGCGTCGAGACGATTCCCACCGGGGCCTTGACCCTTGATCTTGCCCTTGGCGGTGGTTTGCCCAAGGGGCGTATCATCGAAATTTATGGTCCTGAAAGCTCGGGTAAAACCACGCTTGCGCTCCATGCGATCGCTGAAGTCCAACGCCAAGGGGGTGTAGCGGCTTTTGTCGATGCGGAACATGCCCTTGATCCGGCCTATTCTTCTGCTTTGGGGGTAGATATTGAAAATTTGCTGGTCGCACAACCCGACACGGGTGAATCCGGTTTAGAAATCACCGACCAACTGGTGCGATCGGCAGCAGTTGACCTTATTGTGGTGGACTCAGTAGCAGCCCTTGTCCCTCGTGCAGAAATTGAAGGCGAAATGGGAGATAACCAAGTGGGTCTCCAGGCTCGACTGATGAGTAAAGCGCTCCGCAAAATTGCCGGGAATGTGGGCAAAGCGGAAGCCACGGTTATTTTCCTCAACCAACTTCGTCAGAAAATTGGAGTCACCTATGGTTCCCCAGAAGTTACCACAGGTGGAAACGCCCTCAAGTTTTATGCATCAGTCCGTCTGGATATTCGTCGCATCCAAACCCTCAAAAAAGGTTCAGAAGGAGAATATGGCATTCGAGCTAAGGTGAAAGTCGCTAAGAACAAAGTGGCCCCCCCTTTCCGGATCGCGGAGTTTGACATTATCTTTGGTTCCGGTATTTCCAGTATGGGCTGTATGCTCGATCTTGCTGAACAAACCCGCGTGGTGATTCGTAAAGGGGCTTGGTATAGCTATAATGGTGAGAACATTGCCCAGGGTCGTGACAATGCCGTGAAATATATGCAAGAGAATCCCACGATCGCCCAAGAAGTGGAGCAGAAAGTGCGAGAAAATCTTCAACTGGGTGCAACAGTCTCCTCTAACTCCGTGGCACCAGCAGCGATCGCCAAACAAAAAGGGAAGAAAGCGACGGCCGAAGAGGAAGAATAATTCCCACCCTAATCATCCTCTTCATCCCGTTGGAAAAAGCGATCGAGCACTTTGGCTTGCTCTTCAGATGTCAGGGTAATAATTTCCAAGGGTTGTGCTGGTGGTTGTTCTTCAGCAGACTCTTGACCCAAGATTGCAGTTTTACGCTGTTGCAGACGTTTTCGGTTGGGATTCAACAAGGGAGCCGTTCGATCGCTTGGCTCTGGCAATCGCGTTGGGGTACTTTGAGAAAAATAACTCACGAGATCATCTGAGAGCAATGGTGCTGCTTGTTTGCTCTGACAGCAGAAAAAGGAAAAGACGATCCCTCCCACCCTTAGCCGATCACCCTCCCGCAGTTGGAGCGGTACAGTCACTGGCTCCTGATTAATAAATGTGCCATTGGTACTTTGCAGGTCATGGATAAAAAAACCTTGGGTGGCGATATATTGAATGGCTGCGTGATGACGGGACAAATGCTCATCAATAATGGTTAAGGCATTGTCTTGTCCCCGACCCATCGTCCAAATTCCTTGAGGTTGATAGAGCTTATGAGTTCGTCCTGCGAGGAGATTGGTCATTAGATACACTGCGTCATCTTCAATCACCCCCATTATGTAGCGGTGTTGGGCGATCGCTTGGGGCAGTTCATCTACTTCTGCGTTTTCCAAGTGCAGTAAATCAGCCAACAACTCCGGATGAGCGGTATAAAGCTGTTGGAAAATTTGGTAAAGATTGAGCTTGTTTTCCAGATCCATCTCTGTTTTTCGGCATGCGACACCTTGATCTAGTCTTAACATAGCCAGCGTGTCAGCGCCGCTTTAAGAGCCAATTAGAGAACTCCTGATTGGGTGGTGAAATGCTGACCCAATCAGGAGTTTAGGGATTTTGGGATTTGCATCCCATCAAGGTGTGTTATTGACCTAAGATGTACGGTTTTCATAGCGAAACAAACCCACCATCAGCGCCAACACTCCCAACTGCAACATAAAATTAGGCAGCGTTTCTGCTTGGGCTGTCCCTGCTAGCAATTGCAATAAAAAGATCCCCGCACCAATGAAGGCCGAGGCTCCAAACCCCAGGTAAGCAAAGTTCCGCAAACCTTTGTAGGGTGCTTTTGCTTCCGCTTTCAGGCGGGCATATTGTTCAGGTTCAAGGGAATCTGGCATTTGGACAAATCTCTATCTAGAATTTCATGGCCAATCTTCGTTATAATCACAAAGCGCCTGCCGATGTAGCTCAGTGGTAGAGCACTCGATTCGTAATCGAGTGGCCGTCGGTTCAAATCCGTCCATCGGCTTGATTTCATCAAAAGCGATAGTTCATGGTTCGCAGTTGGGGTGTTGTTGCATTAAAGCTTCCTGCATTGAAAGCAGCAGTATCGCTGCCCCTATTACTCACTGCATCGCTGCCATAACGGGCTTTAAATTGCTCCACAAACGCCTCGCGCCCATCCAAATCACATTGGCTATCTGCGGCTGAAGTGCGGTAATGGGTGGGAATAACGATCTTGGGGTTGAGTTCTTGAACAGCGGCCATCGCCTCTGAGGCATTGTATGCCTTAGGACCACCGCCAACGGGCACAAACAACAGATCTGGACGGGTCAGAGGGATTTTCTCCGCAGGGGTAATGGGGCCAGCTGCTCCTCCCAAGTGGACAATATTCACTCCACCTTGTTGCCATCGCCAGACTACATTAAAACCAAAGCGATTACCACCGACGCGATCGTGGTCAACCTCTACCCCTTCAAAACGCCAGCCATCAACTTTGTAGGAACCCGCCTCAAACAGGACGCGAGGGTTCCCTGGCAATTGCTCCGGATAGCCCTCATCAAACAAGCGACTGCTGATCAACACAAAGTTGCTCTGTGTAATGGGTGCTCGATAGCCAGTAGTACAGCCGATTTGCCGAAATGGATTGACCAAAACCCGCTGACCGCCCCCTGTAAACAAAAAACAGGTGTGTCCCAAAAACTTGACAGTGACGCCACCACTCTGGGCGGCCAGTGGCTGTGACTGAAGTAAACTGCTGCCGAGGGTCGTAAGCGCTCCGACACCGAGATATTGCAAAAATTGGCTTCGCTTCATGCTGCTTGCTGATTAAACGATAAAGAGTTGAGAAAATTACGGAGAATGACCTTACCATATTCGGTTAAAACACTTTCCGGGTGAAATTGTACGCCGTATAGATGCGGATAGTCTCGGTGGCAGAGTCCCATAATCAGATCATCAACCCAGGCAGTAACGGTTAAGGTCTCGGGTAGCGTCTGATGCTCCACCACCAAGCTATGGTAGCGGGTGGCTGGAAATGGGTTAGGTAAGTCAGCAAATAAGCCTGTGCCCTGGTGGTGAATAGCAGAGATTTTGCCATGCATTAGGGTGGGGGCAGCTACGACCTGTGCCCCAAAGGCCTGCCCCAGACTTTGATGCCCTAAACAAACGCCTAAAATTGGTACAGTTTGACCTAACTGTTTGAAAAGGTCTAGCGAAATCCCTGCTGATTCGGGCCGACCAGGACCAGGCGAAATCACAATTCCCATCGGCTGCAAAGCTTGAACTTCAGCGATCGTGATCTGATCATTGCGATAGACCTGAATTGTGGGTGGATGGGGATAATGGGCAACCAACTCACCTAGATATTGCACCAGGTTGTAAGTAAAACTGTCGTAGTTATCAATGACCAGAATCACGGTTTGCTATTTATTCTCTTAACGATCAAAAAAGTTGCAGGAGTAGAGCCTGGCCGAAAGCAACCAAAGGGGGTAGCAGAATAAGACTGGCGATAAAGATTGAGACGATCGCGCTGACTAGCACTGCACCTGCTGCACAATCTTTCGCAACTTTAGCCAGATCATGATACGACTTTTGTACCGTTAAATCGACGACTGATTCTATCGCAGTATTAATCAGTTCTAGTACCATGACGAGAGCACAGGTTAACCCGACGATTGCCATTTCGACCGTTGTGATGTGCAAACCAAAGCCGAGGGTGACTGCTAATAGTGCGATCGCAGTATGAACCCGAAAGTTGCGTTGTGTCCGAAACGCGTACGAGAGACCTGCCCAGGCATACCGAAAGCTAACCCATAGGTTTGGTGCAACTTTCCATGCAAAATGACGATCGAATTTGGGGCGATCGGATTTAGTGGGTTTTGGCATGGTTATGCGCAGCGGGGGGGCAGTTCGTGCAAAATCTGAAGTTGAGGGCAGGGGAGTTTGGAGACTCATGATTTTATCCTCAAAATACATCACGCCATTGTGCTCATTTGCTGTCAATTGTGAGCGTTGGGGCCGTTCTACGGAAATCGGGATTTAACACTATCAATTGGTGGATCGAGTCAGAACGTTTCAGGTAGCTGGGTGGCTTCCTGATTGATGGGTCTCAATTTCTGGTCACAACTTATCATAATTAGCCCAAGATGGCGGTGCAATTTGGATCTGTCTCAGCAATTGGTCTTGCTGCTGAAGCATTTGTCGCAATTGTGCAGCATCGGGATGATCCCAGCCCAACAGGTGCAAAAAGCCATGACTGACCAGCCAAATCACTTCCTGGTTCAGGAAATGGTCGTGAGCTTGCGCTTGAGCCTGGGCTGTGGGTAAAGACACAATAATATCGCCTAGCTCAAATTCCGTGCATTCCGATTCGGGTGCAATCGCGTCTGGAAATGCATTATCCAAGGTGGCGAATGCCAATACATCAGTGGGGCAATCTTGTTGACGATACTGCCGATTGAGCTGCTGAATTTGAGCATCATCACACAGCCGCAGAGTTAGGGCGTAATGGTTCACAGCAGGTAACTTGAAGACAGGTTGTGTCTTCTCTAGCCATTGATTGAACCAGATTTGCCATTGAGCCGGGGAGATGGCAGTAATCTCAGTGGGTACAGGCGCGATCGCTGTTTGCACGCTCACTTCAACAGTTGGGGTCATTAGCGCGTGAGATAGGACAGGCCCACCAATAATCCCAATACCCCCACAGTCGATAAGAAGAAATGCACCAGAGACTGCCGCTTTTTCTTGACCATGTTGCGCATAGCCAAACGAACATAACTGGGTTGTTCTTCGGGGTTAGATGATGCTGCGACTTCCGAGGGGTTGGCTTCAGTCGTAGTTGATGTGGGGTCTGTCATAGGAAATAATGTCCAAATTCAAATGAAGACAAATGGGTGATATTTGTCCGGTGTGCGAAGAGTCTAATGACAAGCAGGGCGAACACACCAGAAAATTAGCCGTAGCACGGATGTCCCGCTTGCAACCCTATCTTGAATGAGCCAAGGTAGAGTCTTCTGGGGAGTGGGGCGGATAAACTCCACCCTCACCTAACGCTCCGCCTATACATAAGTTGATCTCCAGTCCTAAAGCCGTCGTTCTATCCCCCCTAGCCCCCCTTTGAAAGGGGGGAATTTATTGAAGTCCCCTTCCACTAGACGCTTTGCGGCTTCCCGCAGGGTAGGGGGATTTAGGGGGATTCAGAAAGCTGAATCTCAGGCTAGACAGGATTTTCAGTTGTGTATAAGCAATAGCCTAACGAGAGAATTAGCTCTAAGCAGCCGCTTCTTGGCGTTCCTTGGCTTCCTTAATCACATCTTCCGCCACATTCTTCGGGCAAGGTGAATAATGGGAGAACTCCATAGAAAATTGGCCCCGACCCGAGGTCATGGTACGCAGATCGCCAATGTAGCCAAACATCTCGCTCAAGGGTGCTTCCGCTTTGATGCGTACGCCCATCGGGTTGGTGTCTTGGGACATAATCATGCCACGACGACGGTTGAGGTCACCAATGACATCACCCATGTGGTCTTCGGGCGTGAAGACATCCACCTTCATGATCGGTTCCAGGATTTGGGGGCTAGCTTTTGGGAAGGACTGACGATAGGCAGCTTTGGCAGCAATCTCGAAAGCGATCGCTGAGGAGTCTACCGGGTGATAAGCACCATCAGTGAGAGTCACTTTGAGATCAACGACGGGGTAGCCTGCGAGCACCCCTTTCTCAATGCTGCTCTTAAAGCCTTTTTCGACAGCTGGCCAGAATTCTCGAGGCACGTTACCGCCTGTGACTTTAGATGCAAACTCGAAACCACTGCCCGGTTCACCCGGTTCAAGGATGTAGTCAATCTTGCCGTATTGACCCGACCCCCCAGATTGTTTCTTGTGGGTGTAGCTATCGCTGAGTTCCTTGGTGATCGATTCCCGATACGCCACTTGGGGTTTACCCATTTCGACTTCGACGCCGTGAGTCCGCTTGAGGATATCAACCTTAATATCCAGGTGCAATTCTCCCATCCCCTTGATAATTGTTTCACCACTTTCTTGGTCGGTTTCAACGTAGAAGGAGGGATCTTCTTGCACCATTTTGCTCAGCGCGGTGCCCAGTTTCTCAGATGCACCCTTGGCTTTAGGGGTGATCGCCACTGAAATCACAGGGTCAGGGAAGACCATCGGTTCAAGCGTCGCCGGATTATCCTTGTCGCAAAGGGTGTGACCCGTTTGGACATTCTTAAGACCCACAATTGCCACAATATCGCCCGCTTGAGCCGTGTCGATTTCTTCCCGAGAATCGGCGTGCATTTCCACAATGCGTCCAATCCGTTCGGTTTTGCCGGTGGCGGTGTTGAGCACCGTGTCGCCCTTGTTGAGGGTACCGGAGTAAATGCGGGTGAAGGTTAATGCCCCAAAGCGATCGTCCATAATCTTGAATGCCAGAGCCCGGAGCGGCTTTTCTGGATCAACGTAAGCGACCGTGCCGAGATCATTACCATCAATATCGGTTTCAGGCTGGGGTTTCACCTCAGTGGGATTTGGGAGATAGTCAACGACCGCATCGAGCACCAATTGCACCCCTTTATTCTTAAAGGAAGAACCGCAGTAGGTGGGGAAGAACGCGAGATCACGGGTTCCTTTGCGGATACAAGCCTTGAGTTCCTCAATGCTAACTTCTTCACCTTCGAGATATTTTTCGAGTAATTCATCATCCTGCTCCACAGCCATCTCAATCAACTGCTCTCGATAGGTAGCGACATCATCAGCCATATCCGCAGGCACGTCCTTGATCTCATAGTTCATGGGATCACCAGAATCATCCCAAACCCAAGCTTTCTCGGTGAGCAAGTCCACAACACCGACGAAGTCATTCTCAATACCAATCGGCAACACCATCACCAGCGGTTTAGCAGCGAGAATTTCATCAACTTGTTTAACAACGCTATAGAAATCAGCCCCTGTGCGATCAAGCTTGTTGACATAGATAATCCGGGCGACACCAGAGTCGTTAGCGTAGCGCCAGTTGGTTTCAGATTGGGGTTCCACGCCCCCAGACCCGCAAAAGACCCCAATACCACCATCGAGCACCTTCAGGGAACGATATACCTCGATCGTGAAGTCCACGTGACCGGGAGTATCAATAATGTTGAGCTGGTGCTCTTGCCAGGAACAAGACGTCGCGGCAGACTGAATCGTAATTCCTCGCTCTTGCTCTTGATCCATAAAGTCCGTGGTTGCAGCCCCATCATGGACTTCCCCAATTTTGTGGATCTTCCCGGTGAGCTTCAGAATCCGCTCAGTGGTGGTGGTTTTTCCCGCGTCTACGTGGGCAAAGATGCCAATATTGCGATAGCGGGAGAGGTCTTTCGTTGTCATAGCGTTTCGGTAGCCAAGGCTGATCCACCTTGGGGTCTAGGGGTTAGTAATAAAAATGCCGTGCTAAATGCAGGTTTAGCGTTGGATTTTGAATTTAAACAATAGATGGAGGGCTGTTTTGAGGGCTTCGAGGCGCGATCGCGCAGCCTAAATCCGAAGCAAATCAAAAGGGTTTGCCAGCGAACAGCCGCAATCTGTAAAGATATCTTAATATAAACGTGACCCAGACCGCAGTTGACGACGTGCTTGTTCGTGTTAGCCCATGACTAAGGCTCCGGATCACTTCACCATTGACCCTTGGAAAATTTTGCGTACACTAGACGAATTGCCAATTGTTCGTTGTGATTCATGCAGAACTCCTCTCCCCCGGGCTGGCGGCGCTGGCTAATCAGCCTGAGCTGTGCTTTGTTGCTCTGGTGTGTTGCGATCGCCCCCGTCCTCGCTCAAGACGCTAACGCGATTCAACCCTATCTCGATCGCGTCAAGTCGAAGGTGACTGAATTTACCCTTGATAATGGTCTCAAATTCATTGTTCTAGAGCGCCATGATGCCCCCGTGATCTCGTTTGCCACCTATGCTGATGTGGGCGGTGTTGACGAACCAGATGGCCAAACAGGCGTCGCCCACTTTCTGGAGCATTTAGCCTTCAAGGGCACCACCCAAATTGGGACAACCGACTACGCAGCCGAATCTGTCTTGCTCGATCGCCTCGACGAGATGTTTGAAACGCTAAAGAGCGCCCGCCAATCTGGGGATGCTGACGCAATCGCTACTATAGAAGCGGAATTTACCCAACTCCAAGACGAAGCTGCCAACATCTCCATCCAGAACCAGTTTGGTCAAATTATCGAACGGGCAGGGGGCGTCGGTCTCAATGCTGCTACTTCCGCTGATTTCACCCGCTACACTTACAGTCTGCCCTCCAATAAGCTCGAACTCTGGATGTCCCTTGAATCCGAGCGATTCCTTGATCCAGTATTTCGGGAATTTTTCAAAGAGCAGCAGGTGATTTTAGAAGAACGACGTTGGCGCACCGATAACTCCCCCATCGGTCAAATGATCGAGGCGTTTCTCGATGCCGCCTACACCACCCATCCCTACAAGCGGCCGGTGATTGGCTACAACGAGGATATTCGCAACCTAACGCGGGCAAATGTCCAAGACTTTTTTGATATTTACTATGTCCCCAGCAATCTCACCGTGGGGATTGTGGGCGATGTCGATCCTCGCCAAGTTCAGGAATTAGCCGAGATTTATTTTGGCCGCTATACCAAACGTCCTGTGCCTCCTGAGGTGAGCGAGGTGGAGCCTGCCCAAACCGAGACCCGTTCCGTCACCCTCACTTTGGATTCAGAGCCTTGGTACCTCGAAGGCTATCATCGTCCCGCGCTAACCCATCCCGATAGCGCTGCCTATGACTTAATGTCCTCGATCCTGAGTGATGGGCGCACCTCACGACTCTACAAATCCCTCGTCGAGGAGCAACAGGTGGCCTTGGGCGCATCTGGGTATGGTGGCTTTCCTGGCGATAAATACCCCAACTTAATCCTCTTTTATGCCCTTACTGCCCCCGGTAATAGCGTTGATGATGTGGCGGTGGCGCTGCACCAAGAAATTGAACGCCTCAAGACCGAGCCCGTGACCCAACAGGAACTCGATCGCGTCAAGAATCAAGCCCGTGCCGGTTTACTCCGTACCCTGGACTCCAATGGGGGTATGGCGCGGCTATTGGTGGAATATCAAGCTAAGACTGGCAATTGGCGGAATCTGTTTACTCAGCTCGATCGCATTGCCCAAGTTACCCCTGCTGATATTCAGCGCATTGCCCAAAGCACCTTTACGGCTCAAAACAAAACAGTAGGTAAGCTCCTCAACAGTTCTGATTCATAACGCTCCGTAGTACAGATTTTAGTCTGCCTTATGAAGTCAGAGCGATGAGGTTAACCCTTATACAAGCGAAACGATATTTCTCTGTGTTCCATCTAAAAATGTTTAATCGATTCAATCCATTGTCTTGGGGACGCTCCCTGCGCAATTGGGGGCTGCGGAGCTTACTGCTTGTGGGTACCCTACTGCTGGTGATTTGCTCTGCCCAAACCGTCGCCGCCGCTCCTGCCAAGTTCTACACTGACCTGGAATTTCCACCGCTGCGAGAGCTGGAACTCCCCGATTATGAGCGCTATGAGCTAGATAACGGCATTGTTGTATATCTCTTTGAAGACCATGAACTGCCGCTGATTGAGGGACGCGCCTTATTTCGGACGGGCGATCGCTTTGAACCGATTGAACAAACTGGACTAGGCTCTCTGACCGGAACCGTTTGGCGCATGGGTGGCACAGCTAGCCATACTCCGAACGAAATTAATGAATTTCTCGAACAGCGGGCTGCTTCCATCGAAACCGGAATTGGCCTAACCTCCGGTTCAGCCAGTTTTAGCTTCCTCACCGAGGATACCGCAGATGTTTTTGGTCTGTTTGCTGAACTGGTGCAACAACCGACATTCAATGCCGATCAGTTTGCGCTGGCCAAACAGCAAGTTGAGGGAGGAATTGCTCGCCGCAATGACAACCCGGATGATATTGGCTGGCGTGAGATTGATAAGTTGATTTATGGCTCAGAAAGCCCCTACGCTCGGACGATTGAATATGCCACACTCAACCAGATTGAACGTGACAATCTTGTGCAGTTTTATCAGCGTTCAATTCGTCCAGAGCAAATGATTTTGGGCATTGTGGGGGACTTTGAACCCCAAGCAATGAAACAGCTTATTGCAGAAAAGTTTGGTGATTGGCAGCCTGAACCTGCTCCCGCCTTCCCGTCCCAACCCGCCGTGCAGCCTGCGACCACGGGCGGTGTCTTTTTAGTGGAGCAGCCCCAGCTCACCCAAAGCTATATCAGCATGGGGCACTTGGGCGGCTTAGTAGATGACCCGAATTACCCTGCCTTGAGTGTGCTCAATGGCGTGCTCAATGGTTTTGGCGGCCGGTTGTTTAATGAGGA
>JAAHHN010000195.1 GCA_010672165.1 Spirulina sp. SIO3F2 | reverse complement strand
TAGAGGTCTTTGTGATGATCGTGGCGTGGTTGTTTGTTTTTTGTTTGCACGCAGCAGACGGCATACGATCTCCGGATCTCCGCGTGACTGGAGTTCAGACCAGTACTCTTCCGATAAGGATAAGGGCCATCGCTCTGCTCGCCTGGTCTCGACTCAGACTCTGGTAGTGGTTTGGATAAAAGACCGTGGTGTTTCTGCGGGGGTTGCTTTGACGCAGCAGAATCAGCTACGACAGAGGAGGCACTTGCAGTAAATCGGTGGGGTAATCGCATAATGTTGATGCTCAATGAACTGGCCTATGTGCCATTGTGCCTAAGAGATTTTGACAATGTCTCTACGCAAATGTGCGGATTTCAAGGGATCTAACCTGCACATTTGTGGGGTTTGGCTATGGAGCATGAGGAGTCTTTCGCTTCACGACAGTTGGGTTTCCCCTAACGGAATCTGAATGATAAACGTTGTTCCTGCTCCCGGTGTTGATTCCACATTCAGACAACCGTTATGCTTCTCGACAATAATTTGATGACTAATCGAGAGTCCCAACCCTGTTCCTTTACCCACAGACTTCGTGGTGAAAAACGGTTCAAAAAGACGCGATTGAATGTTTTCGGGAATTCCTGGCCCATTATCATGAATAGTAATTTTGAGCTGGTGATCAGCGGTGGTTTGGGTTTGAATCTGAATTTCAGGTTGTTGCGGTTGCTTCTGAGTCTCGATCAAAGCATCCGCCGCATTGGCCAAAATATTCATAAACACCTGGTTTAATTGACCTGGGAAACATTCAACCCGTGGACAATCTCCGTAATCTTTGCTCACTTTAATGGACTGAAGTTTAGAGCCTAAGATCAATAAAGTGCTATCAATCCCCTCGTGGATATTGGCGAGAGTCATGCCCGCTTCATCCATACGCGAAAAGGTGCGTAAGGAAAGGACAATGTCCCGAATGCGATCGACACCTGTTTGTAGAGAATTCAACAACTTGGGAAAGTCGTCAGCAATAAAATCGAGTTCGAGGTCATCAACGACGGCTTGCAGGGGTGCGGGGGGCTGGGGATAGGTCTGCTGATACAGTTTGAGCGCGTCTAAGAGGCCATGGGCATAGTCTTGAGCGGGTTCGAGATTACCCGAAATAAAGCTCACGGGATTATTGATCTCATGGGCAACGCCAGCTACGAGTTGACCCAAGCTCGCCATCTTCTCATCTTGAACCAGTTTAGCCTGGGTGCGTTTTAAATCCGCTAAGGCGCTCTGGAGTTCAGCGGTGCGTTCAGCAACTCGATGTTCGAGTTCTTGGTGATAGGCGTGCTCTGCGGCGTGGCGTCTGAGTAGATTGACATAGGCCGTGGAGTGGTAGCGTAAGCGGGCCACCAATTCAATCGGGTCAGGGATCTTAACCAAATAATCATTGGCCCCCGCAGCAAAGGCTTCAGCTTTAATCGTCGATTCATCCTGACTGGACAACACAACAATTGGGACTGCCTGGGTAGCGGGATTGGCGCGAAAAAACTTGACCAACATTAAGCCATCCGTATCGGGCATTACCAAGTCTTGCAGAATTACAGTTGGTTTACACGCGATCGCCAGGGGAATGGCCTGGGCTGCATCATTGCAATAATGCAGTTCAATATCTGCTTCATCAGTGAGCAAGCGGCGAATGGATTCGGCAATAATGGGCTGATCGTCAACGAGCAACACTTTAAGGGTTACAGGCTCATCCATGGTGGGCAGCCAATCTAACCCACAGGTGCAATTTTCGGATTGAGAAGACCGAGTCGGTGCGGTTGCCGCATTGGTAGCCAGAGAAGTAATAGTCATGGGTGAAGTCGGTCAACATTGAAATCATGGTGTCTGGTGATCAACCAACCGCCAGCCTTATGACGGACAAGCGATGGCGCTGGTTTTACGTTTCGCAATTCCCTGAGACTTTATCTACCCTGAGTGACTGAATTGCCCGGTTACTCGCCAAAAGGATGAAACTTATCAGTCAGACCAAAACGCACATTAACTTAAATGCAGTCAACTTCCCCCCCATTTACGCTTAACGTAAATGTAATTACCGATACATTTACTGTAATTCACTAACTCAATTGCCTTCAATCTTCACTTGCCCAATTGTATTCAATCTTTATAGAGATGTAGGTTGAAGCTCATCAGCAGGATAGTTTGACCACAAGGCTTAGGAGCGATTATGAGGGAGCTGTAATATGAGGGGTTACGGCAACGGCATCGTCCGGTTTAAATAGGCAACCATCTGCTCCAGAGATAACACCTGATTAACACCCCCTTGGGCGATCGCTGCTTTGGGCATGCCAAACACCACACAGCTTGCCTCGCTTTGGGCAATCGTGTGCCATTGGCGCGATCGCAACGCTTGCATCCCCACCGCGCCATCTCGGCCCATGCCCGTGAGCAGCAGGGCAATCCCCGGTTGGGGCCAATAACGCGCCACGCTCTCAAAAAACACATCCACGGCCGGTTGGTGGGTCAGCTCCCTCGGTTCATGGGTGTAGCGGAGGCTCTGGTTGGGGCGCAGCACTAAATGCTGATTTTCACCAGCAATCAGCACTTTGCCTGCCTGGGGGCGATCGCCATTTTGCGCTAGGGCAATCGGCAGCCGAGACGATTGATTGAGCCATTGCACCAAACCCGGTGCAAACTGTTGATCAATATGCTGAATCACAACGATGGCGGCATTGAACCCGAAAGGAAGCTGACTAAATAGCTGTTGGAGCGCCGCCGGGCCACCAGTGGACGCCCCAATAACGACCAGGGCAGGGAGTGAGCGAGAGGTCGGTGGAACCGGGGATACGGGCGGGCTGGCATTAACCTTCCGGGGGGACGGGACGGCCATTAACTTGGCGATCGTGGCAATTTTCTGGCGCAGCCTTTGGAGCGCCTGGGGATCACCGCTGCCCAAGGACGGTGTTTGCACCACATCTAACGCGCCATAGCCCATGGCCTCAAAGACTTGGGCGGTATGTCGGGTCAGGGTCGCGGTCACAATGAGGATAGCGCAGGGCGACTGCTGCATAATCTGACGGGTGGCCGCCACGCCATCGAGCTGGGGCATATTGATGTCCATCAAAATTAAGTCGGGTTTGGCCACCGCGCAATGGGCCACGGCTTCAGCACCCGTACGGGCCACCCAAAGCAGATGATGCTCGGCTGCGATCGCCCGTCGCAGGGCCTCAATGGCGATCGCAGCATCATTCACAATGGCAATCTGGAGCATGGTCAATACTGAATCGCTTACTATTGCACCAATCCATGGTGAGGGGGGCATCAGCCAATCAAATCGGCCACCGCTTTGAGCAGACTGTTGTCATGAAAACTACTCTTAGTGAGATAATAATCCGCCCCCGCCTCCAGCCCTGCAATTCGATCCGCTTGACGATCCTTGTAGGAGACAATAATCACGGGCAGGGATTTGAGCTGCGGATGCTGTTTAACCTGTTGCACCAGCTCAATCCCATTCATCCGGGGCATATCCACATCCGAGATCAAGAGGTCATAATTGCCCAAGCGCACCGCATTCCAGCCTTCCATACCATTGACGGCCACATCCACCTGGTAGCCCTGATTTTGTAAGAGCTTGCGCTCCATTTCTCGCACCGAAATCGAATCATCCACCACCAAGACCCGCTTCTGTTGGGGGGTGGGTTGGACTGAAGCGGGGTGATCAAGCTCATGGAGACGACCCGCCGAGATAAGCTGATCAATCGAGCGCACCAAATCCGCCACATCAATAATTAACAGGGGTTCGCCGGACTCCGTAACCGCCGCCGCACTGATATCTTGCACTTTGCCAAGGCGCGGATCAAGGGCCCGCACCACCAGATCTTGCTCACCTAAAAACCGATCGACAATCATGCCATAGCGGTGGGTATTGTCGCTGAGGATGACCACGGGCAACAGTTCAGGGGGGGCTTCAGGGTTAAGCTCTGGCAACTCCAACACCTGCTGGGCCTTTACCAAACTGATGTTTTCCTCATTGATGACAATGTAAGGGTGGTTTTCGTTGAGGGCGATCGCCTCAGGGGAGACCATCTGCACTTGGTCGATGCGGGCCAGCCCCAAAGCGTAGGGTTCGCCCGCAATCTCGACTAGCAAGGCCCGAATCACCGAGAGGGTCAAGGGCAACTGGAACTGAAAGCTTAAGCCCTGCCCCGGATGGGTGGACACCCGGAGCAGTCCCCCCACCTCTTGGGCCATGCTCTTGGCAATATCTAAACCCACGCCCCGCCCGGCCACTTCTGTGACGCGATCGGCCGTTGAGAACCCCGGTAAAAAGAGAAATTCCAGCAATTCCGCCGCCGTGAGCTGGTGCACCAATGCGGCGGCAACAAGCTGTTTTTGCACCACGGCTTGGCGCAGGTGCTCCAGCTCAATGCCCTGACCATCATCGCTGACCGTGATCGAGAGCATGCCCGCGCAGTGGCTGGCTTCGAGGCGAATCGTGCCGATGGCGGGTTTGCCTTGGGCTTGCCGCTCTGGGGGCGGGGCAATGCCATGGACGATCGCATTGCGCAGCATTTGGGTTAAGGGGGCTTCGAGCTTTTCGAGAATATCCCGATCCACTGGTGTGTTCGCGCCCACAATCTCCAACTGCACCTGCTTGCCCAGTTGTTTGGCCAGATCCCGAACCAAACGGGGAAACCCCTGAATGCCATCGGCAAACGGGCGCATATGGCTGGCGATCACCTCACGATAGAGATTTTCTGACAGTTGCGTAAACCGCTGTGAAAACTGATCCAACTCCCCCAAGCGCTCACCGAGCAAGCGCTGACAGTTCTGGGCGGTTTGGCGGGCTTGGCTGAACTGCTGCTGACTGGCCGGTGAGCGAGAGAGCGCTGGTTGCAGGCTCGCTTCAAGGCTCTCTAATAAGCGTGAGAGCTGCTGTTGCTGCTGCTTGAGCTGCCCCAGAGCATCGGTAAACGGCAGGAGCCAATTGGCTTCGACGAGGGATTCACCCGCCAAGGCCATAAGCTGATTGAGACGATCGGCATTGACCCGAATGACGCGCTCGGTGTGGGCTGCGCTGGTGGATGGCGTTGCAATGGGCGCAGGCGATTGGGGTTCGGCGGGTGAGGTTGGGGGGGGTGATGCTGGGGTAGCAGCGGTTGATAAAGCAGCGATCGCGCCCACTAACTCACCAAGCCCCGCCTCTTGTTGGGCTAACCATGGGGGCAGTTCCGGCTCGGTCTGGTGACTGAGTTCAATCCACCAATCCACGCCCCGCAACAAAACATCAACGGCCGCCGAATCGAGCACCACTGCACCCTTTTGAGCTGCCACGAAACAATCTTCCATGACATGGGCAAGCCGCACCGCAGGTTCCACATTGACAATTCGAGCCGCCCCTTTAATGGAATGAGCGCCGCGCATCAGGTGCTCTAGACGCTGGGCGATCGCAGGCTCTTCGCTTGACCCAGACTGATTCTCTAGGGCCAAGAGATGATCATTGAGCACGGTCACTTGGGTTTCCACTTCCATGCGAAACAACTCCAGCATGGAAAAATGACTGAGGTCGGGCTGGTTCATAATAGGTGCTGTTGCAGGGCACTCAAGAGGCGATCGCTATCGAGATAACTGACAGTCTGGTGCTGCCAAGGCAAAATGGACTGGCTAAAACGCTCTAAAATTTGGCTGCCTAGGGCTGGGGCATTCCGGAGCTGCTCGGTGCGACAGCGATACAGCCCGTAGAGTTCATCCACCTCAAAAGCCCAAAGCGCTTGGGGCGGGCCCATCACCAGCAAACGCTGACCGTTGAGCCTGCTGATGTTCTGGGCGGGCGGTGTTTCCGGCAGGGCAATGCCCAGCAACTCATGCAGAGAGACACAAAGCAAGAGCTGGCCCCGCACCTTAACCAGGCCCCGCAGCACCCGATCCCGACGGTGGGGGAGGGAATGGACGGTACTGGGGTTCCCAGCCTGGTTGACCACATTGGCGGGGATAGCCAGCCATTCTTGCCCGAGGCGAAACAGACAAACGGAAACGGTAGTGTCCCGCGTGTCTTGCTCTCGGTTGTGCGGTTGGGCTAGCCGTGTGGTCCAATCCTGTACATAGTCCTTCGGTACAGGACGCTCTAATAGGCTCCGGCCCGCTTGACTGTAAACAGTGCAGTTTTGGCAATGGGTCACGGTTTGGAGTTCGGGGCAGGTGCGATCGCCGCGCACACCAATTTCAGTCCAGCAGGTGGTTTGCATTGAGGTTATACCAGTTTGCAATTCGCAGTTGACAGTTCGCAGTTCCATGACCATTACAATGCCTTAATTTGAATTTCGGTATTAGGGGTGTTGCCAGGGAGATGTTTCAGGTCTGAGCAGTTTGCGATCGCTCAGGGCAGGACTGGGAGGAGCTGCGTAATCATATTGCTCACGCACCTTGAAACGGCTCATTTCTTGCTGTAAAGTCTGAGCGGCCTGGTTAAGCTGGGCGATCGCGGCATTGATGCCATCAAAGGATTCATTCGTGTGACGGGCCACCGTGTTGAGTTGCAACATCGCTTCGCTAATTTGCGTGGCGGACTGGACTTGCGATTCCATGCCTTGGTTCACGGTCTCAAAGCGGGGGGCGAGATCTTGCACCTGATGAATAATTTGCGCCACCTGACCACTGAGGTTGGAAACCGTGCTGACGCTCTGGTTCACTTCGGTGGAGAATTTATCCATTTCCATCACACCTGTGGACACCGAAGATTGCATTTCTTTGACCATGGACTCAATTTCCAGGGTGGCCACGGCAGTTTGATCCGCTAAACGGCGAATTTCCCGCGCCACCACCGCAAACCCCGCGCCATATTCGCCTGCTTTTTCCGCTTCGATCGCGGCATTGAGCGAGAGTAAATTGGTCTGATCCGCCACTTTCGTGATCGTGGTAATCACGGTGTTGATGTTGTTGGCTTTTTCGCTGATCATCCCCAGCCGGGTGGCAATGGCCTGGGTGGCCGCCACCAGTTGCTGGGTTGTGCTTTCCATTTGATTGAGGCCCGTTTGACTTTCGGTGGCGGTGTTTTTGGTCAAATTCGCCAGTTTGGCGACTTCTTCCATGGTTTGGGCCAACGCTTGAGCCGTCTCTGCAATGGTTTGGGCGGTGGTGGTGGTTTCTTGGGTGGTTACGGATTGCTCCCGCATGGTGACTTCGAGCTGTTTCCCCGCTGCCGCAATCTGGGTCGCCGAACTGGTCACTTCAATACCCGATCGCTTCACCCCGCCAATCAGTAAGGTGAGGCGATCGGTCATTTGTCCTAAGGTGCTCATCAGCTTGCCCACTTCATCATTGCTCTGTGTTTCGACAGCAACGGTGAGATCCCCTTGAGCAACACTTTCAGCAACGTTAGCGGCCCGTTGCAGCGATTCTCCCAAGGCCCGAACGAGTAGGCGAATAATCACCATTGAGGTGGCGATCGCTACAATCACAATGCTCCCAAAACCGCCCCAATTCACCCAGGTGGCCCAGCGCTCGGCTTGAACTGCTTGCTGCTGACGTTCTGCGAGGAGTTGATTCTCAACCGCCACCATGTCGGCTAATTGCAATCGCATCTCCTCCATGAACTTTTTCCCCTTATCACTTTTAATCAGCGCTAGGAGCACATCTTCCTGGCCTTGGCGCTTGAGGGCGATCGTCTCTTGGAGTTCAGCCAACTTCTGTGCCGACAAGGCCTCAATATCATCGAGTCTGGCGAGCTGTTCCGGATTATCTGCAATCAACTGGCGGAGTCCAGCAAAGGTTTCATCCAAGGCGGCTGAAGCACGGTCATAGGGTTCTAGATAGCGCTCTTCTTTGGTGATCACAAAACCCCGTTGGCCTGTTTCTGCATCCACCAGTAGCTTTTCGAGCTTGCGGAGATCTGCGGTCACTTCAAAGGTATGAGAAACCCAGCCGCGGGCTTCGCGTAAGGTACGGTTGGTCAGAAAGGAACTCAGGGTGGTCGCGCCAGCAAAGAGCACAATGACCCCAAAACCCCCTAAAACAAATTGATTAATCCGAGTGCCTTGTTGCATCGCATTGATTTTCACCATAAGGGCTGAATGGAGGAATAGATAGGGTTGGCAAGAGTTGAAATCGTCTATTGAACTACCGTTGCGCTTGGAGAACAATATCCGATTCTAGGGTTGGCGCTTTTAAGTCACTTACCAGCATCAGCACCCTCCCCATTAATTAGCGCTTCTAAGCGCTTGCGCAACCGTTGGGCAGTGGCCCAGTCCCCCTGCTGTTCACTCCACAGCAGCAGATGCATCAGGGCGGCTTCACAGTTGGGCGCGAGATAGAGGGCTTTGTGAAACGCGGTTTGCGCAGCCTCATCCTCCCCTTGCGCTTGGTGAATCTCGCCCCGGAGCACATGGGCTGTGGCATGGGTGGGATGGGCCTGGAGGTAGCGATCGCATTGCTCGGCCGCCTGCGTCAACTCCCCCTGATTTGCTAGGTCTCGAATCTCCTCCAACTCAAGGGGCGTTGCCTCCACGGTGCTAGTGGCCAGCTCAATGCTATGGCTTAGGCCTGGCTCTGGCTCCGGTTGAGGTAGATCCGGTGATCGCGGTAGCGTTGGAGGTTGGGCAATGGAGGGGCGGCGGGGTGATTTTGTTCGAGGTAATGTTGGGTGGGCTAATGTTGGGCGGGCTAATTTGCGATAGGCAAAAGTATGCGGCTGGGGAATGGGGATAAAGCGGTGGCGATCAACTGGGTTGATCTCAGCATAACCAAGGAATAACCGACCGTCGAGCCGTACCAAACGCTCAAGATGCTGCCAAGCCTGAGCGCGGGCAGTGGTGTGCAAATAGATCAAAAGGTTGCGGCAAAACACAATATCGTAGGGGGCACAATACTTTAAACAATTGGCATCTGCGAGATTGGCGTGGTGAAACCGAACCTGCGATCGCACTGCGGGGAGGAGATGATATTGGCCCTGGTGGATTTGGAAATAGCGATCGCAGATCGTGCTTGACTCAGCGGTTTGGGGCTGTCGGAACGCGTGGGCACGATATATCCCCTGGTGCGCCTTTGTTAAGGCAACGGCACTAATGTCTACTGCGTCAATATAAAAAGACTCGGCCGATAATCCCGCTTCCATTAAGGTCAGGGCGATGGAATAGGGTTCTTCGCCCGTGGAACAAGGCACACTCAATATGCGCCATCGGCGTTGCTGCGGCTGGGACAAAACATAGTAACGGAGATAGTCAAAAGACTCTGGATTCCGAAAGAAGTAGGTTTCAGGAACCACCACCGCTTCTACCAAGGCCTCGAAGGTGGTGGGCGAGGTTTGGAGCTGTTGCCAATAGGTAGCGAGATTGGTATAGCCCCAGGTTTGCATCGTTTGCCGAATCATCTCCGTCAGCATGCGATCGCCCAAGGCCGCCGGATTGAGGCCAATCTGATCCCTTAATAAAGCCGCGATCCCATCAAGCACCATTTGGTTCTGCGGATTCAAGCTCCAATCTTCACCCCTCGCCATTGCTCATCAACCCTCACCAGCGTCCCAGCATTATAGGGATCAACGCGAAACTTCGCTTCCTGTTGCTGTTTGATTGCTGAGATCTTTATCAGCATCCTGGGTTGTTTGGTCTGCCAAACCGCCTAAACAAGATTATTCAGCGGGCAGGCGAGACGCCTGCGCTACGGTTTTCTCGTTCTACAGTCTGTAGCGCGGGCATCTTGCCCGCAATTCAAGCAAGCGCATTGTCAAGCAAATTGTCTGGAGCATTTTTGGGTGAATTAATCTAACGGACTCAGCAGCGAATCATAGTGGTGCTCAGCTAAGATCTGCTCCACCTTTAAGCATTGAATCATCTCGTGATCTTGCAGCAGCACATCCCCCAAATAAGGCTGCTGAGACAGTTGGAGACGATTTTCTGCCGATTTAACGCCTTCGCCAGCTAAGGTCTCTGTGGCTTGCTCCACCAGTAACCCTAACAACCGGGGTTGAGCTGGACTCGGTGCCAAATTCACCACAATAATACGGGTACTCCAAACGGGTTCACAGGGCTTGTCACCCAAGAGCTGACTCAAATCGAGCACCGGAACAATCTGGCCTTGGTAATTAAAGCGTCCCGCCACAGTTGGTGGTGTGCCATGATAGCGAACCAAACTCACACGGGGAATGACCTCGACGATCGCTTGGGTATCCAGGGCATAGCGATCTTCACCGACGCGAAACAACAGGAGCAACATAATGAAAGAGGGACAACAGCATCTCCCAGCATAACCAGTCCTAACGGTTCACCAACCTGAAGCCCTGCTGACCAAGGTGCAGTTCATGGCGATTTGCAATTGTTTAACTTTCCATGCGCCCTTGGGTAAATTTGCTATCACAGTAGGATAGTCAACCATTCTCTAGCTCCAACCCAAACATTGTTGTGATGAAACGTTGGTCAATCTTGCTCTCTAGCCTGCTGCTCTCCAGTTGGCTTTTTTTAACGGCTTGCACAGCCACCCCGCCTTCGGACTTTGAAGCCGCCCAAAACGCCAGCACCGAAAAAGGTGCGACGGCCGTCGTCGAAGAGGCGATCGCGGGCAGTCAGTTTAATGCCTTCTTCCCCGCTGCTGAAGGGGATTATGACGTGGTCTACACCCAAGAAAAAACTGGGTTTGCCCAAGCCAAGCTCAAGCAATCAGGTACAGATCTTGCAGTGCTCTCCATTGCAGACATCACGAGTAACCCCAGTGCCGCGGATAAATATGCCAACAGCACGAACGAGATTAACGGCTATCCTACCGTCGAGCAAGGTAAAAATGGTACAGGTGCATTGGTCGGCGATCGCTTCCAGGTCAAAGTGCAATCCCGCAGCGAAGATTTTAGCGCTAGCGATCGCCAAACTTGGCTGGCAAAATTCGACCTAGATGGCCTAGCCGCATTGCAATAGCCCAGCGCTTTGGGGCGTTACACCTTCATATCTTGAAATCCTGCATGAGTAGGTAATGTCTCTCTAAGTTTTCTCGTCATATTTGCTCAACTTGAAAATTTATCAGTTTAGATACTTTGTGACGCAGCCGAATCGCAGGGAGAGCTTTGTTGGGTTTCCTATCGTCAACCCAACCTACCAATCACACTAACTTTAAACTCTGAACCCTGAACTTTGAACTCAAAACCATGTCCAAACCCATTTTTGAAACCATCGACGAACTCCCCACCAAAAACGTCACCACACGGGTGCTCAAAGCCCTTGATTTTGCCGCACCCGGTGAATGGCACAACACGGTGGGGTTTAAGAACACCATCCGGGAAGTGACGGGTGAGAGCGATCCGGAGCTCATTCAGGCGATCGGCGATCGCGCCGTTTGGCTCTTTAATGATAAAAACGAAGGCTATCAACGGGCGCTCTGGCTCTACCAAACCGTCGATAAAGCCGATTCAGCCCTCGGGGCAGCGGCCCTAGCCAATATGGTGGGGGAAAAAATTCCCTTGTTGGGTTTTCTCAACAAAGTTACCCCCAAGGCCGATCAAGCCCAAGCCATTGATCTGACCCTTAAGCTCGTCGTTGAAGTGGTTGCCTTTTGTCAAATCAATGGCATTCCCGGTGATAGTTTGGGGGACTTCCTTAAAGCCCTACGGGAATATGGCGGCGAATCCCTCATGCGCATGGTTGCCCTGGTTTGCTTAGATGCTGTGATTCCCTTTGGCCCCGACTTTATTCAAGCGGTGGGTAGCCAGCTCAACCAGCTCAATCCCACCGATTTAGAAAATAACCCTTTCTTTAGCCAAGTGCAGAAATTTATCCCCGGCGGTACCGCCACCAGCCGTTTAGATTTCATTGGTCAGAGTTTTGAGGGGGTGCAGGGCTGGATGGGTGATTTAGTCACCAGCCGAGGTTTGACCCAGAAGCAGATCACCGACAACCTTAGTCGCTTTGTGGAGATCACGGACGATCGCCTTGACTACCTTGCCGCCTTTCTGGATATGACCACGGACTACTATGCCCACACTGGCACCCAAACCTTAGCCCGCCGTTTAATTGAGCGGGCCGCAGCAGAAGTTTAGCTGCGGCAGAATAAAGAGTTCGGAAGCCCTCTCCCAGTGGGAGAGGGTTAGGTGAGAGGATGAACCGATGGTAAATCCCATATTAGAGTCATACAAATCGGATTCAGGATTTGGTCACTGGAGTATTAACCGGAGTAGCAGGTTGTCCGGCATTCCCAATGCTCCGGTTGCGTCCCTGTTCCTTGGCTTGATAGAGGGCAGCATCGGCAGCGGCAATTAAACCGCTCGCTGCTTCCATAGGTTCAGGGATTAGTGTTGCCACCCCTAAGCTCAAGCTTACGCATTCTCCTGCCGCTGAGGTGCGATGGCAGATTTCCAAGTTTTGAACAGCGACACGAATCTGCTCGGCTACTTGTAATGCTCCCACGTTGTCAGTGTTGGGCAACAATAGGGCAAACTCTTCACCACCATAGCGAGCGGCAAGATCCCCTACTCGTCGGCTATGTTGCCCAATCACCCGGGCCACGGCTTGCAAACAAACATCCCCCGCCTGATGTCCGTAGGTATCGTTATATTGCTTGAAACAATCCACATCGCACAAAACCAACGACAACGGCAGATGAGACCGACAACCCCGCTGCCATTCTTGTTGCAGATGCTGGTCAAAACTACGACGGTTTGAGATTTGAGTGAGGCCATCAAGGGAGGCTAAACGCCGCAATTCGGCGGTTTGTTCGCTGACCTTGTGCTGCAACTCACGGGTGGTATGGCGCAACCGTCCCATCACAAATGTTAGACCCACCAGGCCCAAACCCAGAATCACCACGAGTCGTACGAGCGTCATCCGCATACCTTTTAATGCCAGACCCATCAGGCTATCAATTGGTTGAGAAATTTCGAGGACGCCCCGCACATCACCCACTCGCCAGTCTTTGCGGGGACTATCTGGATGACTGTTATGGCAAGAGACACAGCTTGGCCCCATAATGATCGCTTCAGCATAGCGAAAAGCGGAGTATTCTCCCAGTTGATCGCGGCGAAAGAATGGCTGTTCTGGATGAGTGCGCAAATGTTCGATCGCCTCGTGCTGAAATGCATCTTGAGGGCCACCTGTATCTTTCCGATGGGGGAAGGGATAGTGATG